>CALMGA010000262.1:2777-4722 GCA_937863205.1 uncultured Beijerinckiaceae bacterium | reverse complement strand
GGGCCTCACCACCGTCGCCGCCAGGCCGTGGAAGGCCGTGGTGGCGGCGAGCATCAGCGAGCCGGCCTGGGCCCAGTCGAGCCGGACCGGCTTGGGGACGACGGAGGCGGATGGGACGACGATCCTGGAGGCGTAAGCTCCCGTGATGCGATAGGCGATCACCTCGTCGCCTTCCCGGAGCGGCCCGAGGGGCCCGCTCGCCCCCGCCCTCACCGCCGTCACGACGCCGGCGGCTTCCAAACCGAGATCGAGCGGGAAGGCGGACGGGCGATCCCGCATGCTGGCGTAATCCTCGCTGACGTAGAGCTTGAGGTCCTTCGGGTTGACCGCCGCCGCGCGCACCTCGATCGCGACCTCGCCGGCACCTGGCGGGCGTTCCTCGCTGCGCCGCACGCGGAGCATGGCGGACGGCGATCCGTAGCCGGTCGCGACGATCTTCATGATCCAGGTTCCTGCCCGGCAGCGCCCGCCGAGCGAGCGGCCTGATGTTAACTCGAGCCCACATTCGAACGTCCAGCCGGCGACACACTCGTCAGGACTGCGGAATGTCGCTTTGAACGTAGACCATCAACGGTTGTGCGCCATATCGAAAGCCATCTTGTCGCAATTGACTGGTGATCAGCAGGCGCTGGAAGTCGGCCCCGTCCTCAATAAAGTCTTCGGCGGGACTAGGAGAGCCGGCGCTGACAAAGGTTATAGTCGACGCCACCCAACTGGAGGCGCACTGCACTGCGGCCAGCCTCCTCCAGAGGGGACTTTATCCTGCCATCTCGGTCGTACGAAGGGCGGTTTGGCTTGGTGATCCCCACGGGTTCCTGGAGCTCGTCCGCGATCTCCCTACGCGAGCGGCGCAATCCTTGCGGCTCGCAGGCCATCAATCGTCCAGTCCACCACCCGCGCGACGTATGCACCGCGGTCGCCGAACGGGAACGCCGGGAAGGTAAGAACCGCCGCGACCGCCCCATGCACCGCGGTCCAGAGCAGAGTCGTGATGGCGTGCGCGTCACCCTCCAGCATCCCCGCAGCGACGCAAGCTTGGGCGCGATCCAGGCCGATGGCAAAGGCCGGGCTTTCCCGGGCGATCTCCTCCGGCCCTGCGAACTCCCGCACCGGCTGCTTTTCAGGCGTCATGAACAGCACGCGGTAATCGTCCGGCCGCTCCAACCCGAGCCGCGCGTAGGTCAGGAACACCGCGCGCAGGGCGGCAAGCGGCTCCTCCGCGGGCTCGGCCGCAAGGCGCTCGGCCAGGGTTCCGAAGCCCTGATGCGCCAGCGCGGTCAGAAGGTCGTGCTTGTCGCGGAAGTAGGCGTACAAGCTCATCGGCGCGCAGCCCAAGCGATGCGCCAGCTTGCGCATGCTCAGCCCATCCGGTCCCTCTTCCACGAGCATCGCACTCGCCTCGGCGAGCACGTCCTCGCGGAACGCCGCGCGCTGCCGCTCGCGGCGGATCTGAGGACTGGATCTTGGCGCCGGCACCATCCTTGGCCCTTCGTACTCCGAACTCAGCGCGGACCCTACAGCATCGCCGGTGCGGCGGGATGGACGCCGTCGCAGCCTTGCCGGTCTTATCGCGCGCGCAACCCCGCGTCTCTTCAACGACGAACTAAATGGGCGTCCCTTCGAGTTGAGCGCGCGCGGCGAGCGGCGGATCGATCGGTACCGCGCAGCGCAGGCGTGCGACCGCTCCGTTCAGCACGACCCCGCGTGTCCCTGATCATTCCAACCTTGACCGGAGACGGGCATCAAGGAGGCGCGACTGGCATTCGAGACCATCGCGACGTGGTGACATTCGGCCTGCTGAACCGCGTGTGCCAAATCGGCAGCGAGCCGCCGATCGACGCGATGTCGACCGTGCCAGCGCGCGTTCTGGCATCGGCGTCGCCGATGGCCCTGTGACCGCGTCGGCATGCGGCACGATCCGCCTCGTCTCGCGTGAACAATCAGT
>CALMGA010000262.1:0-2767 GCA_937863205.1 uncultured Beijerinckiaceae bacterium | reverse complement strand
GGTGGAAAGCCGGCGCGTCAACCGGCTTCGCGAGCACCTGCGAGAACGCCGGGGCTTGTCTTTGGCTCATACGCGATCCATTTAATGATACGCGTACGATGTGAATGGTTCAGGCTCGGCGTTTGCTGTCCCGGCTGTCAGCGTTTGTGGGACCTTGATCGCGATGTACCGACCTACGGCGATGGTCCGCAGCGGATCGTCTGAGACCAGAGGTGGAAGGATGCCCATTCCTGACCGCGCCTTCTCGATCTGCGGCGGCGTTGCGGCACTGTCCTGGCTCGGTCTGGCGACCAGCCTCTTCGTTCCCGACGTTCTCCGCACGCCGATCTGGGTTGGGACGGCACTCGTCGTGCCTACCATCGTCGGACTGGCCTATGCCGTTTTGCTCGCCCAGGGCTTGCGCGCCCGTACCGGCGGCGGCTTCGGCTCGATCGCAGCTGTCCGACGGCTTTTCGCCAACGACGCCGCGCTCGCGGCCGGCTGGTTGCACTACATCGCGTTCGACCTGTTCGTGGGCACTTGGGTCGCGCGCGCCGGGCTCGATGCGGACATGTCGCCGTTCCTGATCCTGCCGTATCTCCTGCTGACGTTCCTCATTGGCCCGGTCGGCCTCATCGCATTCCTGGCTCTGCGCTTCCTCGTCGCCCCGCGGCTGGGGCTCGCCACATGACCACGCGATGCCGACCGCCGGGCCATGCGCCTCGCGAAGGATGGAACTTCGACTCGATCCATGCCGGGCGCGCGGCAGTCGCCGGCGCCGTCCGGTCATTCGATCCCGCAACACCCACTGCTCCCGGGTCCCACCGAGAGGCTCTCCGCACCGTCCGGGCCACGGAGGATTACCGATGATCGATCCCGCACACCTCTACTGGTATGCCGCTGCCGGCTTCGCCGCCTCGACGCCCATCGTCCTCGTGGCACGGCGCTTCGACCAGCGTCGACTGGCCGGCGAGAACGTCTGGAACAAGCCGGCGAAGTTCGGCATCTCGCTTGCCCTGCACTACGCCACCTTCGCCTTGATCGCCGGTTTCCTCGGGGACGGTATCGTTCTGCTCACGGTCGCGTGGCTGTCCGTCGCGGCGGCCGTGATCGAGGTGGGTTACATCAATGTGCAGGCGGGGCGGCAGCGGCGCTCCCACTTCAACATGGACACGCCGCTCGAGTCTGCGATCTAGTCCGTGCTGGGGATCGGCGCGCTCCTGGTGCTCTTGCCGGCCGTTGTGGTCGGGATCGCGACAGCGCTGTCGCCGCCCCCGGCGTGGCCGCCCGCCGTGCGGCTGGCCGTGCCTGTCGCATTAATCGTGGGTGCCGGGCTGACGCTGCTGATCACGTTCCGGATGGGCTCCCGCAATAGCCGCTACGCGGTCCCCCCGCCCTCGACGCCACGAACCATGTGGTTGACGGGCTGGACGGTGAACGCCGCAGACCTCCGGCCTGCCCACTTCCTCGGGACCCATATGATGCAGGCCGTGCCGGCCGTCGCGCTGGCGGGAACGTGGCTGCTCCCACCGACGGTCGCGCTGATCTTCGCGGGCTTAGTCGCCGCCGGATGGACATGGCTCACGCTCGTGCTGTTTTGGCGGACCCTGAAAGGTCAGCCGCTACCCGGCTACTTCGCGATGCGCGCTTGATCCAGGTAGCTGCGGCGTCGCTGAGCCGGCGTGTCCCGCAACGTCTGCTCAGGCAAGATGGCCACCGGAAAGCGGCCATTCTTTGTGGCCAGCTCACGCCGCCGAGCGGTTGGGCGGCAGAGCGCCCGAATCAGCCGCCTATGGCACGGCCCAACTCTCCTGATAGCAGCCATTCGTCACTGGTGCGTCCTCGATCATTGCCAGCGCGAACACACCTCAACCACTCTGTGCCTTTGGCTGTCATCACGCGAAGCTACCGTGGTGGGGGACGTCCCGGGCGGCACGGATCGCGCAGGCATGTCGAGCAATGGAGCGACAAAGATTGAGTGGACAGCACGCTGAGGTGATCGATCACGTCCATTGGGCAGCGTGAGATCGGACGGTGCCGGCGTCCGCGCAGGCCGTCGTCCAATGAAGCTCGGCAACAGCGAAGCCGGCTCGATTGCTCAAGAGCCGAGACGCGGCGCGATCTCGCCGATCAGCGCGGCGACAAGCGTCACCGCCGCGTCCGTGTCGGTGCGGCGGTGACGGACCAAATGGAGCGCGACGGGCTCGATCGCGACCGGCACGGCGCGCGACGTCAGCTGGATGGCAGCGGCGCCCGCCATGATGCCCGTCGGGAAAGCGCCGACAAGGTCGCTATGGCATAGCAGTTCCAGCGCGTGCAGGAAGGTGGGCGCGACGACGGCGACCCGCCGGCTGCGCCCGAGGCGCGTCAGCACCGCGTCGAGGGACCCTCGCGGGTCGCCGCGGCCCGACACGACGATGTGCGGCAAGGCCAGCCAGCCATCGACGTCCAAGGTCCCGGCCGCCGCCGGATGATCGTTCCGCATGAACACCGCATAGGGGTAGGCGCCGAGCGGCTCGGCCCGTAGCGACGCGCCGAAGAAGGAGGTGACGGCGACGACGAGGTCCACCTCGCCGCGCTCGAGCCGCGCGACCTCGTCGCCGACGTGCCAGGGGTGGAAGATCAGGTCGATGCCCGGCGCCCGCTTCGCCAGCTCCGATGTCAGCGCGGCGCCTAGCGCGGCGGGGGGAACGTCGGACGCTACCAGCCGCACCGCGCCGCGAAGGTCGGCCGGATCGGGCGGACCGGCCGCGACGATGCCGACAAGCTCGGCAAGGGCGGCGCGCAA
>CALMGA010000261.1 GCA_937863205.1 uncultured Beijerinckiaceae bacterium | reverse complement strand
CCGTACTGCTCCAACCCGCTCGAACTCGACAAGCGCTCGCGCGAGATGGACACGGCCACCGTTCTGCGCGTGCTGGGCGAGGCGGCCGGGCTCGGCATCCTCCATGTCCACCTGTCGGGCGGCGAGCCGACGGCGCGGGCCGACATCGTGGCCATCACCGCGCGGTGCGCGGAGGTGGGTTTATATTCCAACCTCATCACCTCGGGCGTCGGCCG
This sequence comes from uncultured Beijerinckiaceae bacterium, assembly GCA_937863205.1. Next base: position 14,947 of record CALMGA010000261.1, on the reverse strand, counting down.
GGCCACGGCCGTTCTGCCCGACCTTGCCGCCGCCGGGCTCGATCACGTCCAGCTCTCCCTCCAGGGGGTCGATGCGGTCGCGGCCGACAAGGTGTCGGGCCTGCGCGGCTCGCACGAGGCGAAGATGCGGTTTGCCGAAGAGATTGCCCGCCAGGGACTGGCCCTGACCGTGAACGCCGTGATCCATCGCGGCAACATCGATCAGGTCGAAGGCTTCATCGACCTCGCCGTGAAGCTCGGGGCCCGGCGGCTGGAGATCGCGCATACGCAGTATTATGGGTGGGCCTACACGAATCGCGCGGCGCTGATGCCGGCGCGCCCCGACGTCGACCGGTCCATCCGCATCGTGGATGCCGCGCGCAGGCGGCTCAGCGGCTCGCTCGTCATCGACCTGGTGGTGCCAGACTATTACGCCCTGCGCCCGAAAGCCTGCGCCGGCGGCTGGGGGCGCAAGCTGATGAACGTCTCGCCCTCGGGCAAGGTGCTGCCCTGCCACGCGGCGGAGTCGATCCCCGGCCTGGAGTTCTGGCACGTCCAGGACCATTCGCTGTCGGATATCTGGCGCCGCTCGCCGGCCTTCAACGCCTACCGCGGCACCGACTGGATGCCCGAGCCCTGCCGATCCTGCGAACGCAAGGAGATCGACTGGGGCGGCTGTCGATGCCAGGCCTTGGCTTTGCTCGGCGAGGCGGGGGCGACCGACCCGGCTTGCGGCAAGTCGCCGTTCCACGCCAGCATCGAGGCGCTGGCCACGGCCGAATCGGCGACGGATCTCCCGCCCGACTACGTTTATCGCGGTCCGGGCAGGCCCATATCGCGCGAGATAGAGGAAACGTTGTCTTGAGATTGCGATTTGTCGGCATGGCGGCGTTCGCGACCGTTGCCCTTGGTGCGGGAACGGTTCTCGCCGACCCGCTCCCGCCCATGGGACCGAGCCGGGTCGCGGAGGTCGGCAAACCGCCGGCCGCCCCGCAGGCCGACGTTGCCTCGCTGCTCTTCTCCGGCACGCAGTGGAAGCAGGCTCCCGCCGCCTCCGTCATCACCTACGACTATGCAAAGAAGGTGGCGGACGCTTCCTTCGGTCCGTCGTTCGACGATCACGTCGTTCTCACTCTCGCGGCCGGCGAAGGGCCGGGGAGCCGTACGGCCGAGGTCCGGATGTTCTCCGGCGAGAATGCCAAGGCCGCCGGCCCTTTCCGCTCGGACGAGCAGAACCCCGTTCTTCTCCTCGTCCTGGAAGAGAACGTGCAGGAACTGTCCAAGAGCTTCAAGGCCAATCCGCGCTACCTCAAGAACGCGATCCGCAAGGCGTGGCGCGACCACGCTCGGATCGAACCGGCGCAGCTCGACATCGGCGGCAAGACCGTGGCGGGTACGCGGGTCACCGTTCAGCCATTCCTTGGCGATGCCGAGGCCAACAAGATGAAGGGCCTGGAGTCGATGACCTATACGGTCGATGTGGCCGACGCCATGCCGGGGTACATCGTCGGCATCGACATTCACGCGCCAGCCGATGGGCCGGCGACCTTCAGCGAGCGTCTGCGCTACGGAGCGGTGAAGCTGCCATGAAAGCCCTGCTTGTCTCCGTTCTCCTTTGGGCGGGAACCACCGTCGTGGCCACCGCCGCGAGCGAGGCGATCAATGACTATCCGACAACCGCCCGCGCAGACTACGTGCTCGGCTGCATGGCGGCCAACAGCCAGACGAGGTCGGCGCTCGATCATTGCTCCTGCTCCATCGACGTGATCGCCTCGATCCTGCCCTACGACAAGTACGAGGAAGCGGAGACGATCCTGTCGATGCGGCAAGGGTTGGGAGCACAGTCCCGCGAGTTCACGGCGGTGAAAGGGCTGAACGACGTGATCGCCGACCTGCGCCGCGCCCAGGCCGAAGCCGAGATCCGCTGTTTCCGCTAGAGCATCGGACCGAAAAGCGCGCCGCGGTTTCCGGACAAATCCGATGCGGCACAGCGACTTAGAGCACCGGATCCGATTTCGGGTCCGGTGCTCTAGAGCATCGGACCGAAAAGTGCGCAGCGGTTTCCGGACAAATCCGGCGCGGCACAATAGGTTGGAGCATCGGACCGGATCAGGGCCGATGCTCCAAGGTCAGGGATCGGCCTTCTCCCTGCGGCAAAGGGTTTTGAGATAGGCGCCATCGCGCAGGCTTTCGCGCAGGCCGCCGCGGGCGATGATCTCCTGCCAGCCGTTGTTGCAGCCGAGTTCGTTGTCGACGTGCACGGTGCGCGTCACGATGGCGTTGGTTTCGTCGCATTGCGGCGCCTGCGTCGTGGCGAGGCAGATGAGGACGATGGCCTGAAAACCGTTCATGGGCCCTCAATCATTTCTTGCAGTCGAGGAGCTGCTTTTCCTCGACCGAGAAGACGTCGCCCTCCTTCACGGCGAGGTTCTTCACGGTGCAGGTGCGTCCCTTGGCATCGGTGAAGCGCATGTCGTAGCTGCCGGTCGACACGCCGGTGATCTTCAGGCGCTCGTCGTGGTCGACCGTGCCGTCCTTGTCGTTCTTGGCCTGATCGGGCCCGAAATCGGTGGTGCCGGCCGGGGCCAACTGCAGCCTGGTGATGGTGTTGTCGGTGAGGTTCCACAGCCGCGTCGCCTTGGCGGCGGCGGCCGGCCCGGACACAGTTGAGGCAAACAGCGCGAGAAGAAGAACTGTTCCGATGGCTGGAACGGACATGAACGCTTCCTTAGGGTGAGGGCTCGCAGATCGTGCCGAGATCGCGAAGGAGGTCGCGCAGTTCGGCATTGGCTTCGGTGCGAAGTTCTCGCGGCACGTCCGGATCGTGCCCTTTGACGGGCTGGAAAAGGTCCTGCGGAATGCCCAGCGGGTCGCGTCGCTCGTCCTGCTCGGCGACCATGGCGAGGTGGGATGCGGCGGACGTCCCGATCCAGTCGTCCCAGCTCAACTCCGCCCTCGTGAAGGCGCCCGCTTTCCAGCGGTCAAGGATCATGTCGAAAAGCCTGCGCGCGTCCAACGCGAACTTATCGTCGCGCCCAAGCGTCGTGGCGAACCAGTCTGGATCGGACAACCAGAACAGATAGGCGGCGGTCGCCTTGTCGCATTCCGGCTGCATCACGACCCAGTCGAGGACCGCTTCGGCGAAGTCCCAGTTGAGGAGCTGGGTAACGTCGTGCCAAGTGTCGGGAGTTTTCCCCTCCGGCCATCGGATCATGCGAGTTGACTGTTCGTCGTACATCGCGATGGTCACCAGTTGATCGCTACAACTGCGCCTGAATGCGTTTGCCGATCTCGTAGGCGCGGCGCTCCAGCAGGCTCGGCGTTTCGCAGACGTAGGAGAGCGCCTGCTTGCGCTCCTTGAAGATGCGCTGGTCCCAGGCGAAATCGCGGTTGGCCTCGGTGGCGGCGACGCCGGTGGACCCCTGCACGTCGCTCATCGCCTCGCTGATCTTGTCGGACTCGGCGCGCATGCGCTCGGCCAAACGCTCCTGGCCTTGGGCATAGCGCATGATGCCCTGCAGGATCTCGCCGCGGCTGCCGTTGATGACGTCCAGCGTGCCCACGAACAGTTCGGTCAGCTTCTTCGCCTTGTCGGCGCCGGCCCGGCTGGCGAAATCGGCGATCAGGGGATCGACCTCGTCGAGGGGCAGACGGCGCGAGGCGAGTTTCTGGGCGAGGTTGGCGACCTCGTTGTCCCCCTCCCAGCCGCTTCCCTGGGCAAGGTCGGGACCGGACCAGATGGTGCCGGCGCTGATGGTCTGCACCCTGCGTTGCGCGCAGGGCCACTGCGCCGGCTTCTCCGGCTGCGCGCTGGCGTAGGAGGTGGTCGTGCCCGAGGTTTCGCCGGCCTTGGGCAGCACCGTGCCGGTGTCGGCCTTGGAGCCGGGCGCGCGGGCCGGCTCCGCCCCGCTGGTCTGGGCCCCGATCTCGCCGGACGGCTGCTGCTGCAGCGTGGGCACGGCACCGGCGCCGCCGGGCACCTGCGCCCAAGCTGACGAGATCATGGCGGACGAGATCGCGGCGCAGGCGACCAGGGCCGAGGTGACCACGGCGGCGCCGAGGGCCGCCGGAACGAGAACGGACGCGAGGCTACGCAACGATCGGCACTCCAGGGACATCAGTCGCCCGGCCCGCCGCGCCGGGCCAGCATGCCGCGTCCGGGGTCGTAGGCGATCGCCGAGGCGGCGAAGGACACGACCGTGACGCCGACCACCACCGCGCAGGACAAGGGCTCGAACTGCAGGTAAAGGGCGAAGCGCACGAGTTCCACCGCATGGGTGAACGGGTTGATCTGGCAGATCCAATACAGGGTTTCGGACGCCTCGCGCATCTTCCAAAGAGGATAGAGAGCCGAGGACGCGAAGAACATCGGGAAGATCACGAAGTTCATCACGCTGGCGAAGTTCTCCAGCTGCCGGATCTGCGAGGAGATGAGAAGCCCGATCGAGCCCAGCATCATGCCCGAGATGATGAGGGCCGGCAGGGCGGCGAGGAAGCCGAGCGGCGGGATGAAGATGTCCCAGAACGAGGCGATGGCGAAGAAGACGTAGACCTGGACGACCGAGACGATGACGCCGGCGAGCAGCTTGGCGAGCAGCAGCGCCCAGCGCGGGAACGGGCTCGTCAGCAGGACCCGCATCGAGCCGACCTCGCGGTCGTAGACCATCGACAGGGAGGACTGCATGCCGGCGAAGAGCTGGATCATCACGGCCAGCCCCGGCGCGACGTATTCCTCGTAAAGGACGTAGGTGTCGTAGGGCGCGATGATGGACACGCCCAGCGTCGAGCGGAAGCCGGCGGCGAAGATGAACAGCCAGATCAGCGGCCGCACCAGGGCGCTGAGGAAGCGCTCCTTCTGATGCACGAACTTGAGCAACTCGCGCCGGGTGATGCCGGCGAAGCAGATCCAGTAGCCGGCCGCCCCCGTGCTGCGGGCGACCCCCGCTTGCGGGCTGCGAACCTGGTCGGCGGTGAAGTCGCTCATCGCACAAGCTCCGCGCGGGTCGTATCCTGCGTGAGGGCGCGAAAGGCGTCGGCGAGGCTCGCCCCCTCGGCGCGAGCCGAGATCTCGGCCGAGCGCCCCTGCGTGAGGATCTTGCCGGCGTGCAGCACATAGACGCTGTCGCCCGCCTCGATCTCGTCGAAGATGTGGGTCGCCCACAGCACGCTCAAGCCCTCCTCGCGCACCAGCGCGCGCACGATGCGCACGATGTCGGAGCGCGAGGCGAGGTCGAGGCCGACGGTGGCCTCGTCGAGCAGCAGCAGGCGCGGCCCGTGCACCAGCGAGCGGGCGATCTCGATGCGCCGGGACTGGCCGCCCGAAAGCGTGCGCACCTTGTCCTTGGCTCGGTCGGCGAGGCCGACGCGGTGCAGCAGGGCCTCGATGCGCTCGCGCGCCGCCCGCCCGGCCATGCCGTGCAGCGAAGCGTGGTAGGCGAGGTTCTGCCGCACGCTGAGGTCGGAATCGAGCGTCGGCTTCTGGAACACCACGCCCATTTCGGCGAGCGCGGCGGACGGCTCGCGCGTCAGGTCGCGGCCGAAGACGCGGATCTGCCCGTCGCGGTTGTTGTAGAGCCGGGTCACGAGGGCGAACAGCGTTGTCTTGCCGGCGCCGTTGGGCCCGAGAAGGGCGGTGAAGCCGCCGCGCTCGACGCGCATCGTGACGTGGTCGAGCGCGCGGCGCGCACCGAAGCGGTGCGTCACGTCGGCGATGTCGAGGGCTGGGCTGTCGTGCATCATGCCGGCTTCAACGCGCAACTCCCAAGCCGGCTCCCAACGGCGTGGTCCCTCCGGCTCAATTGGGCGAAATGGCGACGCCCCAGGGATAGGCGCCGACCGGCACGGCCCGGATCGGCCTGAGGCTGGCGACGTCGATCACCGACACGTCGTTGGAAATGCCGTTGGTTGTCAGCAGGTATTTCTGGTCGGGCGTGAAGGCCATCTGCCAGACGCGCTGGCCGACGAGCAGGTACTTCTCGACCTCAAAGGTCTGCTGGTTGACCACGGCGACGCGGTTGGCCGGTCCCAGCGCCACGAAGGCGGTCTTGCCGTCGGGCGTCAGACGGATGCCCACCGGCTGGACCGCCTCCGCATCGATGGACGGAACGGCGAAGGAGATCTTCTTGAGGATCTGATGCGTCTTGGTGTCGATCACGTTGACCTTGCCGCCGACCTCGGACGACACCCACAGCTTGCTGCCGTCGCCGTTGAAGACGGCGACGCGCGGGCGCGAGTCGACCAGCACGTTGGCGACGATCCTGGCGCTCGCCGTGTCGATGAAGCTCGCCATGTTGGTGGTTTCGGAGGTGTTGACCAGCGTCTTGCCGTCGGGGCTGATGCCCTCGCCCTCCGGCTCGACGCCGACGGGAATCTCCGCCGTCGCCTTGTTGGCGGGGATGTCGATCACGGTGACCTGGTTGTCGTCCTCGTTGGACACGTAGAGCGTCTTGCCGTCGGGCGAGAGGGCGAAGGTTTCGGGGTCGGGACCCGATGGCAGGGTGCGGATCATCTGCATGGTCTTGAGGTCGTAGACCTGGATGATGTCGTCGTCGGACGCGCAGACGTACAGCTCCTTGCCGTCCGGGCTGATGATGATGCCGCGCGGGCGCCGGCCGACATCGGCCGTCCTGACCACCTTCCAGGTCGCGGTGTCGATGACGCTGACGGTGTTGTCCTTCTCGTTGGTGACGTAGGCCATGTAGGCCGAGGCGGGCGCGGCGCCGACGAGCAGGGTTGCGGCGACCCCCGCGAGCACGATCGAGCGGAGCGGCGAGCAGGTCACGATTTGCCTCCCGAGGGGATCTTGCAGCCGGTTTCCGGCTTGTCGAAGCCGAGCGTGTCGAGCGGGCTGACGGGGTGGAGGAAGCCCGGCTCGGGCGCCACCGAGACCAGCATCCTGGGCTGCACCAGCAGCACGGGCTGGCGCAGCTGCCGGTCCCACGGCCGCATCGACACCGGCACCCCCTTGAAGGCGGCGATGTCGAAGTCGGGCCGCAGGATGTAGTCGGCGACCACGGCGGGATCGCCGGACTTGGTGCGGGTGGCCGCCTCGCCCACCGCGCGGATCGCCGTCCAGGCTTGGTAGTCGAGCGGGCGCATCGGACGCTTGTTGGCGCGCACGAAGCGGCTCTGCAACTGCGCCGAGCCCCAGGCGTCAAGCACGCGCGACCAGGTGGCGGGAACCAGCCCCTGCGTGCCGGCGACGAGCTTGGGCTCGGAGGTATGGTACTGCACGTAGTCGCCGAAGTTCCCGGCCTCGTCCGCGACCACGATCATGTCGGCATCGACGCCACGGGTGAACACCAGCGCGTCGGCGCGCGTCGGCCCGTCGGCGCGCTCGCGGGCGAGGTTGCCGAAGGTCCAGGGCTTGTCGCCGGTGAGCTTGAGGCCGAACTTCTTCACCGAGCGGCGCACGGCGGTGGCGTAAAGCTGGTCGGCCGGCTCCTTGCCGACCACAAGGAACACGTTGCGCCATTTCTGCGCGGCGATGAACTGCATCAGCGCGTCGGTGAGCATCGAGCGCGAGGGCGCGAAATGGTCGATGTTGGCCCGGCAGTCGGCGTTGCGAAGGCTGTCGTCCTCGGCCAGGATGTTGAACAAGGTCGCCGGCTTGCCCTTCAAGGCATCGGCGACGGCGAGCAGGTCGGTGGCCGGCAGGTCGGCGATGATGAGCCCCTCGCCCTTGGCGACGAGCGCCTCGGCCGCTTCCACCGCCGACTGCCCGCGGTTGAGGATCACCGTGTCGAGCTGGAAGTCCTGGCCGGTGAGGCGCCCGGTGGTTTCCATGTCGCGCAGGGCGATCCTGGCACCGGCGATGCCGACGTCGGCGGGATTGTCGTCGTAATCGTAGATCGGCGGCGCCGGACGGCGCAGCCCGAGATAGGCGATCTTCACGACCTGGGGTGCGGCAGGGGGTCGGGATGAGGACGCCTGCGGCGGCGCGACAACCGTCTGGGCCTGCGCCGTCGAGCCCGACACGCTGGGACCGGCCGCAAGACCAATGACCGCAAGATCAATGACCGCAAGATCAATGACGGCAAGACAAGCGGCCGAAACAGAAGTCACGGCGGCGAAAAGCGTCGCCCGCGCCAGCCGGGTGCCAGACGTCAACTGCGTTCCCTTAGCGTTTCCCGTGTCGGCGTTTGCCGCTGCCTTGGTGGGCGCGGCGGCGTCGTTTGCCGACTTTCAACGACGCTAGCAGGGTGGTATGGCGCCAGCAAGCGCGGAGCCGTAAGCCGCTCGTCAGAGCGGGCCTCGCGAAAGGCGCGGGAACGCGCGCAGCTTGGGGAGAAGGGCCGATGACACCGTCAGCATCCGCCAACCGCTTCGCCTTCCGGCTCGCCGCCGGGCTCACCTTGGGGCTGACCCTCGCCGCCCCGCTCGCCGGCACGGCGCGGGCGGAGGGTTTGAAGGCGGTGGTCTTCGACATCGAGCCGGTGGAACTCGCGCTGACGCCGGCACTCAAGGCCAAGCTCAAGACGGAAACCGAGTTGCTGCGCCAGCTCGTCGGTGCCAAGGGCTACACCGTGGTGGACACGGCGCCGCAGGCCAAGAAGATCGCCGACAGCCTGCCGCTGTCGCAGTGCAACGGCTGCGACCAGGACATCGCCAAGGCGCTCGGCGCCGACATCGAGGTCGCCACCGCCCTGCAAAGCGTGTCGGCGGCGACCTTCAACCTGTCGGGATCGGTGAAGGACGTCAAAACCGACCGGGTGCTGCGCCAGGGCGTGGTCGACGTGCGCGGCGAAGACCCCAACGTATGGGCGCACGGGGTCAAGTTCCTGGTCAAGGAGCGGCTGTTCGACCAGCCGCTGCCGGCCGAAACCGGCAAGGCAAGGTGACCGGAGCCGCGGACGCCGCCGCTCATCACCTGCGTGAAGTTCACTTGCGTGAAGTTCACTTGCGTGAAGTGCCCTACGGGTCGGACCTTTACCGGCTCGTCCTGCTGTTCCGCGACGCGCAGCTGCGCCGGCCGCTCGGGCTCGTTCTCGATGCCGGCGACGTCGCCGGCGAGGACGCGCAGCTTCATTTCGCCGTCCTGGGCGGCGAGGCCGGCTCGGCGGTCTGCGCAGCGGTGACGCTGAAGCCGCTCCCGCGCGAACGGGATGCGCCGCCGCGGGCGAAGTTGCGGCAGATGGCGGTCGCGCCGGCCTGTCGGGGCAGCGGCCTGGGGCGCCGCCTCGTGCGCTTCGCCGAGACCGCCGCCGTCCGGCGCGGCATCGGCGAGATCGAGCTGGCGTCGCGGGCGACGGCGGTCGGCTTCTACCGGGCGCTCGGTTACCGCGAAACCGGCGCACCCCACGTCGAGATCGGCCTGCCGCACGTCACCATGCGCCGCCGCCTCGCCGATTGAGCGTGCTCCTTTCGCCGGACAGGACGCCGGTCCGGCCGCGGGCGCTGATCGATCGAACTCACGTGACGACGCTCGGCCGCTCGCGCCCGGTGCGGGTGCGGATGCCGGCGATCTCGTCGGCGGCGGCGATCAACCCGGCCAGCACGGCCTGGGTGTCGCCATCCTGCCTGGCCGGGTCCGGCTCGTACCGCTCGATGTAGACGCGCAGCGTCGCCCCGGCCGTGCCGGTGCCCGACAGGCGGTAGACGATGCGCGCGCCGTCGGCGAACATCACGCGCACGCCCTGCCCGGTCGTGGTCGAGCCGTCGACGGGGTCGGTGTAGCCGAAGTCGTCGGCCCGTTCGATCTTCGACCCGGCGAAGCTCAAACCCGGCAGCGAGCCCAGGCTGTCGCGCAGGGCGGCCATCAGCCTGTCGGCGGCGGCGCTCTCCACCTCCTCATAGTCGTGGCGGGTGTAGTAGTTGCGGCCGTAGGTTCGCCAGTGCTCGGCGACGATCGCCTTGACCGACTGCCTGCGGGCGGCGATCACGTTGAGCCACAGCAGCACGGCCCACAGCCCGTCCTTCTCGCGCACATGGCTGGAGCCGGTGCCGGCGCTTTCCTCGCCGCACAAGGTGGCGAGCCCGGCATCGAGAAGGGTGCCGAAGAACTTCCAGCCGGTCGGCGTCTCAAAGGCGCCGACCCCGAGCTTGGCCGCGACGCGGTCGGCGGCGGCGGACGTGGGCATGGAGCGGGCGATGCCGGCGATCCCGCCGGCGTAGCCCGGCGCGAGGTGGGCGTTGGCGGCGAGCAGGGCGAGCGAATCCGACGGCGTCACGAACTGCCCGCGGCCGATGATGAGGTTGCGGTCGCCGTCGCCGTCAGACGCCGCCCCGAGGTCGGGGGCGCCGTCCGACATCATCAGGTCGAACAGGTCCTTGGAATGAACGAGGTTGGGGTCGGGATGGCCGCCGCCGAAATCGGGGGAGGGCACGGCGTTGACGATGCTGCCGGCCGGCGCCCCGAGGTCGTCGACAAGGATCGCCTGCGCGTAGGGGCCGGTGACGGCGTGCATCGCGTCGAAGCGCAGGGTCAGGCCGCCGGCGATGGCCGAGCGGATCAGCGCGAAGTCGAACAGCGTGCGCATCAGCGCGTGGTAGTCGGCGACGGGGTCGATCACCTCCACGACCATCGCGCCCAGCCTCGTCTCGCCGAACTGGTCGAGGTCGGGGGCGGGCGCATCCAGCGTCCTGAAATGCGTGATCGTCCGGGTGCGGGCGTGGATGGCATCGGTGATCGCCTCCGGCGCCGGGCCGCCGTTGCCGATGTTGTACTTGATGCCGAAATCGCCGTGCGGGCCGCCGGGGTTGTGCGAAGCCGACAGGATCAGGCCGCCGAAGGCGCGGCGCGCCCGGATCACGCAGGACGCCGCCGGCGTCGACAACAGGCCGCCCCGGCCGACCAGCACCCGGCCGACGCCGTTGGCCGCCGCCATGCGCAGGATGATCGCGATCGCTTCGCGGTTGAAGTAGCGGCCGTCGCCGCCCAGCACCAGCGTCTGCCCGGCCACACCACCCGCGCCGCCGTCGGGCTCGGCCAGCGCATCGAAGATCGATTGCACGAAGTTCTCGACGTAGTGCGGCGCCTGGAACACCGGCACCTTCTTGCGCAGGCCGGAGGTGCCGGGCTTCTGGCCGGGGATGGGCTGAGTCTCGACCGTTCTCGCATCCATGGCTTCCGCCTCGCTCCACCGCTCGCGCAACCGCGGTCTGCAAGCGGCGTTCCGCCCTTCTTGCCCGTTCGCCGGGTGATCGCGATGTTTGTGAGCCGTCTCGATCTCAGGTAGCATCAGCAAGTGATCCGGCGAACTGAGGTGATCCCATGCCGAAGATCGTTCCGCATCGCGTTTCATTTTCAGAAATCCCAAGCCATCCTTTGCTCGTAGGTTTTCTCGAAGAGGAAGGTTTCGTCCCGGACAGGAATGGCGACTATCGATTCCACATCGAATGCGAAGATTTTCTTGTTTTCCCAAACTGTCTTCGCGAGCATCGGGTCATGAAGATTTTGACCGACAAGCACATGTTCGAATTCGATGCGGAACAAAATAGAGTGACGCTGCCAACAAGTCTGTTTATTGCACATTGCCTTAAAAGATCCGCTTATGCCGATTCTCCAATCGATTCCTATCTAGCCGGCCTCATTTAGATACTTGATGAAACAAGTCAAAGTTTTGAAGAAAGGAACGCAGAAGAGCCAGAACAACTGCGCAAACTGCAGGGCTTCATACAAAGACTGCAAGCCGCGATGCGCGACGCTCTCGACAGCGCAAAACTATATGCAGCGGCGCCATACGTTCACGACGACTGGGCGAAACTCTATTCAGTCGATGAGTCAACGAGAAACTAAAGCACCGGATCGAGAGGTGCGCAGCGCTTTCCGGATGAATTCGATGCGGCACAGTAGGTTCAGAGCATCGGATCGGACCCGATTTAAGGGTCCGGTGCTCTAAGGCTTCATGAAAAGAATGTTGCGCCCCACCCTCGCGCTGCTGTTCTCAACGTCGCGGGTGACCCGACCATTTGCGGGAAGACGCGCAACGAGCGTCGTTTCCGCCGTGGGATTTTCCTGTAACAACAGCGCTGCCTCCGTCGAAAGGAGCACGCTTTCTGTGGAGAACCGTTCATGAGCCTTCGCACCCTGGCCGCCCTGGCCCTCCTCTGCGCCGCCTCGCCCGTGCTGGCGGCCGAGCGGCCCTACACGCCCGCCGCCTTGGCGGCGGCGCAGGAGGCCGGCAAGCCGGTGGTGGTGCACGTCACCGCGCCGTGGTGCTCGACGTGCCAGGCGCAGAAGCCGATCGTGGCCGCCCTGCTCGCCGATCCCAGATACAGCGACGTCACCGTGCTCGACATCGACTTCGATTCGCAGAAGGCGCTGTTGCGCAAGCTCGGCGTGCGCGCCCAGAGCACCTTCATCGCCTTCCACGGCCGCAAGGAAACCGCCTGCTCCAGCGGCGACACCAATCCCGCGTCCGTCGAAAAGCTGTTCCGCAAGGCCGTCTGAGCCATCGCTTCCGAGGCGCGGCGGATCAAGGATGTCCGCCGCGACAAGGGGAGGGCGTCGGTCCGCGCGTCGTCACAAGCGTCGTCACCTGCGTTTCGTGACACGCCCGCCGTGATCCGGCATGCGCCCCTGCCCGCCTGCAAACGAGAGCGCGCCCATGATCTTCTTTGCCTTCGTCGCCGGCCTCCTGTCCATCCTGTCGCCCTGCGTGCTGCCGCTGCTGCCGATCGTTCTCGGCACGGCCGTGTCCGAGCACCGCTTCGGGCCGGTGGCGCTGGGTGCCGGCGTGGCGCTGTCCTACGCGGCGATCGGCATCTTCGTGCAAACGATCGGCTTCGCGATCGGGATCGACGGCGACGTGTTCGGGCGGGCGGCGGCCGTGATGCTGCTGCTGGTTGGCGTGGTGCTGCTGGTGCCGGTGCTGCAGATGCGGATGGCCACGGCGGCGGGGCCGGTCGGCGCCTTCGCCCAGCAGCGCTTCGGCGGCTTCGACGCGTCGGGTCTGCCGGGGCAGTTCGGCGTCGGGCTGCTGCTGGGCGCGGTGTGGTCGCCCTGCGGCGGGCCGACGCTCGGCGCCGCCATTCTGCTCGCCTCGCAATCCCAGCACCTGTGGCTGGCGAGCCTGGTGATGCTGGGCTATGGGCTCGGCGCCGGCCTGCCGATGATGGGGCTCGGCGTCCTGTCGCGGGAAACGCTGATGCGCTGGAAGGGCGGCCTGCTCACCACCGGCAGGGCGATGAAGTCGCTGATGGGGGTGCTGCTGATCGCGCTGGGGGCGCTGATGCTGTCGGGCTACGACAAGTCGATCGAGGGCAAGCTCGTCGCCGCCTCGCCGGCGTGGCTGACTACGCTCACCACGCGGTTCTAGAGAACAAGACGGATCCCATAACCCTCGGGATCAGGGCTTGGCGTCGGCCGGCTCGGGCTTGGTCTGACCGGCCTGATCCTCGCGGGCATCGGCGACGATCTTCTTGAACTGCGGCAGGTCGAGCGGGCTGACCGTGATGAAGGGCCCGATGAGGTAGACCGGCGTGCCCTTGATCTGCAGCGCATCCGCTTCCTGGATGTTGCGCTTCAGGAGCGCCACGATCTCGCCGTCGTGCTCGTCGAGGTCGCGGTTGAGGCGGGTGATGTCGACGCCGGCCGCCACCGCCGCCCGGCTGATGTCGGCATCGCCGGCCGGATGCCCGGGCATCCGCATCAGCGCCTTGTGCATGTCGGCGTACTTGCCCTGCAGGTTGGCGGCGATCGCCACCTTGGCGGCGGCCAGCGAGGTTTTCGACAGGATCGGCCAGTCCTTGTAGATGATCCTGACCTTGGGATCGTCGTCGACCAGGGCCGCGAGGTCGGCCTCGCTGCGCTTGCAATAGGCGCAATTGTAATCAACGAAGGCGACGATGGTGACGTCGCCGTCGGGATTGCCGACGGAAGGCGAGGCGGCGTCGTGGAGCAGCGCGTCCTTGAGGCTGAGAACAGGCGGCCGCTCCGCCGCGATCGCCTTGGCCTTGTGGTCGATGGCGCCGGCCGGAACCGCGGACACGAGCGCAGCCAGCAGAATGGAAGATCCGACGATCCATGCGCGCGCGGCATGAGGCACGGCCCGGCGACCCGCGGCCCGGAAACCCGCGGCTTGGCACGGCGAGCGGACGGACGGGAAGTGGCGTTCGCGGGTCGGGGCGCGCTTCATCGAAGGAATTATGCGACCGCCTCTTCCGAAACGCAACTCGGCTGTCCGTAATGGGCGAGGTATCGCTCGTCGATCTCGGCCATCGGCATGACCGCGAACACGTCGGTGGTCCGGAACTGCCGGTCAAGGACGACGTCGCTGCTGAACTTCGCGCCGGCGCGGAGATAGGCCTTGATGAGGGGCGGCAGGGCGAGCAGGTCGCGTCGGGAATCGACGGCCTCCCTGGCCAGCGGCTGGAACGCCACCGCCCGATGCGGCAGCGACGCGACCTGCCAGCGGGGCTCGGCCGCCGCGTGATGGCCGAGGAAGCTGAGGGCGCGGCGGTTGGCGTCGAGGTCGAGGCCGGGCAGGCTGGCGCAGCCGATCAGCGCCTCGATGCGATGGTGGCGGGCATACAGCCACAGGCCGCGCCACAGCAGCTCGATGACGCGCTTGCCGCGATAGGCCGGATGCACGCAGGACCGCCCGAGTTCCAGGAAGCGGACGAGGGGATGGCGGGCGAGCAGCGGCGCGAGGTCGAACTCGCCCTGCGAATAGAAGCCGCCGTGGCGGGCGGCGACCTCGCGGCGCAGCAGCCGGTAGGTTCCCACCACCTTCGGCCCGGCCACCTCCGGCGCGGCGGCATCCACGATGATGAGGTGGTCGCAGATGGCATCGAAGGGGCACAGGTCGCGCAGGCTGCCGGCGGCGGCGGCGTCGGCCACCGCGCCGCCTTCGCGATAGAACACGCCGAAACGCAGCCGCTGCGCCCGCGCCACCTCGCACGGCCCGGCGGCGAGCCGGATCTCGAACGGGCCGGCCCGCTCCCGCAGGATCCCGCCCGATCCCGGCGCGGCGGGCGCCGCACGCGAGGCCGCATCCCGCAGGACATCGCCCGCACGGTCCAAGGC
>CALMGA010000260.1:5227-5956 GCA_937863205.1 uncultured Beijerinckiaceae bacterium | reverse complement strand
AAAGAGCCCGACAGGTTCACCCTCGACCCGCTCCATCAAATGCCGGGACTAAACATCTAGTCGCCCGACCTCAACTCCATCGAGAGGGCCTTCGCCAAGCTCAAGGCGCACCTGCGAGCCGCCGGCGCCCGCACCTTCCACGCCCTATGGCACGCCGTCGGCAAAGCCTGCGACCTGTTCAGCCCCCAGGAGTGCTGGAACTTCTGCAAAGCCGCAGGATATGCCTCCGACTAAACGTCCGACGCTCTTGTACAGGATCACCGCGTGCAGGCGCGGGTCGAACAGCGGCATTGCGCCGCCGCTGGGAACACTGCCACGAGCCGCAAGCCGCAGCACGGGTAGCGAAGCGCCAGCCGCCGTCGCTGGGCGACAACCGACGCCACGGCGGACAAATCGATGCGCTCGGACACGCTCACCAAATCGGCGGCCCGGTCAGCCGACGGCATTACGCCCTACCCTGTACAACGGACAGGTCGGTGCGCGACGATCTTATCGAGCGCATCGCTGATAATCCGGCTATGCCGTTCGTGTCCCAGCTTGGCACCATCCGATTTGGCCTGCTCGCGCCGCTCCTCACGGTCCATGCTCGGCGGCTTGGACGGGACGCGTAAGGTCCTCTTCGGCCGCTGCAGCCGCAATACCATCTTATTCGACTCATCTCGGCTGAGGCGCTCGAGGTCGCTAGCCAACTGCTCATCGAGTCAGGCGATTCGAGTTCCCCACAAGAAC
>CALMGA010000260.1:3817-5217 GCA_937863205.1 uncultured Beijerinckiaceae bacterium | reverse complement strand
CTATAAGCTCTATCGCCGTGCGCCACTGGACTCACACAGGCCGGTCGTGAGAGCCGTTGGTATTGCGTTCTGATCTAGCGCGAACATGTTTAATGTTTGCATTCTCAACTTTTGCTCAATACACCGGTAAAGTTTTATAATCGAAGCTTGAGAGCAAGTTTTATGGGCAGGATTACAATACGATGTCATCGCACGATAGGATTATCACTCATGATCAACTCTTGGTTTACAACCGAGGGAAGATCGATTACAGTGTAACAAGCATGCTGCAAATCAAAGTTAGGGCTATAAAATCTATCATGCAAGAGTTCGCTTCCCCATCGTTTTTTCATGGCATTTACCTCTCCGTTGAATCTAGTAACCTTTTCGAGAGTATCTTCGTAGCCACGAGATATAGACTCCGCGTGATAAGCGAATGTGCTAGCCACAAGAATATTATGCAAGCCGGCTCGCTGAACTTTCAAACAGAAGTCGACATCATTGAATGCTATCTTAAGCTCTTGCTCATCCAACCCCCCCACATCCCAAAAGGTTTTTAGACGGACGAGCAGACAGGCAGCAGTGCCAGCGGATACTTCTTGCGTGCAAGCGGCTCTCGCGAGATATCCAGGCTCATCCGCAGGCAAATGCGCAAATGCATGTCCCGCAACACCTCCGTTGCCGACGACGACTCCGCAATGCTGCACGGTATTGTCTGGATAGAGTAGCTTTAATCCTACCGCCCCTACCTCAGCGCGAAAGGCAACTCCAATCATTCTCTCGAGCCAACCAGCACGTGTAAAAAAAACATCATTGTTAAGAAGAAGAAGATATTCACCACTCGCGCGTCTTGCAGCAAAATTATTAATTGCTGAATAATTAAATTTCCCGTCATATTGGATTACGATTATTCGATTATCTGAACACATCTCTTGAAATCTTGCTTTCGAAGAAGGACTACTATTATTATCAATAATAATAATTTCGAGGTTTTGAGATCCCGATGTAGCTAGCACAGAATTGACACAGTTCGTCAAAAGATCGATGCGATCCTTTGTCGGTATCAAAACACTGATTTTGATATTTTTAGGCGCACGCCAGTTAACATCGACGTAAGGCAGGCCATCTAGTAACGCGACATCCGCATTCAAATTAGTCTCGGCAATGTAGTTTCTGACTGCGCTGACACCAGCTTCCACGGAATAACTCTTTTCCGATATGGCCGACGCAGTAGAACCCGGACTCATTCGCGAATGATATAAAATGCGTGGAATATGACCAATTCTTTCATGCGGCACTAGGCTTATTAGCTGCAACAGGAGATCCCAATCCTGCGCTCCATTGTAAGCGCTGCGCAGTAAGCTTGTCTTAAACAAAAGCTCTTTTCTGACGACCACAAAGTGACATAGATAGTTCATGCA
>CALMGA010000260.1:0-3807 GCA_937863205.1 uncultured Beijerinckiaceae bacterium | reverse complement strand
GAAACAGATCAAGATTGAAGGCTGGCTTGAAATGAGGATTTACAAAATTGCCCGCAAGGTCGATCTTATCTTCATCAGAATATATAATGTCATACTTGTTGCTATCGAATGCCATTCGAAAGAGCGAGATCGCCTCCGGCGCAAGCTCGTCATCATGATCCATAAAGCCAATGAACTCGCCACTAGCCTCCTTCAAAGCGATATTAGTATTCTCGGCAATCCCTAATTGGCTGTCATGAAATAATACTTTGATCCTCGAATCGGCTTTTGTAATGTTCTGTAAATACTCACGAACAGATACACTCGAAGAGCTATCCGACACTATAAGTTCCCAAAAACGATCTGTTTGCGCAACGACACTATCGATTGCCGCGGTAAGTAGAACAAGATTTGACTTATAGGTCGGCATTACGATTGAGTACACAGGCATAGTTGCGCCCAATTGGAGCTTGCGAAGACGAGCTTCCGACATACGACTTGCTCTAAAAATATCTCTAAAAAATGAGTAGTTTTGAACATAACTCAAGCTTTTAAAAGCTTCGCTTGCAATTTGCGCTCTAAATGACTCAAATTGAGTTTGATAATTTAGAAAAATGTTCATAAGGCCTTCTGCTCGACTTATATTATCCCTACTTTCATTTCGAAGAACGAGATGAATAGGACTGCCTGGGAGATCTGTGTTTGTCTGAGCATACGTACAACGAATTGTATGTCGGCGCCCATCTAAAAAACGATGAGCAATGGGGTACAAGAATCCAGTGTTCGCTTTTCCAATAGCTACGCCAACATCCTCTCTGTACAAGTCAGCATCGACATTACCTTGAAACAACCCGTCAATAATTATACTGATTGAAGCAGTATTTTCATCTAGTCCGATTGCCCATCCTCTTACAGCGTGTCCATCAACGCCGTCGAGCGAACCCGAGATACGCGCGGAATCGATATTCTTGTACGGACTATCATAGCAGTGACGAAGCTGCATATTGTTTTCATCGACAACAGCAAGACGCTTCTCTAGTTCTGATTGCGCTTCAACCCTTCCCAAAATACGGTATTTTGCTAGATAAATAGAGAAGCCGCAGAGTGCCGGCGCATCCTGCCTTGCTCCCTTTACGTCAAGCCGCTCTAGATCCGAAATTATTGTCTCGAGAATATTGCCATCAAACAGAATCTTTAGCTTTTGATGACCACTCCTAATGCTAAAGTACCAACCCGACATAATAAATCCGTTAAATACCTCAATGCAGCCAAAGCATTCGGCATCCTTGTCGGCAAGATTGGATGTTACATATTTTTCGTCACTTTCGATCGAGTTAGCTTTGCTCTCATTACCCAAAATAGGATCCGACTTTTTGTCAATCAAGGATGAGACCTCGTTATTGCCGACGGGCTTGCGCTGGAGACGGGAAAACTTGGTCAATTTCATCTTTGAACTTATATCCACTTTTCGCGTCGATTACGCGCACTCTGATGCATCGCTTGCGGACCCATTCATAACCGATGAATTTGCTTAATGACAAGCTCGCATGGGATCGGCAGTGACCGCTCCATCAAAAAACGGAGGAGGTTACATAGCAGATGGGTGGACGGCTTCCGTCCCCGACGTTGCAGCACCATGGTAGTTAGTTGGCCCCGATGTTGTGTTCCGGGCGGAATGTCAACCCCCGTTTCATGATGGTCCTGATGGCCGACCGGCAGGTGAGCGGCGGGCATCGCGGACGTTGGGAGACTGTCTGACGCTCACCCCGGATCGCCGATGGGGACGCCCGCCGTCCGCCGTCCGCCGTCCGCGCCAAGTTTGCGCATGAACATCTGCCCTAGGCAACAAGCCTGAGCGATGCCGAATGGGAGTTGGTCGCGCCCCTGCCGCCCGCCCCCGCCGCGACCGGGCGTCCGTGGCGCTGGTCGCTGCGTGAGGTGCTGGATGGCATCCTCTATGTGCTGCGCACCGGCTGCGCATGGCGATATCTGCCACGCGACGTCCCGCCCTGGTCCACGCCGCATCGCTGGTTCCTGCGGCTGGCGCGGGCCGGCGTGTTCGAGCGGCTCGCCCGCCCCTTGCCATGGCCGATCGCGAAAGGAGCGGGCGCGAGGCCAGTCCCGCCGGCGCGGTGGAGGATGCGCAGGCCGCGCGCTCCGGCGGCGTCGGCGTTCGCAGACAGCGCGGCTGCGAGCCAGCCCGGCGCGTGGTGCCGCTTGGCAAAGGGCGTAAGCCCATGGCGCAGGCAGGGTGAAGCGTCGTTTCGTTCTGTGGGTTCGGCGTGAGGACGTCACCAAACCCTGCTCGCGCCACAGCGCCCGGCGCACCGCTGCCAGAGCGTCGGCAAAGGTCGGCCGCGGCTTGGCATACCATGCCGTTGTCGTGCCGTGGCGCCGTTCGCGCGCGCTCAGTCGTGTGGCCAGCAGCGTGACGATGGAGAAGAGCGCGAGCAGGCAGGGCGTCGTGCGGGCGAAAAGCCCTGTCCGACCATTGCCGCTGCGTCTCGACGCCGAGGTGGGCGCGGGTCTCCTAGAAGGTAACCTCGACGCACCAGCGCCGCACAAACCATGACACGATCTGCTCCGGGGATCGCGCGAGGTCGGTGCAGAGCAGCGCCTGCGGCTGGAAGCGGTGCTCAGGGTCGCGGACCAGCACGAGAGCGGATCGGCACCACGGGCATGCCCCCGTGCCGCCAAACAGCGGTGGCCGAGGTGATCCCAACGGCGCGCTCGCCCGCGCCGTACCAGCCCGGCACAACGAGGGGCTGCCAACCCGTGCCCGGGTCGGCGAGGACCTGGGCGGGCGTGGGTAGGCGCATGCCTTTGGTGCGGGACCGTCCGACGGTGCCGGGCGGGCGCGGCGGCGCGGGCTCGAACAGCGCCGCGTCGAGCCGCGGACGGGTGATCGCGGTGACCCCGCCGCGTCGCCATGCTCGGTACAAGGATGCCATCCAGGAACAGCGAGGCAGAAAAGCCGCTGTCGCCGACCAGCACGAGGTCGCGCCCGGGTCGCCAGCGGCGTGCCTGCAGGGCGAGCTGACGGCCGACATCGAGCAGCGGCTTGTGGCGGCGACCCCGCTCGCGGCAGGCGCGCTCGGACGGGACCAGTGCGGTGAGGAAGGGCAACGCCCAGACCCGTTCAGCCCATGGCACGGGCGCCAGCAGCATCAGGCTCATCCAGCGCAGCCCGCTGGCCTTGACGAAGTGGCTGTCGGACGAGCGTACGGGATCGCGGTAGATGCCCTTGGCCGCGATGCGCTTGCCGCGGCGGCGCTCGATGGTGTCATCCAGCGCCAGCACCACGGGACCGTGCGGCGCAAAGGCGGTGATCAGCAAGCCGAGCAGGATGCGGGCGCCGGTGCGCGGGCACCAGATGGCGCGGCAGAGGATGCGATGGTCGTTCACGAAGCGGCGCTCGCGCGAGCGGCCGGTGATCCGCAGCAGGCTCGTCACCGTGCGCCGCCCCGGCGCCAGGATGGCACCGACCAGCAGCACCTGTGCATGGCGCCAGGAGCGCTGGCCGAACAGCGGCGCGAAGGCCAGGATGACCCCGGCGAAGCGGGCGGGCAGAGAGGGCACGGCGGTGTCTCTTGGCGGGACACGCCACCCTACCCGTCACGTCCGCTTCGTCACCTCACCCCACCTCGCAGGCCGCTCGATTGGCCAAAGTCGAGCTTATACCAGCGAGAGCTGAGGGTGCCTCACGGGCTTTCGCGTGGTCGCGGGTTCTGATTCGATGGGGGCAGACTGGAGGGATTGCCATGTCCGCCGCGGTGCCGCTTCGCCAGGATTTCAGCGCCGACGATCTGCGACGCCTTGCTCGGGCCA
>CALMGA010000259.1 GCA_937863205.1 uncultured Beijerinckiaceae bacterium | reverse complement strand
CGCGTTGATCGGGCCCTTGCCGTCGATCGGGTTGCCGAGCGCGTCGACGACGCGGCCGAGCAGCTCCTTGCCGACCGGCACGTCGACGATGGTGCCGGTGCGCTTGACCGTCTGGCCTTCCTTGATCTCGCGGTCGGCCCCGAAGATCACGATGCCGACGTTGTCGGCTTCGAGGTTCAGCGCCATGCCGCGCACGCCCGTCTCGAACTCGACCATCTCGCCGGCCTGGCACTGGTCGAGGCCATACACGCGGGCGATACCGTCGCCCACCGACAGCACCTGGCCGACCTCCGTCACCTCGGCCTCGTTGCCGAAGTTGGCGATCTCGTTCTTCAGGATCGCCGAGATTTCTGCGGCGCGGATATCCATCAGCCGACCTCTTTCATGCGGGTGCGCATCATGTTGAGCTTGGTGCGAAGCGAGGAGTCGATCATCCGCGAGCCGAGCTTGACGACCATGCCGCCGATGAGGGCGGGATCGACGGTGATCTTGACGTTGACGTCGGCGGAACCGGCCACGGAGGCCAGCGCGTCCTTGAGAGCGAGCACGTGCGCCTCCTTCAGCGGCTCGGCGACGGTCACTTCGGCGCGGGCGACGTTCTTTTCCGCGTCGTTGAGCTTGTTGTAGTCGCGGATCATGTCGGCGACGGCGAACAGGCGACGCTTGGCGGAAACAAGCTTGAGGAAGTTGGCGGCGGTGCCGGCGATGCCGGCGCGCTTCAACACCTCATCCAGCGCCTTCACCTGTTCCCCCGAGGGAATGGCCGGGCTGCGCAGGAAGCGGCGGAAATCGTCGCTCTCGTCCATGAGCCGTCCGAAGGTGGCGAGATCGGCACCGACGGTGTCGGTGGCGTTCGATTCCCTGGCCAGATCGAACAAGGCTTGGGCATAGCGTCCGGCGACACCCGAGACGTAGGTTTCTTCTTTCGCCGAACTGTCCCGCGCCAAAACCGTCCCGCCCTCGTCCCGCTCTCGACCTGCAATCCTGGCCCGCGGCCGACCCGGGGCGATCGCGGCGTTTCGCGCCGCGAGGTGTCAGCCGCCAGACCGTTCGTTCGCGGATTGCGCCCTCGCGGACTGTCTCCGCTCGGCGCGGTCCCCGTAACATAGGGCTTTTTTGTGCGCAACCGCCGCACAGGGCGAAAGCGGAGCCGCGCTCGTCCTGCCTTTTTTATCGGCAGACCCGGCGGGCCTCGGCCCTCCGCACCGTCGACGGCGACCGCGGCGACGCCCGCCGGCCTTCGGCAACCTTGCCGGCCCGAGTAGCCGGCCTTAGAAAGCGCGCGTCAGAAAGGCTTCATGTGATCGGTTCCGCCGAAACCCTCCTCAGACTGCTGGTCGCAGCCCTCGCCGGCAGCCTCGTCGGTTTGGAACGGGAGCGGCTGCAATGGGCGGCCGGCCTGCGCACGCACATGCTGGTGTCGGTCGGCAGCTGCCTCATCATCATCGTCTCGGCGTACGGGTTCTCCGACGTGCTCGGCAGCCATGTCGTGCTCGACCCGTCCCGCATCGCCGCGCAGGTCGTCTCGGGCATCGGCTTCCTCGGTGCCGGCACGATCCTGCTCCGGGGCGAGGTGGTGAAGGGCCTCACAACCGCCGCCAGCCTTTGGGCGGTCGCGGCGATCGGCTTGGCCATCGGCAGCGGGCTCTACGTCGCCGGCCTTGCCACCACCCTGATCGTGCTGGTCATCCTGGCCGGGATCAAACCAATCGAGGAGCGCGTCCGCGAGCGCACGCAAATACGGCAGGTGCTGATCTCGGCGCAGCGGGACAGCATGTCCCTGGCCACGCTCCATGACGTCATCGGCGGTCGCGCCGCGCGCGTGAAGCAGTTCATCCTGCGCCATGGGGCCGGCGACGAGACGGACACGATCGAGGTGACGTTCACCCGCCTGACCAGGGACGCCACGGACGAGATCGTCGCCAAGCTGAAGTCCTTGCCCTGCGTGGTCGCGGTGGAGGCTGGCTGACGGCGGCTCGACGTCGCGGCAAGGGTCCGCGCCGGAACGTCCCGCCTGGCCCGGCACTTGACCCGTCATGATCCTGCCCGCGACAGCTTCCGTCCTTGACGTCCCGCCGTCTCCCGCGCCGGACGGGCCCGGCGAAGCACGGCTGTGGCGGCCCAAGCGGGTGCTGCTGACGCGGGCGGCGCGGGACTGGCCGCGTGGCCGCCTCATCGCCGGGCGGGCGGCGGCGCTCGGCGCCGATGTCATCGAACTGCCCGGCGACCGCCTCGCCGGCCTGTCCACCGAGGCGGACCCGCGCGCCGCCTATCGCCTCGCCAAGGCGACGCTGGCCGTCACCGTGGCGTCCCCTGCCAAGCGTCGCCTGCAGCCGATCCCGCCCTCCGCCGACTGGCGCTTCGTCCTCGCCGAGGGTTGCCCGGCCCATTGCCAGTACTGCTACCTCGCGGGTTCGCTCGGCGGCCCGCCGGTGACGCGGGTCTACGCCAACACCGAAGAGATCCTGGACGAGCTGCCGGCCTACCTCGGCAAGGGCGCGGTCACCACCGGCACGCTCGCCCGCTCGCACGAGGGCACCACCTTTGAAGCCTCCTGCTACACCGACCCGCTCGGCATCGAGCACCTCACCGGCAGCCTTGCCGACACCGTGCGCTTCTTCGGGCGCTGGGACGCGGCGGTGCAACTGCGCTTCACCACCAAGTTCGCCGACGTGGCGCCCCTGCTCGGGCTCGACCATGGCGGCAGGGTGCGTGTTCGCTTCTCGCTCAACATCCCCGACCTGATGCGCTTCGAGGGCGGCACGTCGGCGCTGCCCGCCCGCCTGCGGGCGCTGGGCCAGCTTGCCCGCTGCGGCTACAAGGTCGGGCTGACGGTGGCGCCGATCCAGCCGGTGGAGGGCTGGCGCGAAAGCTACGCCGCGCTGCTCGCCGACGTCGCCAAGGCGGTGGCCGGCGCGCCGGACCTCGACCTGACGGCCGAGTTCATCACCCACCGCTTCACCCCCAAGTCGAAGGGCGTGCTGCAGGGCTGGTATCCCGCCAGCAAGCTCGACATGGACGAGACCGCCCGCTCGCGCAAGTTGACCAAGTTCGGCGGGGTCAAGCACGTCTACCCCGCCGCCTTGATGAAGGAAATGCGCGCCCGGCTGACGGACGGGCTCGCCGCCGTCCTGCCGGGCACGCGGGTGCTGTACTGGACCTGATGGGTTCGCCGTCGCGAGTTCAGGGCGCGACGATCCTAAGTTCTTGAAATGTTCTGGTCTTGAACCAGATGAGATCGGTGGTCGCTGCCCCGCTCGCATGAAGCCGCGTCTCGTCGGGGAGCCAGGGAACAGCCATGTGGAAGAGGAAGCAATGCTGAAGCCGAAGGGCGCCTCCGTCGGCAAGCTGGAGCGCGCCGTCGCGAAATACGAGGCCAAGCTCGCCCGCGCCAGCAACCCGACGCAGCGCCAATACGCGTCCAGCATGCTGCGCATGGCCGCCCAGGCACTCGCCGAGAGCCGGGCTGGGGAACCGGACGTCGAACCCGCCGATCCCGACGTGGTGACGCTACATCCCGGCGAATACAGTATCAACAAATCCTGATCCTCCGGTGAGCAATCGATACGGGCTGCAGATCCGGGCCGCCACCGCGGCCGATGCGCCCGGCCTTTGCGACGTGATGGGCGCCTGCGGCCTGCCGGTTCCCGCTGCCGAGAGGCTGGGCGCGCGGCTGGAGGCGCTGGGACGCGGCGGTACGGCCCTGATCGCCGTGGAATGGGGACCGCCCAGCGGGCTCGTCGCGGTGAACTGGACGCGGACGCTGCGCACCGACGCGGGTGTCGCGCACCTCGACATGCTGCTGGTCGCGCCCGACAGCAGGCGCCGCGGCGTCGGACGCCTGTTGCTGAAGGCGGCTTCGCAGTCCGCCCGCCTCGCCGGTTGCGACGAACTGCTGGTCGCGGCGGCTGATACCGACCTCGCCGCCTTTCTCGACGCGACCGGCTTCGCAAAGGTCGGCGCGGCCTACGCCCGTCCGCTGCGACGAAGGTCCTGAAGCGGGCCGGCGCCGACGTTCGGCCCGCACCGGCATGCCTCCCCATCACGGGATCGCCACGGCCGATGAACATTCCGGTTGGGAATCGCGACGCGCGGGCAGCGGTCGGTGCCGGAAGCGATGTACAAAATCACCAATTCTTGCCATGGGCTCGGATGCGGACGACCGGAGGGCGTATTGCCTGACCGGTCAGGTCGTTCGCAGCAAGTCGAGGCGGGGAAGATCATTAAACGTTGTGCGCTGTTTGTTGCGGTAACACTGGCATCGCTCGCATCGACCGCGGCTTTTGCGACCGGAGCGATCGCCGTCGATGACGTGGCCGGATCCAAGCCGAGTGAAGCCGGCTACGGGATCGGCTTCGGCGACGACCGCGCGAGCGCCGAAGCTTCGGCGGTGAGCAAATGCAAGGAGGCCGGGAACGACACCTGCAAGGTCAAGGTCTCGTTCGAGAAGTGCGGCGCCTATGCGAGTTCCAACGACCACTTCGGCATCGGGTGGGGCAAGTCGGCGGACGTGGCCAAGGAGAAGGCCCTGACCCAGTGCGGCGCCGGCATCTGCCGCGTTGTCGCGTCCGAATGCGACGACTGAGTTTCATGACGGCAGGTTGAGCTTCACGGCGGCCGGTGTCGTCACCGGCTGCCGTTTTCAACCAATCCTGCCGCGCTTCCGCCCGCCCCGAGGGGTTGCGGCGCAAGCGCGGCGCTTCATGCCGACGGCGAGGGACCGGCCGCCGATGCCGCGGATCTTCAGGCGGCCTTGGCCGCCGGCTCGTCGCCGGCTTCGCTGAGCGCGCGCATGTACACGTCGAGCATGGTTTCGTGCTCCTCCCGCTCCTCGTCGTCCTGCTTGCGCAGCCGAATGATCTCCTTGAGGATCTTGACGTCGAAGCCTTCGCCCTTGGCTTCGGCGAACACCTCCTTCTTGCCCTCGTTCAGCTCCCTCAGCTCGGTTTCAAGTTGCTCGATGCGCTCGACGAACGAGCGGATGCGGTCGCCCGCGAGACCAACCGTGTCAGACATCCCGATCCTTCCCCATACGTGACCGGGCATAGGAATGGACCCCGTTCGGTGAATAACGGGTAAAAGCGCGGGGCCGCCGCCGGCTGCCGTCGCGCCGTGGTAGGTTGGGTGATGGTACATGCCAGATGATCGCGATCGACCTTGGCCTCGCCGGCGACCGCCCGGCAACCCTCGACCTCGTGGAACTGCTGGCGACCCGCCTGCTCGTGCAGGGCAATTCGGGGTCGGGCAAGTCGCACCTGCTGCGCCGGCTGCTGGAGCAGAGCGCCGGCCTCGTGCAGCAGGTGGTGATCGACCCGGAGGGTGACTTCGCCACCCTGTCGGAGCGGTACGGCCATGTGGTGATCGAGCCGACCCAGTGCGATGGTGAACTCGGACGCATCGCCGCCCGCGTGCGCGAGCACCGCGTGTCGGTGGTGCTGTCGCTGGCCGAACTCGACGCCGACGACCAGATGCGCGCCGCGGCCGCCTTCCTCAACGGGCTGTTCGACGCCGAGCGCGAGCACTGGTATCCCTTGCTGGTGGTGGTGGACGAGGCGCAGCTCTTCGCCCCGGCCGCGTCGGGCGACGCCACGGAGGAAGCGCGGCGGTTGTCGCTGGCGGCGATGACCAACCTGATGTGCCGCGGCCGCAAGCGTGGGCTCGCCGGCATCATCGCCACCCAGCGCCTGGCCAAGCTCGCCAAGAACGTCGCGGCGGAAGCCTCCAACTTCCTGATGGGCCGCACCTTTCTCGATATCGATATGGCGCGGGCGGCCGACCTGCTCGGCCTGGAGCGCCGGCAGGCGGAGATGTTCCGCGACCTCGCGCGCGGGCACTTCGTGGCGCTGGGCCCGGCCATGTCGCGGCGACCGCTGCCGATCGCGCCCGGCGCGACGCTGACGCAAAGCCGCAGCGTGCCGCTTGCCCTGATGCCGCCGCCCGAGCCGAGCGGCGACAGCCAAAGCCTGATCCTCGCGCCGGGCGCCGCGCCGGCGCGCCCGGCAACCCCGCGGGCCAAGCCGCGCCCCAGCATTCCCGACGTGATCGTGCAGCTCGCCAACTATCGCCCGCCGCCGCCCGACGACCTGCCGGCCGAACAGACCCGCGACCCGGCCGAGCGCGAGGCCGAGCTGGGGACGATCATGGCGTCCGTGCTCGCCGATGCCGATGCCGCCACGGCGACGCCGGCCATCCTGTACGGGGATTTCACCATGCGCTGCCGGGTCCGCCGGATCGGCGAGATCGCCCTGCCGGACTTCAAGCGACGGCTGGCGGTGGCCCGGGCGGAAGGGGGCGCCGACGCGGGCGCCGTGCCGGACGGGCCGGAATGGGCGCGCGCGCAGGACATGGCGGCGACCCTGCCCGACGACCTCGCCGGGCTGTTCCTGGTGGTGGCGCGCGCGGCCGTCGCCGGGGCGCCGACGCCCTCCGACGCTTCGCTGGCGGAGGCCTACGGCACGAGTTCGGGCGGTCGGGCGCGGCGCATGCTCGCCTACCTCGAAGAACGCGGAACGATCGTGATCCGCCGCGACCTGCGCGGCGCGCCCATCATCGCTCTGCCCGACCTCGGCGTCGAGACCGCGCCGGGCGAGCCGAGCCTCGCTTCCCCGCCGGGGCGGCGCGTTCGGGGTTGAAGCAGCGGACCTCAAAGGTCGCGGCGGTTTTCGGATCGAATCCGATGCTCTTGTGCGTCGACGCAGCCCGATGCTTCACGGCGGCGACCTTCTTTCTCGCGACCAGGAGGGCAGGGCGTGATCACCACGCTCGCCGTATCCGGCTATCGCTCGCTGCGCGACCTCGTCGTTCCGCTCGGGCGCCTGACGATCGTCACCGGCGCCAACGGCAGCGGCAAGAGCAGCCTTTACCGCGCGCTCCGCCTCCTCGCCGAAACGGCGCAGGGCCGGCTCGTCGCCACGCTTGCGGCCGAGGGCGGCCTGTCGTCGACGCTGTGGGCGGGTCCCGAAACGATCGGCCGGGACGTGCGCTCCGGGCTCCATCCGGTCCAGGGCACGGTCCGCAGGGAACGCGTCAGCCTCAAGCTCGGCTTCTCCGGCGACGACTTCGGCTATGCGGTCGATCTCGGCCAGCCGAGCCCCGAGAACCCCTTTCCCCGCGATCCCGCGACCAAGGTCGAGGCGATGTGGACCGGCGAGGTTCTCGGCCGCACCTCGCTCTTCGCCGAGCGCCGCGCCGCCCTCGTCCGGATCCGCAGTTCGCGCAGCGGCGGATGGCGCATCGCGATGGAAGGGCTCTCGCCCTTCGACTCGATGGTGACGCACTGCGCCGATCCGGCCGAGGGTGCCGAACTTCTGGCCATGCGCGAGCGCATGCGCGACTGGCGGTTCTACGACGCGCTGCGCACCGACCCGGAGGCGCCCGCGCGCCGCCCGCGGGTGATGACCTACACGCCCGTGCTCGCCGGTGACGGCGCCGATCTCGCCGCCGCCCTTGCCACCATCCGCGCGATCGGCGACGAGGCGGCCTTGGACGAGGCGGTCGAACACGCCTTCCCCGGATCCCGCCTGGAGATCGAGGGCGGCGATGTCGGCGGGCTTCGGCTCGTGCAGCACGGACTCCTTCGCGCCTTGGGCGCGGCCGAGCTTTCGGACGGAGCGCTGCGCTACCTCCTGCTCGTCGCCGCGCTGCTTTCGCCGCGACCGCCCGAGCTGATGGTGCTGAACGAGCCGGAAGGCAGCCTGCATCCCTCGCTGATGCCCGCGCTGGCCCGGCTCCTCGCCCTGGCCACGCACCATTGCCAGATCGTTCTCGTCAGCCACAGCGAGGCGCTGATCGGCGCGATCGGGAACGAGAGGGAGGTCGCGCAAATCCATCTGCGGAAAAGCTTCGGCGAGACGGGGACGCCCGACCTCGATGCGCCGCGTTGGGTCTGGCCCAAGCGATAGAACGTTGCCGTCGTCGCTGGCCGCGACGAGGGTGCGCCGCTATGGGGTCAGGGCCGAGCGGGATGCGGCGTCATGGCTGGCATGCTGATCGAGACGGCTCGTCCCGCCGACGCCGAGATAAGGTGCGTGATCGGCGGCGATGACGATCAGGGCCGCGATGACGATGCCGTCGCGGGCGGCGAGATAGATCTTCCAAATGTCGTCGCTGCGCTGCGACTTGGGAAAGCGCAGGTAGAGCAGGGCGCTCACCGTCGCCCACAGGGCGATGGCCAGGCACAGGCCGAGTGCTCCATGAAGCCGTGCCAACATCTGCTTGCGCGCCGGAGTTGTACGCCTGATCACCCGTGATCCAACGGTTCGGATGAGATCGCGCCGTCCCCGACAAGTCAAGCCGGCCGAACCACGGGTCGCGGAGATCGGGCCGGCGGCGAGCCGGATCAAACCGGTGCCGGGAGCGCCGCAGCGTCGGGTCGTCGGCTGCGACCTCCGCATCGGGTAGCCGCGTCAGGTGATCGTCAGGTGATCATGGCCTCGCGCACCACCGCTTCGCGTGGAAGCCACGCGCCGACGAAGGCTTCCACGAGGTCGAGCGAGGCCCGGGCGCCGTTGTACAAGCCCTTCTCGAAGTTGTTGTCGGTGCGATCGAGACTGTTGGTGACGTGGGCCAGGCAGAGCACGGGATGGCCGGTGGCCTGGGAAAAGGCGTAAAGCGCCGCCGCCTCCATTTCCACCACCACCGCACCGGCGGCGATCCGCGCGGCGATCGCCCGTTCGGTTTCCCGATAGGGCGCATCGGTGGTCCAGCTCGCGCCCCGGTGGATTTCGTGGTGGGTCCCTTGGGCGAGCGGCGCGAAGCTGCGCTGCACGAGGGCGAGCAGGGCCGGGTCGGCCTCGGCCCAGGTCGAGGGCGGCAGGTAGTGGTAGCTCGTGCCCTCGTCGCGCAGCGCCCGCTCGATCACCACGTGGTAGGGCGTTTCGCCAACCGCGCGAAGCTGCCCGGCCGAGGTGATGCTGACGAGCACCTCGCAGCCCGATGCGAAGGCCTGCTCGGCGCACAGCACCGCGAAGGAAGCGCCCACGGCATGCCCGATCACGCCCCAGCGCGACCCGTGAGCCTCCCATTCCCACATCCGCGTGTGGAAGCAGCCCCAATCGCGCGAAACGGTGGCGTTGAACTCGGTGCGGGCATATTCGACCAGATCGCCATCGGGGTCGAGGATGCAGACGGGCGGCACCGGCCCGGAGCGGAGCTTGTTCTGCCGCCGCGCTTCGCGCAACGTGACCTCGGGGCGAAACAGCGACGGCTCCTCGAAGTCGTCGCGCCCGAGCAGGGGGATGCTCTCGTCGACCGCACCCGAAGCACTCATCCACGGTTCTCCATCGCCGTTCGCGCGAACGTCGCCGCAATGCGCGTGCCCGCCCTCACCGTGCCCCGGACGGTGCCGGCGACCTTGGACACGCCGCCCGTCCGGCATCGACAGGTCACCGGCAGCTCAAGGATGCGCAATCCCTTGCGCGCCGCCCGCATCTGCATTTCGAGGTTCCAACCGTAGGTCATCTCGCGCATGCCGAGCTGCAGCAGGGTGTCGCGCCCGATCGCGCGGAAGGCGCACATGTCGGTGTAGCGGACCTTATATAGGGTGCCCACCATCGCGCCGATGAGGTGACCGGCGGCGACCTGATGCCATCCCATGCTGCCCGCTTCGCGGATGCCGCGCGTGCGCGAGCCGATCACGAAATCATGGGATCCCGACAGGATCGGCGCCGTGAGATCGGGGATGAGGGCGGGGTCGTCGGCGCCGTCGCCGTCCATGAACACCATCACGGCATCGGCCGGCGCGCTTTCCGCCGCCTTGAAGCAGGCGCGGCCGTAGCCCCGTCCGGCGTCGAGGACGCGGGCACCGGCTTGGGCCGCCGCTTCCTGCGTGCCGTCCGTGCTGCCGCCGTCCGCAACCACGATCTCGCTGACGCCACCGCGCGGAACGCAGGCGAGCAGGGGGCCGATCGAAGCCGCCTCGTTCAGCGTCGGAATGGCGAGAACAACGGGTCGCGGCAACTCAGGAGGCTCCGGCCAACCCCAACCTACAGGCTCCAGCGCAGGCCGCAGCTCGCGCAGGCCTTGGGTGGCGCATCGGAGATAAGAGCGTCCCGGAAATCGGCGTAGGCGTCACCGTTCCAGATGTCGCGCAGGCTCTGCTGCGAAGCATCGCCGAGCGTGTAGTTCTCGTAGCCGCGCTGCGAAAAGGGGGCGATGCAGCAGGGCAGCGAGCGGCCGTTGGCGGTGAAGTACATCACGCTCCACGGGCGCCGGCACAGCGACCACGGCGAGGAGCTGTCGGACCGCTTCAGGCTCATGCCGGGCTCGGAAGCCGCACCCGACGCGCTGAAGGTCATGCCGAGCGAGGCGGCAAGCTCCTCGGCCTCGCCGATGCGGACGCTTTCGGTCGAGTCGAGCTGCTCGTAGAGAGCCTGATCGGGGCGGGCGAGGCCGTTGGCGTCCTCTTCAAAGAAAACGAGGCGCTGCAGGTAGACCTCCTTGACGCCGATGTCGGCGGCGACGCGGACGAAGTCGGGCAGCTCGTCGATGGTCTCCTTGAGGCCGGTCAGCCAAGCCGACACGCGGGGCAGCGCGTGGCCCTCCTTGTCCTGGATCTCGCGGAAGCGCCGGACGTTGTGGAGGATGCGATGGAAGTAGTTCTTGCCGCGCACGGCGAGGTAGGAGGTCGGGTTGGAAGCGTCCAGCGAGACCCGCAGCTCGTCGAGCCCGGCCTCGATCATCGCCCGGCCGTTGCGCTCGGTGAGCAGCGTGCCGTTGGTGTTGAAAAGCGTGTAAACGCCTCGATCCTTCAGGTAGCGGACCATCTGCGGCAGATTCTTCACCAGCATCGGCTCACCGACGCCGTGCAGAACCGCGCGCTTGATGTCGGGCGACTGGTCGACGATCGACGTGAACAGCTCCCACGACATGTCGGCCGGCGGCTCCAGCTCGACGTAGGTGCGCGGGCAGGTGGTGCACAACAGGTTGCAGCGGTTCGTCACCTCCAGGTAGAGGCAGACCGGGCCGCGCTGCACCTGCGGTCCGCGCCGAGGCGTGACGCTTTCGAAATAGCGGCGCGGATCGGGAAGTGTCGTTGAGGTCTCCATATCCATCCTTTTTCGCCCTGCGGCGGTGAAATGTTACCTCGAAACCTGCGTTTCCGAGGCGAGGGCGGGAAGTGTCGTGGTTTGGGCGCCCGCGCCGCCGGGGTAGCGCGGGAAAGATGGCGTGGCGCGCCCTGCAAGCGGCAGGCCGGGGTGTGCACGGTTTCTCATGGGACGGCCGCCGGCTGGCGGGCCCCGTCGATGGCGGCGAGCATTTCGCGGGTGTGCCGCGCTTCGCCCCCTCGAAGGTCCGGCGCCCCGAACGGCATGCCATCGAAAAGCTCGGCGCGCAGGGTGTCCAGCGAGGCGGCGTCGTCCACATCGTACCAGACCGGCAGCACGCAAACGTCGAGCCCAATCCGCGCAGCCCGGTCCAGGGTCTGCTCGAACACGGCGGCCGTGCTCCAGCTGATGCCCTCGAACAGATCGGCATGGAGACGCCTGGCGCCGATCAGGTAGTAGCCGCCATCGGTCGAGGGGCCGAGCACGACGCGTTCACCCGGCGCGAGGAGCATGCGTGCCGCTTCGGCGAGCAGCGCGGGCGGCAGCGTCGGGCTGTCGGCGTTGATGAGGCAGGCGCCAGCATGTCCGCGGTCGAGCAGGCCGGCGAAGGCCTGCATCAGCGTGTCCCCGAAGCTTGCCTGCCAAGCCTCGATCAGGCCGATGCCATCGGGAAGGAAGTCGAAGAAGCCGCCCTCGCCGGGGGGACCGTAGGCCATGTAGCCGTGGAGGGAGGCATCATCGGGAGCTTCAAGCGATTCGCGCAGGATCTGGCCGGCGCGAACGACGTTGGCCGCCGCGTCCCGGAGGAAGGCGGTGTTGAGGCGAGCCGCCTCGCCCATGCCGATGCACGGGGCAAGACGCGTTTTCGTGAGCCCGGCTTTCGACGCCTTGGCCATGACGGCGATGCCGCAACTCCCGTTCACCGGCCTGGAAGGCCTCAGCATGGAGGGCATCGACGCGGATGTACGTGAAACCTCAATGACACTCGGTTTGGACACTCAGGCTCGGCCCACCCTGTCGGTGAACACGGTTTCCACAATCTTGGTCATCGTCGTCAAGCCGCGGTATAGACCCGTGCGGGTCACGGCCGCCGATCGCCGAATATTGCCGTCTGCGACTTGCCTTCGCGACCGGGCTCAGCAGATCGCAGCGCGGTCGCCGATCATCCTCAACCTCATCGCGGCTGCGCGATCATCGGTATCGAACGTCTCCAGCGCCCTGACGATCCATGATCCCGCAAGTGTCCTAGCAATAAACCGGAACAGCCGCCTTGCAAACCTTTGAAATGGTCTAACAGCGCATCGAGGTAGAGCGCGAGCTTTTCCATCGCAAACGCAATCACGCCCGGGGATAGCAACGACGCGAAGACGCTCTCTATGTCCCATACGCTCATCAAATCATCGCAGTAGAGACGGATTACAATTGCAGCGGCAGTTTTCTTGTCAAATGATAGCTGTCTCGCGCTCCGTTGCCTCCGATCTGCGTCGTTTTGCATCCGGGATCATGCGTGCACGTCCGGCTGTCGACTGCACCTGAGGTCGGCGCGGAAGGCGCTGCCTGGGTGGCCGATGCCGAGCGAGCATCGATCGCGCGGCGGAGACGGCCGACGGCGTCAGAACGGCGATCCCGCGCCAGCCTCGACCCTCCCGACCGCTCCTGGTCAGCAGCGGCCAAGGGATCCCCAAATGCAGGGATACCCGGCGTCGGAGGTCGGCGCGGCGAGGGCAGCGCGCGAGACGGCGGGCTCGCGATCACGGAATCCGGTCGGGGTGAGGGCCTGGAACGAGGCCGCCGAATGCCTTGCGGCATGGCGGTGCGGCTGCGCCGAGACGGGAGCGGCGAAGGCGCCGAAAAGGAAGGCAACAGGGACGAGGCTGCGCATGATACTTTATCCTTTGCTTTGCGAATGCTTTGCGATGTCTTGCAAGTCACTATTCGGCGAGGGCGCCGCTCGCGTTACGAAAGATACGACAATATTTATTTCATGGGACGTGTAACCTTCGGCAGCAGCGCGACGGGATGCGGCGACCGTGGACCGGCGCTCCTGCCCAAGCGACAGCCGGCCGGACAGGCCGGCGCTGATCTCGCGGCGCTCTTAGAGCATCGAACCCTGAACCGAGTCCGGTCTGATGCTCTAACCTGTTGTGTCGCATCGGATTTGTCCGAAAACCGCTGCGCACTTTTCGGTCCGATGCTCTTAGGCCAGCGGATGCTTCGATGTCTCGTCCCGCAGCGAGTTCACTTGAAGACCGCTGCGCACGCGTCGGACCGACGCTTCAGCGAGCCGGGTTCTCGACGATGCGGACCTGGATCTCGTCGCCATGGCCGGCGGCATCGACGACGCCGATCGTAGCGAAGCCGGCGCCGGCCGGCTGCCACGACGCATCGCGGGCGAAGGGCGAAGCTCGCAGCACCCGGCCGTCCACCGTCCAGCGATAGGGCCTGTGCCCGCCCGCGACACTTAGCCTGACCGGCGCCGCGTCGATGAGGAGGTGCGAGTTGGCGAGGGGAAAGGCGATGCGGGGCGGATCGGCAAGGTGGGGCGCCGCCGTGAGCCGCTTGAGCGCCGCCGGCGGTGGCCCGGCGAACAGCGGTGCCAGGACGCGCGGCGCCAAGGGCTGCGGCGCCACGAGGTCGAACAGGTGGAACAGCACGCCGGCGGCGGCCGTGCCCACGCAGCCCGCGCAGGTGCCGCCATCGGCCCGCCCGAGCCAGACGCCGATGACGCGCGTGTCGTCGAAGCCGATCGCCCAGCCGTCGCGGAAGCGGAACGAGGTGCCGGTCTTGTAGGCGATGCGGCCGGCGCTGTCCCCGGCGGCCCTGGCGATCCCCTTGGGCGGCGGCAATCCGGCAAGGATGTCCACGACCGCATCGGCCGCCGCCCGGCCGAGAAGCGTCTCGCCAAGTACCCTGTCGCCAAATACCCTTTCACCAAGCATCCTTCCAGTTGGCGAGGACGAGGCCGCGCGGCCGTATCGCTCGACCAGCGGCTTCATCGTGCCGCCGTCGGCCAGCGCGGCGTAGGCGGTCACCAACCGTTCCAGCGTCACCCCGACGCCGCCGAGCGCCATCGGCAGGCTGGGGGCGGCAGCGTCGTCGCCGAAGGCCAGCGGCAGGCCGGCGGCGCGAAAGCGCGCGGCGAAGGCGACCGGCCCCAGGCGCTGCAGGGTCATCACCGCCGGCAGGTTGAGCGACATCTGCAGGGCGCGGCGCACGGTGGTGTCGCCATGGAAGCTGCCGTCGAAATCGTGCGGGGCGTAATCGTCGAAGCGGGTCGGCTCGTCCGGCACCACGGTGTCGGGATGGGCGAGGAGCGAGTCGAAGGCGAAGCCGTAGATGAAGGGTTTCAGCGCCGAGCCGGGCGAGCGCAGCGCCGTTGTCATGTCGATCATGCCCCGGCGCGCGCCATCGCGGTAGGCGGCGCTGCCGGCGCGGGCGAGGATCTCGCCGGTGTGCCAGTCGACAACCATTGCGG
>CALMGA010000258.1 GCA_937863205.1 uncultured Beijerinckiaceae bacterium | reverse complement strand
ACCTACACGCGACAGCAGTTCGGCCCGGTGCCGAAGGCGATCATGCCCGTTCGGGAGGATCTGGGGCGGGAGGGCGCCATCACGATCGCGCGGGTCGGCAAGCTGGACCGCTTCACGGCGTTGACGAAGCCGGACATGCGGCCGTTCACGGACGCCGAGATGGCGGTCGTGGAATATTGGGTCGAGCACATCGCCACCTACGAGACGGCGGGCTCGATCAGCGCCAAGTCGCACGATTACGCGTGGCAGATCGCGAGCATGGGTGAGACCTTGCCGATGGCGGCGAGCCTCGCCGTCCGCTTGCGCGAGCCCCACGAGGCCGAGGTAGGGTGGGCCAAGGAGGCCGCTTTGAAGCTCGGCCTCTTGTAGCCGTGCGGGACGTGAGGGAGGAACCCGACGTGCAGAGGGCCGTGGACGCCGCCTACATGCGGTGGTCTTGCACGGAAGAGGCGTGGGAGGCTGTGACGTGGGCCTTGTCGCGCGACCCCTTCAGTGCCGGCCCCGCCATCGGCGAAAGCGGTCTGGTGCGGGCTTTCGTGTTCGACGGGGCCAGGGCCATCCATCTGCCAACCGTGCGAGGCGTCTACACGATCGAGCCGGCCGTGGTTGTGGTGCGGGCGGTGGTGTTCGAGGAGTCGACTCACATGTATGCCGGGCGGGCGTGACGGGCTTCGCCAACGTCAACGATGCCACTCGCAAGGTGATGCGGGCGAACAGGGGCAAGGACACCAAGCCCGAGATGGTGGTGCGCCGTCTCGCTCACGCGATGGGCTACCGTTGCCGGTTGCACCGCCGCGACCTGCCCGGCCGTCCCGACATGGTCTTCCCGTCGCGTAAGAAGGTCGTCTTCGTCCACGGCTGCTTCTGGCACCGTCACGAGAATTGTTCCCGCTCGACCCTGCCGGTGACGCGGCGCCCCTACTGGTCCGCCAAGTTCGCCCGCAACGTGGAGCGCGACGCGGCAAACGTCGCGGCTCTTGAGGCGGCAGGATGGAGCGTTGCCGTCATCTGGGAGTGCGAAGCGATGCGGGACCCCTCGAGGACGGCGGAACAACTCAAGGCGTTCCTGCGCTGACTACTCGGCGGCCAACAGGGACGGCAGCCAACCAGCCTCGTCCTGCAAGGCGTGCCCTATCGCCTCGGCAAGGATCGGACTGACGGCATTCGCTACCTGGAGTCGTTGACTCGTGAAGCCGGCCGAGAAGTGGAACGTGTCCGGGAAGCCTTGCAGGCGGGCGCCCTCGCGCGCGGTCAGACCGCGGTGCTGGAAGGGATGGATGCATCGCGTCGCCGACGGCTTGCCCATGTTCTGCGTGACGGCAACGGCTGGCGAGCGGCTGTGAAGGCGCGAGTAGCTGTTGTGGTAGCCGCTCGGCGGCTGCAAGGCGCTCGGGATCGACCGCCTGTTGCCGCCGTCGGGTATGTGCGAGATCGCCTCGACGAGGCGCGCGGGGTGGTTGCCAGCCGAATGGCCGCACACCTGCGTCGAGCCCGCCCGCATCGCGCGCTGATAGTCGGTGAACGGCGCGCGGTCGTAACTCGTGGCGCGCTCACCCGGACCGAGTGGTGGCAGATCGCCGATGGCGTCCCACACCGTGACGTGTCGGCTTGGGGTGTGGGTCGGCTGGGGCGGCGCGAACGACCGCCCGAGCCTGTCGCCAACGAAGAAGACGCGGCGCCTGAGCTGCGGCACGCCATAGTCAGCCGCACTCAACACCATGAAGCTGACGCCGTATCCGAGGTCGCTGAACAGCGTCGTTATCGCTTCCACGAAACGCATGTCGCGCAGTCCGACCACGTTCTCGATCAGGAAGCCGTTCGGCTGAAGCGTTTCGACGACGCGGGCGAATTCGCGGACGAGCGAATTGCGGGGGTCATCGCGCATCCGCCTGCCGACCGTCGAAAACCCCTGACACGGCGGGCCGCCGACGACCCAATCGGGGCGCACGTCGACCAGCCCGCGCAGCTTGCGCGCGGTCAGCAACTCGATGTCGGCGTCGACGACGTGATGGCCGGAAAAGTTGGCGCGGTAGGTCGTCACGGCGTCGCGCCAATGGTCGATTGCCAGAAGCGGCGTCCAACCGGCCCGGCTCAGCCCGAGGCTGAGACCACCAACGCCTGCGAACAGGTCGACAAAGTTAGGCATTCTGGTTCTGCCGAAACTGGACGTAGAGCTTCGCGGCGCGTCTCAGTTGCGACTTGACCGACATCGTCTGCGCCTTGAACAAAGAGTTCATGAGCAGGGCGGCGTCGACATGGTCGTCCGTTTTGAGGGTGGAAAGGTCCACCATGCCCCGGACTCTCTTCGTTCTCGACACGAGATCGCCAAGCGAGCGCTCGGTGAGCTTCACTTGCTTCTGAAGCCACAGCCGATATCTCGCATCGTCAATCTCGGCAGGCCGAGCGTCGACGTTGACCTGTGGTTGCGTCCGCTTCATGGATCGAGCATGGGCAACGTGGGAAATGACGTCAAGTATTTGACGTCCTCCATCGTTCGTCGGCTGTGGATGGGGCATGGGTCGCGAGGACATCCTTCAGGACGTGGTTAAGGGCTTCGGCAACAGGAAATTCGCCGCCGGCCTCTGCGTCGCGCTCATCGACTTCCTGCTCGACTTGGACGTTCCCGATCGGGACATCAAGGATCAAGACTCCTTCTTCGATGAGTTCCCAAGAAGAGAGTTCAGATCTCCTGGCAAAGTGGCGAACACACTCATCGTGGACATCGGCAGTGGACAGACGCTGAGCCTGCGCCCCTTCTACAATCAAGTCGAGACGTACTTCCGCGCCGAGCAAAAACGGTTCGACTATCCCGCATGCGCGCCTCACGCGACGCAAGCATGGAGGGACTACTTGCCATGGCTCGACGCCATGTGCAGCATGTCGGAAATCGACTTGCGCGCGTTGCGCGACGAGGTGACGGCCTTCGTGTTGGAACGCTTGCCGAGCCAAGCGTTCGATCCCTCGACGCTGGTCAGGGAGCCACCGCTGTTCCGAGCGTTGCTGGAGGACTTCGACCTGTCAGCGCATCCCGGAGAGAAGTCGGGCGCGGCATACCAAGGAGTCGTGTTCGGCTTCGTTCGCGCCGACAACCCTCACCTGCAAGTCGAAATCAACAAGGTCCGCGCCGGCAGCAAGAGATTGCAGCGCGTTGGCGACATCGACGCGTGGGAGGGCGCACGTCTCGCCATCACGGCGGAGGTCAAGCAATACGGCATCGCCGACGATGCCATCGACCAGTTCGTCGCTTTCGGCAACGAAGCGAGCATGCGTGGCGCCATCGGGATCGTGTGCGCCTTGAGCTTCGAGGGCGATGCGAGATCGAAAGTTGGAGCGCTTGGCCTTAACGCGATGGACCTCGACGACATGCGCCGCATCGTCGATCTATGGGACCCAATGAAGCAACGAACCGCGGTCGCCTCTCTCGTCTACTACGTCAAGCATGTGGAGCAGAACTCGGCGCTTGCCGACCGGCTCGACGCATTCCTGGCGGCCGCAGCCCAACCCACGGGAACATCAGGCGACGGCTCAGGTTCCCACTGAGTCAGGTATATTATTGCCCAATAAAGGGTGTTGGCCTGTCGCGAACGAAGGGCAAAAAACCCAAGATAGTGGTTCCCCGGTCCGCGTTTCCTCTGCATGCGGGGCTGGTCAGCAGCAAGGACATATCGGTGACCCGGCGAGTAAGGGTCGAAACAGAAAAGGTTGTTCTGATTAGTCCGGTTCTGATCGAAGGACGGCGCCGCTGGAGATTTAGGTCCAAAGAGGGGGAGTTTGGGGCACCCATCAAGGATACTCACTTTTTGGATAGCGTACTATCAGGCCAAATCCCTATTGTCATGAGACGCAATGTAGAGATGACTATTGAGATAGAGACTATTGAAGAATTTGAGCATGGCGTGTGGATTCCAAAGGAAAGAAATATCTTGAAAATAATTGGCACGCCGAGGCAATTCCAAGGCGAGCAAAAGTCACTTTTTGATTAGCAATACGGAAAGTGATGCGAGCAGAAGTCCGACAGCGAGTAAGTATGCCGTTGTATGACTCACTGAATACAAGCTATCCAAAGCAAGCCAAAGAGTGACCGCTATAGCAGATGCGGCAGCCCACCATGCGCCTTTGCTTTGCCACGCGCCCATGGTGACTATTTAGCAAATGCACCAAGAAAATCAAGATAAGTAGCTGATATTATTGCTTCATCCTAAGCGCGGTGCCGCTGCCAATACCCCACGAAGTCGGGGCTGGTCGCCTTCATCGTCGCCAGCTTGGCCAGCCGGGCGAGCTGGTCGCCGTTGCTGACCCGGCGATTGTCCTCGCGCCATGACGCTTCCTGCGCGTAGCGGAGGAGGTAGGCGCCCGCGATATGATGATGGTGCCCGGCCTCGGCGCGGCGAAGGCGGCTGAAATACTCCTCCGCCATGTTCGTGCAAGCGCCGTCGAGGCTGTACGCCTTGGAATGGTCGATGCGCTTCATCTCGAACGCGGCATGAAGGCTATCCCAGCCCGGCGCCGCGTCGGCATGAACGACGGTGCCCTTGGCGATGCGGGCCTTGATGAAGCCATGGGCGGCACTCTCGGAGCGGAACACGGCCGGGACGCTGTTGCCGCCGCGCTCGCGGATGATGATGACCGACTTGCGCTTGCCGTTCTGGTTGATGGCGAGGCCGCGATGGATGCGGTTCTCCTTGAGGTTGCGGGGCTTGATGTAGCCGCCGAAGTAGGCGCCATCGACCTCGGCCACCTTGCCCTCGCCGCGTAATTACCCACGCCCTTGCGGTGCACCCGGATCGCTGATTCGATGAGCCATGG
>CALMGA010000257.1 GCA_937863205.1 uncultured Beijerinckiaceae bacterium | reverse complement strand
AGGACAGGACCATCCCGCACATCTGGCCCTTAACTCAGTCCGTAACAGCCTCTAGCGATGACTGCCGTTGGCCGTCCATTCGACATGGGGCTAAAGCATCGGACCGAAAAGTGCGCAGCGGTTTTTGGATGACTCCGATGCGTCAGGGGAGGTGAGAGCACCGGATCGGATGCGATGTTCCAAGGCGGGCGACCCACCGGCACCTGGGACCACCGGCACCTGGTCGAGGCGGTCGTGATCCCCGGCGGGTAAGGGGACCGGCGGCGATGCGGCTTGCACCCGTCCGGGAGGTTCGGCGAGACCGCCGCAACCCCCAGATCGTCTCCGGATCCCGGGCGATGGGCGATCGTCCCGTTTCACGGGGCCGCGATGACCGTCGCGGCTTCGTCCACCATCGACGGGTCCGTCACCCGCGTGACGAAGGCCGCGACGACCAAAACCACAACCAAGATCACAACGAGGGTCAAGGGAGCCGTCGCGAACCTGCGGTGCTGTTGGCGGGCTGGGATCGGCAGGGTCGTCGGCATGTCCGCCTTTTTACGTGCGACCCGGCGAGTCGAAGCGTCGGATTTGCGACCCGAGACGTCAGTCGTGAGCCCCTTCGCCGGCCACCACTCCGGTCCTCTTGATCTTGTAGGATCCCGTCATCTTGCCGCCGGCCTGATAGGCACCGGTGTCGTCGAGATTGCCGCTGTTGGTGTCGGTCGCCGTGCCGCTGATCCCGTCATACTTGCCCGTGCCTGAACGGAAGCTCCATTCAAGGGTGATCGCCTTCAGCGGCTTTGGACCGTTGGTCACGTATTCGGCGTAGAGAAGGTCGCCGTCGGCATCCTTGAAGTTGCAATACCCGTGCGAATCGATGGTGCGCTCTTCGCGATTGGTGAATCGGATGTTGGTGCAGCGTCCCGCCGTGAGATGCAGGAAGCCTCCGCCGCCGTCGTTCAAGATCGTCACGAGGTAGCGATTGACCGTGAGGTCGCGACCTTCGCCGACGTCGATCGGTGCGGCCGGTGTTGATGTCGTGAACGTGTAGCTGAGGGCGAACTTGCCGGCGGTCGGGAACGACTCGGCCTGCGCCGGCACTGCACACATGCCCGCCGTCACGACGGCGACAACACGACCAATCCTTAGAAGGGGCTTGCGCATCATCTGCCATTCTCGCGTTCGATCGAGTGGTCTGGGCAATTTCGATACCAAATGAGACCCGGATCGACCTCGGGGATCTTGAGCCCGCAGTCTCGCATAAGGCGACGTTCATCGGAATCTGTCCGCCCTCGACGGTTGCGGGGCCGCTGCGGCACCGATCGCTTCGCGCCGATGGCACGCGCGTCCCCGCACGGGACGTCGGTGAAGTGGCTTGCCCTACGACGGTTGTGACGATCAGGGGATCGCGCGTGCGTGCCGAACCCGCCGCCCCGGATCAGCGCGACCAGCTGATCGGAAATCCGTGTCTGCAGCGTCGCCTTGCATCAGAGATCGAGACTCAAAGCGATCCGCATGCGCCGAGGCCTGTTTCAGCCGGCAGGACGGGCGCGATCATCGCCGAAACAGGGCGAGGGGCATAGGGGCGATCTGGACATGGCGAGGGCGGCGCTCTTTCGTGCGGCAGCGCGGCGCGACAGCTCGCCGGCCAAGGCAGGGAAGCGATCGGGATTGCCGGTTGCGAGCCGGTGCGCATGATCCCGGCCGTTCGCGGCAACGGCTCGGCGCGCGATCAAACCGCCAGATTGGTTTCGACGAGAACGGTGTCGCTGTTGAACTCGGCCGCGTGCCAAGTCTGCGCGGGGAAGTGGAACAGGCTGCCGGCCGAGAACGACTGCCGGCCTTCCGCCGTGTCCAGCATGCCGCTTCCCGACAGGATCTGCACGAACTGCTCGTGCGGGTGCGAATGCCCGGCGGCTGTTGTCCCGGCCTTGATCTCCACCCGGACCAACGTGGCGCCAGCGCCCTGCAAGCGTTTCCGCGTCACCGTTCCGGCAGGCTCGTCGGGAATGTCTTGCCAGGTGTGAAGAAGGCTCATGTCGCGTCGATCTCCGAGCTAGTCCGTTAACGTCTTCATCGAAAAGTCGTTTCTCATCGATGACTGAGCCGCCATTCCGTTTCGCCGGCAGGAACGTGGACGGGTTCGCCCCGTTCATTGTTGCAGCGCAGCAAAAAGCGCGTCATGTGCCAGCGAGGAGATCGCAACGATGGGTTTACGGGACGACACGGCGGTTCCGCATCGCTCCGACGACGTCTCAACGCTGCCCGGGCTGCGCCGCATCGACGGCTTCGGCAGCAATCCCGGCGGCCTGCTCTGCCACATTTTCGTGCCGCCGAGGCGGGCGGAGCGGGCGCCCTGCGTGGTCGTGCTGCACGGCTGCGGGCAGACGGCGGCCGGCTTCGATGCCGCGTCCGGCTGGTCGCGCCTCGCGGCCGAGCACGGCTTCCTTCTCCTTTATCCCGAGCAAACGCCCCGCAACAACAGCAAGACCTGCTTTTCCTGGTTCGAGCCGGGCACGCGGGGGCGCGACGAGGTCGAGTCGATCCGGCAAATGGTCGACTGGGCCGTCGCCGAGCTTGGGGCGGGCACCCTGTTCGTTTGCGGCCTGTCGGCCGGCGGCGCGATGGCGGCGGCGATGCTGGCGATCCATCCCGAGCGCTTCGCCGCCGGCGCGATCATCGCCGGCCTGCCCTACGGCGCGGCTTCGGGCGCGGGGGAGGCGTTCGATGCCATGGTCGTCGGGCGGATCCGCGATGCCCGCAAGTGGGGCGACCTCGTGCGCGCGGCCTCCGGCCATGCCGGTCCCTGGCCGGAAGTGGCGGTGTGGTTCGGCACCGCCGATGCCGTGGTGAAGCCGATCAACGCCGGCGAACTCGTCAAGCAATGGACCGACGTGCACGGGGTTGGCGCGGGCACGCCTGAAACCGATCGCCTGGGCCGCGCCACCCGCCGCACCTGGCGCGACGGCGGCGGCGGCGCCTGCGTCACCCTCTACAGCGTGCCCGACCTCGGACATGGCGTGCCGGTCGACGTCGCCGACCCGCCGGCGCCCTTCTTCCTGCCGGCCGGCATTGCCGCCACGCAGCAGATCGCGGCAGACTTCGGCCTCCTCTCCCGACCAACCCGCGAGGTTGCCGCCGAGCACCTGCTGTCGCTGCTCGGCGTCGCGACCTGAAGCGATAGCTGCCTCAGCGAGATGGCTCGGGAAGGCCCGTCAGCGCGGCGGCCGGGTCGTTTCGCGCAGCAGGCCGTGCATGAAGCCGAGTTTGTCGATCACGCCGGCCGACAGGATGAAGGGGTAGAGCTCGTCCTTGCCCATCGTCTTGTTGAAGGTGTTCAGCGCCGTCGACACCGGCAACCACACCTTGATGAGGGCGTGGATGTCGGGCGCGTCGTAGGGGTCGGCGTCGTAGGAGACATTGAACTCGCCCGCCTTGTCGACCGCTGGCGACAGCTTCATGTCGTAAGCCTTGGCCAGCTCCAGCGTGTCCACGATATGGAGGTAATGGGCCCAGGTTTCCGCGAAATCCTCCCAAGGGTGGCAGGTCGCGTAGGAACTGACGTAGTTCTGCTGCCAGTCGAGCGGCGCGCCCTCGCGATAATGCCGCTGCAGCGCGTCCCCGTAATCGAGGGTGTCGTCGCCGAACACCGCGCGGCACTGGGCGAAGCGGTTGCCGTCGCGCACCAGCTTGTCCCAGAAGTAGTGCCCGACCTCATGGCGGAAATGCCCGATCAGCGTGCGGTAGGGCTCGTTCATCAGCTTGCGCCGTTTTTCCCGCTCGGCATCGTCGGCCTCGCTCAGCGCAATGGTGATGAGGCCGTTGTCGTGCCCGGTCATCACCTTGGGGCCGGCCGTGTTGGCGACATCGGCGAGGAAGTTGAAGGTGAGCGGCTCGGCCCCGGCGGTCGTGTCGACGGCATCGAGCAGGCCGAGCTTGTGCAGGGAGTAGAACAGCCGGTGCTTGGCCGCCTCGATCTTGCGCCAGGCGAGGCGGTGGTCGGGATTGTTCAGCTCCGGGATCACCCGGTTGTGCCGGCAGGCCGAGCACATGGTGTTGCCGTCGGCTGCCTCGACGAGCCAGTTGCACACCCCGTACTGCGCATTGGCGCAGAGCCGGTAGGGGCCGCCCCGGTTGCCGGCGGGTTCGCCGAGCGCGGTCCAGG
This sequence comes from uncultured Beijerinckiaceae bacterium, assembly GCA_937863205.1. The sequence continues at coordinate 32,374 of CALMGA010000257.1, read as the reverse complement.
TGTCGCCGGTGGAGTCCGGGGCCGGCGCAAGCGCGCAAAGCGTCGCCGCATCCGCGTGGAAGCCCAGCGCGTGAAAACAGCGTTCGCAGCGCGTGTTTTCGAAGAAAAGGATCTGCGAACAGTTCTGGCAGGAAAACAAACGCATGCGGCCGTCCGGTCAGCGCACCTGAGGGTACGCGAGAGCAAAAGCCGCCGCCGGCGGGCAGGGTTCCCATTGGAATTCGGCAACCCTGCCTGCAACAAGTGCCGGTTGCAGCCCCGTTTCCTCAGGCTCCGTTCAGGAACGCCATGCGAAGGAATGGCGAGGGATATCGGCCACACCAGTGGGGGAACGTCACCCGGGCGATAGTTGCCGGTTGGTCTCCGTGGTATGCGCGATTGCTGCCCGACGGCGGGACGTTGCCGGCCATATGACGGTGGCGCGGTTGCGGGGTAACGGGACAAGTCATGAGCATCGACGCTGTTCTTCCCAGCAGTTCCTCTGCCGCCCTGGCGCCGGCGGCCGCGCGCGACCGGTCGGCCCTGCAGGCCCTCGTCGTCTTCCTGGTGTTCCTGCTGATCTCCGCCATCCCGCTGCTGACGCATCCGATGCCGCCGCTGGAGGACTATGCCAACCATGTTTCGCGGATGCAGGTCATCACCGACAACGGGGCCAATCCCAGCCTGGCAAAGTACTACGAGATCGACTGGGAGATGTTGCCCAACCTGACCATGGACCTGATCGTCCCATGGATCGCCAGGTTCATCAGCAACGTCTACCTGGCCAGCCAGATCTTCACGATGTTCATCTTCGCGCTGATCATGTCCGGCACCTTCGTGCTCAACCGGGCGCTGTTCGGGCGCTGGTCGATGCTGCCGCTTGTGGCCTTTCCCCTGCTCTACAACTACATGTTCCTGATCGGCATCCTGAACTACTTCTTCGGGATCGGCTTGGCGATGTATGCGCTGGCCGCCTGGATCGCGCTGCGCACCCGTCCGTGGCCGGCGCGCTTCCTGCTGTCGGCGGTGTTTGCCGTCGCGCTCTACGTTTGCCACCTGTTCGCCGTCGGCGTGTACGGCCTCGGGCTGCTCGCCTTCGAGATCTACTACGCCCTGCGGGTGTCGCGGGCGCCCTGGCCGCGACGCTTCATCGAGTTCTGCTGCGCCGGCTTGCCGTTCCTGCCGCTCGCCGGCTTCCTGGTCAGGAGCTCGACCTGGGGCCACGCCACCGAGTGGAACTGGGAGTCAACCGGCAAGTTCGACGGCCTGCTTTTCGTCATCGAAACCTATTCCGATATCGTCGCCTTCGCCCTCACCTTCGCGGTGGCGGTGGCCGGCGCATGGGCCCTGCGGCTCAGGATGCTGCGCATCCATCCGCTGCTGGCGACGCTGCTGGCGGTGGGCGGCCTCGTCTACGTGGCGCTGCCGCGGGTGCTGTTCGCGAGCTACCTCGCCGACCAGCGCCTGCCCATCGCGCTGGCCTTCATGGTGGTCGCCTGCTTCCGCGTCGACTTCGCCCAGGAAACCGTGCGGCGGCTGTTCCTGATCGGCACCCTCGGCCTGCTCGCCGCCCGCGTGGCGGAGGTCGACATCGCCTGGGCCAACGCCGAGCCGGCGACGACGGAAATGCGCGAGTCGCTGCGCAAGATCGCCAAGGGGTCCAAGATCCTGGTCGCCTACACCGACTCCAACATGCCCAACGAGGTCGAGCACCTCGGCCTGGTGCACGCCGTGTCGCTGGCCATCATCGAGCGGCAGGCGCTGATCACCACCGCCTTCACCACCGCCGGCAAGCAGATCATGCACGTGCGGCCCGAATACCGGCACATGGTCGACACCGAGGACGGCACGCCGCCCACCATCGACCAGCTCGTCATCGACGCGGTCGGCCGCTCCACCGACGACAGCGGCTACTGGCACGACTGGTTGAAGAAATACGACTACGTCTACCTCCTCTTCACCGACGAGGATGCCGACAACCCGATGCCGGACAAGCTGAAGACCGTCTACGAGGGCGACAACTTCCAGCTTTACCGCATCATGAAGCCGGGCATGGACCGCAACGCCCCCGACACGCCGAAGAAGCCGATCAAGCTCGGCGCCGAGGCGGCGGCGGCCGCCGCCGGTCAGCCGGCGCCCGGTGGGGCCAGGACGGGTGAGGTCAAGGCGGGCGAGGTGAAACCTGGCGATGCCAAGCCTGCGGCGATAGCCAAGCCCTGAGGGCGGACTGCCGAAGATTCCGCCCTTTTCCCGACCGCGACAGGTGAGCCTCTTCCGCTTGCCTCCGCCTTCCCCTCCCGCCTTCGGCAGGAGGCAGAAAGGTAAGGCACCGATGCAGGCGGAGGGCCCCCAAACGGACCCGCGCCGCCGTGCCGCCGCCTGATCTTCCCGCCTCGCGAGGGAGAACGTTCTCGCGATGCACCCCGCGTCCCCATCGGAACCTTCGAACCATGCAGCCGGCGCTTGCCGAGGGCGGCAACGGTCGCGTAAGCGGTTGAAGCGCCCGGCGCCCGCCGAGCGGAGGGCCGCCGTCCGAGATCGTCCGCATGACCGCCGTTTCGCCCCTCGCGCCAGCCAACCCGCCCGATATGCCGGAGGTCGCCGGCGTGCGCTTCGCCACCGGCGCGGCGGCGATCCGCTACAAGAACCGCACCGACGTCCTGCTCGCCCTGTTCGACAAGGGCACGCAGGTGGCCGGCGTGTTCACCACCTCGAAGTGCCCGTCGGCCCCCGTCGACTGGTGCCGGGTCAGGCTCGGAGGCGGCAAGGCGCGGGCGCTGGTGGTCAACTCCGGCAACGCCAACGCCTTCACCGGAAAGGTCGGGGCGAAGGCCGTCGCCGGCACGGCGAAGCGTGCCTCGGCCGCCCTGGGCGTGCCGGCGAAGGAGATCTTCGTCGCGTCCACCGGCGTCATCGGCGAACCGCTCGACGCGGCGAAGTTCGACGGCGTCTTCGAGCGGCTCGCCGCCGAGGCCTCGCCCACCGGCATCGCGGACGCCGCCAGGGCGATCATGACGACCGACACCTTCGCCAAGGGCGCGACCGCCACGGTCGACCTCGGCGGCGTGGCCGTGACGATCAACGGCATCGCCAAGGGCGCGGGCATGATCGCGCCCGACATGGCGACCATGCTGGCCTTCGTCTTCACCGACGCCCCGATCGCCGCGCCGGCGCTGCAGGCGATGCTCGGCCGCAGCGTCAAGGGCAGCTTCAACGCCATCACGGTCGACAGCGACACCTCCACCTCCGACACGCTGATGCTGTTCGCCACCGGCGCGGCCGCCTCGCGCGGCGCCCCGCACATCCTGCTCGCCACCGACCGCCGGCTGAAGGCGTTCAAGGCGGCGCTGAACGAGGTGCTGCTCGACCTCGCCCATCAGGTCGTCAAGGACGGCGAGGGCGCCCGCAAGTTCATCGCCGTCACGGTGGAAGGGGCCAAAACCGACAAGGCGGCCAGGCGCATCGCGATGTCCATCGCCAACTCCCCGCTGGTCAAGACGGCGGTGGCCGGCGAGGACGCCAACTGGGGGCGGGTGGTGATGGCGGTCGGCAAGGCCGGCGAGAAGGCCGACCGCGACCGGCTCGCCATCTGGTTCGCCGGCACCCGCGTCGCCCACAAGGGCCTGCGCGATCCCGACTACGACGAGGCGGCGGTGTCGGAGCTGATGCGCGAGCCCGATGTGCCCATCAAGGTCGACATCGGCCTCGGGCGCGGCCGGGCCACGGTGTGGACCTGCGATCTCACCAAGGACTATGTGGCGATCAACGGCGATTACCGCTCGTAGACCGGGCGCCGCCTCGGTCTCAGGCCGCCGGGGCTCAGAAGTTCGGGTAGCAGATCGGCCGCGCCGGATCGCGGTCGCGGTGGTAGCCGCGCGGGCAGGGCGGCGGCAGCCGCACGTAGGCCGGTCCCCCGAAGACCACGCGGCGGTTGGGGACGCAAATACCGAACGGGTCGCGATGGAAGTCGAAGCCGCAGCCGCCGGACACCAGGACGATCCCGGGCTGGCTGTCGGGCCGCCCATTTGGCAGCGCGCCGAGCGGCGACGCCATCGCGGCGACATTGCCGGCCATCACGAGCGCCGCGGCGAGAACCAATCCCTTCACCATCGTGTCTTCCTCCCTGATCCCTTGTGAACGGCCGTGCTGAGGCTAATCCTACGTGGCGCGCGCGGGCAACGGCCGTTCGCCGGAACCTCGCGAACCGGCCGGGGCCGTTCAACCGTCGCCGGCCTTGTACATGCGGCCACGACGGCGGGCGTTGCCTTCCGCCCAGTCGAGTTCTTCTTCCAGCGTCCGGTAGGCCTCGTCGCCGATCTCCCCGCTGCGGCGCAGCGCCAGAAGGCGCTCGCGTTCCGCGGCGATGGCCGTGATCCGCAGCTGCCGGAACACCCTGGGACGCAACGCTTCCATCCGCTCGCCCTGCAGCACCACGTCGTACTGCCGCCTGACGATCGCCGCCTCGGGCTCGTCGCGCGCTTCCAGCGCCTGCAGGGCGGCACGGGTCGCCTCCGTTCTCGCGAAGTTGCGCTCGCGGTCGGAGCGGCCGTCGTCGGTCAGGGCGAGCCAGCGCAGCAGTGGTCCCAGCGTCAGGCCCTGGAGCACGAGGGTTCCGAGAACCACGGTGAAGGCGGTGATGATCACCAGGTTGCGGTTGTGGGAACCGGCGGGATCGCCGGCGAGAGGCAGGGCCAGGGCGGTGGCGAGGGTGAGCAGGCCGCGCATGCCGCTCCAGCCGACAATCAGCGCGCTCTTGTAGGATCGACGGACGGGGGTCCGCCGCTCGGGCGGCAGCACCATCCGGTCGACGAGGCGGGCGAGGGCGTTGTAGGCGAAGGTCCAGAGCAGGCGCACCCCGATCACGGTGCCGAGCACGGCGAGGCTGAAGCCGAGGGCCGGGCGCAGGCCGCCCCCGAGATCGCTTCCGAGGTCGCGGATGATCTCCTGCAGCTGCAGCCCGATCAGGATGAAGGCGAGGGCGTTGAGCACGTACACCGCCACCTCCCAGACGGCGAAGGATCCGCGCCGGTTCTCCGCGCCCTGCCTCGTCGGGTTCCGGCGGGCCAGCACCACCGCGTACACCACCGTGGTCAGCACGCTGGACATGCCGAGGCGCTCGGCGATGATCCAAACGGCGAAGGTGCCGACGAACTGGGTGACCACCGATATGGCGAGGTCTTCGATGCGGCGCGTGATCCACATGTAGGCGTGCGCCAGGGCGAAGCCGAGGGCCACGCTGCCGATCGAGCTGGCGAGCAGCAGCGGCACCGTCCGGCTCACCGTCAGCCCCGATCCCAGCATCGCACCCAGCGCCAGCCGGTAGACCAGCAGCGCGCTGGCATCGTTGAGCAGGCCCTCGCCTTCCAGGATGACCATCAGGCGTCGCGGCGGCGACAAGCGGCCGAGCACGGCGGCGGCCGTGACGGGATCGGGCGGTGCCACGATGGCGCCGAGCGCGATCGCCGTCGACCAGGGCAGATCGGGCACGAGGGAGCGCGCCACCACCGCGACGGCCCCGACGGTGAGCGCCACCGCGATCAGCACCAGGCTGGAGATCTGGATCCAGTTCTCGCGGAGGTCGCGGGGCGAGGCGTCGAAGGCGGCGTCCACGATCGCCGGCGCCACGAACAGGGTCAGAGCCAGCTCCGGGTCGAGCCGGATGCCGGGCACGTCGACCGGCGCCAGGGCCAGGACCACCCCGGCCACAGCCAGCAGCACGGGATAGGGCACGCCGACCCTGTTGGCGAACGCCGTCAGGGCGGCCCCGCCGATGAGCAGGCTGATCAGGAGTTCGAAGAGAAGCATGGGTGCGGGGTAGAGCATCGCAGGGCAAGTGCGCAGCACTTTTTGCGTCTTCCGGTGCAGCAGCGATGCCGAAGGACCAGGGACGTTCGCCTTGCGAAACGGGAGGGATTGCCGTTGCGTCAAACCGGATAGGCCGTGGTCGGCTTTTCCTTCGACATCAACCGTGGCGCAAGCCACGCACGGCCGCCTACGCCCGCACCAGTCCGGCTTTGGCCAGCGCCGCGACCGTCGGGTAGCCGTCGACTGCCATCAGCAGGTCGGCTTCGGCCAGCATCGAGCGCAGCACGTGGATGATGCCGTCGCTGCCGTCCAGCGCCAGCCCATAGGCGTAGGGGCGACCGATGCCGACCGCCGCCGCGCCCAGCGCCAGCGCCTTCACCACGTCCGTGCCCGAGCGCACGCCGGAGTCGAACAGCACCGGCGTCGAGCCGGCCGCCTTCACCACGGCCGGCAGCATGTCGATGGCGGCGAGGCCGCCGTTGGCTTGGCGCCCGCCGTGGTTGGAACAGTGGATCGCGTCGACCCCGCCATCGATCGCGCGGCGCGCATCGTCGGGATGGCAGATGCCCTTCAGGATCAAGGGCAGCTTCGTCATCGCGCGCAGCCAGGGCAGGTCGGCCCAGGTCAGCGGCTTGCCGAAGATGCGCGCCCATTGCCCGATGGCAGCGGCCGGATCCTCTTCCGGCGGCTTGGCGAGGGAGGCGCGGAAGACGGGATCGGCCGTGTAGTTCGCCAAGGCGGCGCCGCGCAGCTGCGGGAAGTTCGCCGTGTTGAGGTCGCGCGGCCGCCAGCCAGTGACCCAGGTGTCGAGCGTCACCGCGATGGCCTTGAAGCCGGCGCGCTCGGCGCGGTGGACGAGGCTCTCGGCGACCCCGACGTCCTTGGGCGTGTAGAGCTGGAAGATGCCGGGGGTGTCGCCGAGCGCGTCGGCGACCGCCTCCAGCGGATCGTTGGACAGGGTGGAGGCCATCATCGGCACGCCGGTCGCCGCCGCCGCGCGGGCGGTGGCGAGGTCGCCATGGCCGTCCTGGGCGCAGATCCCGATCACCCCGATCGGGCACAGGAACAGCGGCGTCGGCAGCCGCATCCCGAGCAGCTCGACGGACAGGTCGCGTCGCGTGCAGTCCACCATCATGCGGGGCATCAGGCCCCAGCGCTCGAAGGCGGCCGAGTTGGCGCGCTGCGTGTGCTCGTCGCCGCAGCCGCCCTCGACGTAATCGATCGTGCCGGCCGGCAGCGCTTCGCGGGCCTTGCGCGCCAGCGAGGCGAAGTCGACCGGCAACCTGGGCCGGACGCCGCGCAGGCCGCCGCCGTAGATCTCGTTCTGGAAATCGCCGAAGGCCGCCATCGCTGTTCCCCGGCTGTTTCCTGGCCCTGGCTGCTGCTTCCGGCTGTTGCTTTGGGCCGCCTACACGTCGGTTTCGGCGTGCTCGCCGTGGGCGTCCTCGTTGATCGTGAGGGTGCGCATCTGCGAAAAGTCGACCGACGTCGGCGCGTTGGCCTTGCCGGCGACCACCTGCAGCGTTTTCACCACATGTTCGAGGCGGCGGAAGGTTTCCTTGTAGGCGTCCGTGCCCGCATCGAGCCCGAGCGGCGCCAGGCAGTAGCCGATGATTTCCCGAGGCCGTTCGAAGGTGGTGCTCATCTGTTGATCCCGTTGCGATCGCGCGGAGTCGAGCTTTGCATCAGCGCGCCGGGCTTTTCAACCGAGGTCGTCCTCCCCGTTTCCGCCGCTTCGAGACCGCGCGCTCACAGCTCTCCGGTGAGGAACTGCGCCCGGCCCCGGCCGAAGCTCCAATCGGCGTCGGAGTTGATGATGAAGTTCACCATCACGTCGGCGGGCGCGATGCCGCAGGCCGACTCCAGCTTCTCGCAAAGAAGGCGGTAGAAGGCGACCTTCATCGCTTCCGACCGCGGCCGGCTCGTCACCTGCAGCATCACCACCTTGTCCGTGCGCGGGATGTCGAGGCCGGTGTCCTCGACGACCATCCGCGACGCTTCGTGCTCATGTATGATCTGGTACCGGTCGCGCGCCGGCACGCCGAAGGCTTCCAGCATCGCCTCGTGGGCGGCATCGAGCAGGGTTTTCAATTCGGCGTCGGAGCGGCCAACGACGAGGTCGAAGCGCAGCAGGGGCATGGTCGAGTCCTTGGACGATTGAACGGGTCGATGGATCAGATGTCGCCACGGGTGCGGATCAGCCCTTCCTGCACCACCGAGGCCACCAGGCGGCCCGCTTGATCGAAGAGCAGGCCGCGCGCCATGCCTCTGGCGCCGAAGGTGCTGGGGCTGTCCTGCGTGTACAGCAGCCACTCGTCGGCGCGGAAGGGGCGGTGGAACCACAGGGCGTGGTCGAGGCTCGCCACCGCGAACTCCGGCTCGAACAGGGTGCGCCCGTGCGCGGCCAGCGCCACGTCGATCAGAGTGAGGTCGCTGAGATAGGCGAGCACGGCGCGGTGGATGGCGGGATCGTCCGGCAGCCGGCCGGTGGCACGCACCCAGATGCGCTGGCGCGGGCTTGGCGGCACCGTCGGGTCGAAGCGGTCGGGGTCGCAGGGGCGGATGGCGATGGCGCGCTCGGCATTCCACCAGCGCCGGAGATTGGGCGGCACGGCGGCCGCCAGGGCGGCCGCGAGGGCGGAGTTGTTGACGGTGTCCTCGGGATCGGGCGCGGGCGGCATCGCCACCTGATGGTCGAGACCGGCCTCTTCGACCTGAAACGAAGCGAACAGGTCGAAGATGATGCGACCGTTCTGCACCGCCCGGCAGCGCCTCGTCGTGAACGAGCGCCCATCGCGCACCCGCTCGACGTCGTAAACGATGGGCATCGACGGATCGCCGGGCAGGATGAAGTAGGCGTGCAGCGAGTGCGGCGCCCGCTCGGCCACGGTGCGCGCCGTGGCAACGAGCGCTTGCGCCACCACCAGCCCGCCGAAGACGCGGCGCCGGCCGTCCGCCGGCACGGTGCCGCGGAAGATGTTCAGCTCGATGCGTTCGAGATCGAGCAGGGCGAGAAGACCGTCCACACCATCCATCGCCGCCCCAGCTCCCGCCTCGTTTGGCCGAGCCTACAGCGTCGGTCGCAGCGGCGCGATGGGGTCGCCCGCGCCGGCCGATGGCAGCGAGTGGACGGGATCCCGCTACTCCGCGGCCGTCATGTCAGCGACGCTCTGCCCCGTGCCGACCGGGCAGGACACGCCGGTGCCGCCGAGGCCGCAGTAACCGCCTGGATTCTTGGCAAGATACTGCTGGTGATAACCCTCCGCGTAGAAGAACGGCGGCGTGGGCACGAGCTCGGTGGTGATCGCGCCGAAGCCCCTGGCTTTCAGCGCCGGCTCGAAGGCCGCCTTGATCTGAGCCGCCTCGGCGAGCTGCGCCGGCGAGCCGTAGATCCCGGAACGGTACTGCGTGCCGGCGTCGTTGCCCTGGCGCATGCCCTGGGTCGGGTCGTGGCTCTCGAAGAAGTGCTTCACCAGCTCCGAGAAGCTCAACCTCGCCGGGTCATAGGCGACCAGCACCACCTCGTTGTGGCCGGTGCGGCCGGAGCAGACTTCCTCGTAGGTCGGATTGGGCGTGTGGCCGCCGGCATAGCCGACCGCCGTCGCGATGACGCCGGGGATCTTCCAAAAGGAGCGCTCGGCGCCCCAGAAGCAGCCGAGGCCGAAGAGGACCGTTTCCGTGCCGGCGGGAAACGGCGGCTTGATCGGGTTGCCGTTCACGAAATGGCGCGCGGCGGTGGGGATCGGGTCGTTGCGGCCGGGCAGCGCGTCGGCTGCGGACGGCAGCGTCATCGGCTTGCGGAACGAAAACATCATGGGGTCACACCTCCCTGCCTGTCTTCGCAGATGGGGAGACGCGGCTGTCGCCGCAACGGCGGGGCGATCGCCTCAGCGCCGGCTGTGGCCGATCTTCGGGGCGCGCACGCGGGTGACAACGAGCAGAAACAGGCCGAGCCCGCCCAGGACCAGCCACGTCGGCAGCAGCAGGATCGTGACGAGAAGCGGGTCCCAGAGCACCGGCGCCTTGCCCTGCACCAGCTGCCGCAAATGCGGCAGGCTATCGGGCGACACCTTGGCGATGACCTCGCTCAGCGGCAGGATATCGGCCTTGCCGGCCGCGATCGAGCGCGTCCCATCGACGATCAGGGCGGCAAAGGCGCCGGCCAGCAGGATCAGGCCGACAAAGCGGAAGATGAAGCGCATCGTGTGCCCAGCAACGGGCCGGCGAAGCCGATCCACTCGGCGCCCGTTTAGGCGAGGGGTGCAGCCGGGTCAATTCGCGGCCCCGGCGCTTGGCGTCCGGCGGTCCCCGTTTCACGACCAAGTGACCGCCGGGAGCCGGCGCGCCCCGGTTCAGGGCAGGGCGCCCATATTGGCCTGCACGTCCTGCATGGTCTGCTCGCAGCCCTGCTTGTCGCCGGCGCTGTCCTGCTGCTTGGCCTTGGCGAGCAGGGCTTCCGCCTTTTCCATCTTGGCCGGCGTCGCCGCCTGCTCGGCCGCCACCGGCGCCGGCGCCTTGCCCTGCTCGTTCGAGGCCTGCGCCTTGGAGTCGGGGCTCGACGGCTGACCCGTCACCTGCGAAGCGCCGGCGCTGTGCATGCGGCGCTCGATGGCCTGGATGTGCTGCGCGCATTCCGTGGCGGAGGCCGCCGTCGTCGCCGGGGCTACGCTCATCGCAGCGAGGGCGGACAGGATCAAAGGTTTCAGCATGGCGTCTCCTCGGCCGGGGTCAGCGCTCTCGCCGCGCGTGACACGCGGCAGCGTCCGTTATCGGGCCCTGCACAAAGTCAGGCCATCCGGCCGGGGTTCACCTTGCCGTCAAGGCAGTTTGTCACAGCTGTTCGCCGCCCGACGGCGTGTCGGGCGCGGCGCCGGGATCCGGCTCGGCGCGGGCTGCGGTCGCCGGCTCGACCCGCGTCCAATGCCCCATCTTGCGACCCGGCCGTTCCTCGGCCTTGCCGTAAAGGTGCAGGGCCACGCCTTCCACCGCGAGAAGGCGGCGCCAGCCCGACACCGCCGCGCCGACGAGGTTCTCCATCTCCACCCCCCGACCGTTGAGGGCGGTGGCGCCGAGCGGCCAGCCGCAGATCGCCCGGACGTGCTGCTCGAACTGCGAGCAGGCAGTGCCGTCCTGCGTCCAGTGCCCGGAATTGTGCACGCGCGGGGCGATCTCGTTGACGCGCAGGCGCTCGGCGCCGTTCTCCCGCGTCACGAACAGTTCCACCGCCAGCACCCCGACGTAGCCGAGCGCGTCGGCGATGGTGCGGGCGATCCGCACCGCTTCGGCGGCCGTGGCCGGCGCCACCGCCGCCGGGGCCACGGTGCGCTGCAGGATGTGGTGCTCGTGGCGGTTCTCGCAGACGGGATAGGCCTTGAACCCGCCGTCGAGCCCGCGGGCCGAGATGACCGAGATTTCCCGCTCGAAGGGCACCACCCCTTCGAGAATGGAAGGGACGCCGCCGAGCGAGCGGAACGCCACCGCGAGGTCGGTGCCTTCCTTGATGGTCGTCTGCCCCTTGCCGTCGTAGCCGAAGCGCCGCGTCTTGAGGATCGCCGGACGGCCGAGCTGGGCGACGGCGCGGGCGAGGCTGCCGGCCGTGTCCACGGGAAGGAAGGGGGCGGTGGCGATGCCGAGCGAGGCGACGAACTCCTTCTCGACGAGCCGGTCCTGGCTGGCGGCCAGGGCGGCGGCGTCGGGGCGCACGGGGCGGATCGCGGCCAGCACGTCCGCCGTGCGCGCCGGCACGTTCTCGAACTCGTAGGTCACGACCCCCACCGCCCCGGCGAAGCGGCGCAGGGCGGCCTCGTCCTCGTAGGGGGCGATCGTCTTCTCCGCGCAAACGTCGAAGGCCGGGCTGTCGGGATCGGGACAGAAGACGTGGGCGCGCAGGCCCAGACGCGCCGCCGCCATCGCCAGCATGCGGCCGAGCTGGCCGCCGCCGAGGATGCCGATGATGCCGCCGGGTTCGAGCGGGGCGGAGAACGCGGGCGCGGGTGCGAACGGAGCCGGATCGGGCAAGGAGGTCAGCCGCTGCCGCGCAGGCCGGCGGCTTCGGGTTGGCTGCCGGGCGCGAAGCCGGCCGTCTGCTCGAAGCGCCCGCCTCCGCCGACATCCTGGTCGGGCGTCAGCGCCACCGCCTCGCTGTTGGCCGTGCGCCAGCCGGCGAGGCGCTCGGCCAGCGCCTCGTCGTTGAGGGCGAGCACGGCGGCGGCCAGCAGCGCCGCATTGATCGCGCCGGGCTTGCCGATCGCCAGCGTCCCCACGGGAACGCCGCCGGGCATCTGCACGATGGAATAAAGCGCGTCGCGCCCGCCCAGCGCCGCGCCCGGGATCGGGACGCCGAACACCGGCAGCGGCGTCATCGCCGCCGTCATTCCGGGCAGGTGCGCGGCGCCGCCCGCGCCGGCGATGATGATGCGGTAACCGGCCGTCTTGGCGCCGCGGGCGAAGTCGTAGAGCCGCTCGGGCGTGCGGTGGGCGGACACGATGCGGGCGTCATGGGCGATGCCCAGCGCGTCCAGCGTTTCGCTGGCGTGCCGCATCACCGGCCAGTCTGACTGGCTGCCCATGATCACGGCCACCGGCTTGCCCGGGGACGGCCGGTCCAGACGGTGCTTGTCCGGGTGCCCCTGGCCCTCGTGGCGTTTGCTTCGGGCGGGTGCAACGGCAGGCGTTCGTGTACGCACGGGTCGGGTGCTCGGCGGAACAAGGATCGGGCATAGCGCGAAGCTCGGCAGCGCCGCAAGCCAAGCCATGCAACGGCAAGCCGTGCGGGCCCGCTCTTCAGGCGATGATGTCGGGCGTGAGCTGGTCGTCGAGGAAGCTCATCCGATCGCGCAGGCTCAGCTTGCGCTTCTTCAAGCGCTGGATCTGCAGCCGGTCGGCCGAGCCGAGGTGGGTCAGGGCCTCGATGGCGGCGTCGAGGTCGCGATGCTCCTGGCGCAGGTGTTCGAGTTCGATCGTCCAGGCCGCACGCTCGGCCTCGCTGATGGTTCGGTTCATATGGAAGCCTGCCGCCGCAGGGCCGTCGTTCGCGGGCTCGCCGCATAAGCGCCGAGATGGGCGGGCTTGGCAAGCGCGGGCGGCGGAGGCGATGGACGGCATCCTGTTCGCCCATGCCAGCATCCAAAGGCGCAGTCGCCGCTCGGCGTCGATGTCATCGAGCCCGCCGATGTCGCGCCGGCGGTGGTCTTCCTCGCCTCGGACGCGGCGCGGGTGATCGCCGGCAGCACGGTCGACGTCACCGATGGCGACAGCGCCAACAACATGGGGTGAACCCATGCATCCGACGCCGGTCGCGGCGACGGCGCCGCAGACGAACGCCCTTGCGGCGCCACAACCTTCTGTTAATTTTCCCGAAATGAACGGTGCGGGTTCGAGGGCGGCCATGACGGACGTTGTTGCCGGAAGTGCGGTGCCGGGCGGGGCGGGGACCGGTTATTTCGCCGCCAAGCAGGCGTTCAACGCAGCGCAGGGCTACCGCATCGACTACAAGTATCTCGCCATGGCTTACGGCATCGAGATCGCGGTGGTGGCGACCTCGCTGCTGTCGGCGTGGTTCTTCGCCAGGATCTACGGCCACAACGACTCCACCACCATGGCGATGATGATGCTGGCGCCGATCGCCTATGCCGGCGTGGAGATCGCCCGAGTGCCGCTGGCGCTGGCGCTGCGGACGCAACCGAACTGGTTCTGGAAGCTCGTGTTCGCGGTGATGGTGCTGTGCGCCGTCGCCGTCAGCGTGAAGTCGCTCTCGCAGCTCGGCGAGGTGATGTTCCGCCCGCGCCTCATCGACGTGACCCGCGCCACCGCCGCCCTCAAGGATGCGGAGAATGCCCGCGACGCTTACGGCGCCAAGGTCGCCGCCGCCGATGCCGTGGTTGCCCAGCGCTTGAGCGAACTCGGCGCCGCCGAAGCCCGCCTGAAAAGCGCCAACGGCGAACTCGGCTCGCTGCCGGCGGATCGCTGCTCCCGCGTTTGGCACTCCAACACGCGGGGGCAGCGCTTTTCCACCCAGGAATGCCACGCCGACGGCCGGCAGAAAGCGATGGCCGGCAACCTCGCCGATGCGCAGGCCGCCCGCGCCGATGCCTCGAAACAGCTCGACGCGGCGCGCCGCGAGCGCGACGCTCTCGACCCGACCGCCGCAGCCAGGGAGGTGAGCGCGCTGGAAGTTGTGCGGCGCGACGCGATCCTCAGCTCGCAGCTCCATTCCTTCACGGGCATGTTCTTCGGCAAGGATCCGACGGAGGTGAGCGAGGGCGAGCTGCACGCCTTCCTGCGCATCTTCGTGTTCTTTCCCGCCATCTTCGCCTCGCTCGCCGCCACCGCCCTGGCGCTGGCCTCGGTGACCCCTTTGAAGCAGGTTCTCGACCCGGTGGAGATCGACGGCGCCGACGTGCTGACCGCCTATCTCGCGCCGCTGACCGCCAGCATGACCGCGCAGGTGACGCGCTCGGCCGACGAGGCGGTGGCCCGCGCCCTCGCCGCGCGGATCCGCATCGAGCCGATCGCCCCCGACCTGCAGCCGGCGGTTCGGGACCCTGAGCCGGAGGGCGTGCCATCCTTCAAGTCCGCCGAAGTCAAGGCCGGCGATCACCAAGCTGACGATCGATCCAGCGAGGGCAGGCCTGCTGACACGCGTCCGGCGGCGCCGATGCGGCCGACGCTCGTGGCCACCAAGCCGGCGGCGCCGGACGCGGCCTGATGCTGATCGCCGGCACCAAGGCCAACCGCCAGCTCGCCGGCTCGGTCAACGCCCGCGTCGCCGCCGACGCCTCGATGATCTCGGCCCAGGCCTGGCTGATCCGCTGCGGCGCACTGGGCATGCTGGCGCTGCTGGTCGGCGCCGGGGTCGGCCTCGCCTTTCTCGGCGTCGCCCGAAGCCGCGACGCCAGCGGCGCCGCCGACCGTTTGGCCGCAACCTTGACCGGGGCGCTGGAAAAGGCGAGGCTGCACGCGCAGATCGATCCCGACTCCGTCGTCAAGCTCGATCCGGCCGCCCAAGTCGCGATGGACCCGGCCGCCAACAGGGTGCAGCTCGACGGCGCCACCCCCCGCCCGACCCGCGACCAGCTCAAGCCCGATGCAGCTTCCGGTTCGGGGCGACCCGTGCAGACCAACTACATCGTCTTCAAGGAGGTGCGCTGGGGGAACGGGCGCGTGGTCACCGGTTACGAGTTCGCGCCCGAGGGCAAGGCGCCCAGATCGCAGTATTGTTACTTCGCCGACGACGTCGACGAGCAGACCTCCAAGACGGTGTACATCGCCGCCGATGGCCGCTACCGCCATCCGCCCAATCCGCCCGCCGGCCTGGATCCGGCCAAGGCTGCGGCGGAGTGCGTGTGGTTCGACGGCCGGCCGACCAGGTTCTAGAGCGTTGAACCGGAACGAGCGCAGCGGTTTCGAATGGATCCGGTCCGCCGCCGCCTCCGGCGTTCGCCTCAACCCTTCGCAGGAACCGCCGTGTCCGGCCCGCGGTTCAGCCGGTTCAGGAGGACGCGCATGGTCGACACCGCTCAGATCAAGGAACACGCCGCCGTCGTCGGGCTCGACGGCAAGCACGTCGGCACCGTGGACAAAGTCGAGGGTCCGCAGATCAAGCTGACCAAGAAGGATCCCGACGCCGGCGGCATCCATCACTACATCCCGCTCGAATTGGTGCACGCCGTCGATGGCGGCACCGTCACGCTCAGCAAGCCGGCCGACGAGGTGATGCGGGAATGGAGCACGGGTTGAAGCGCCGAACGGCGAAACGGCCGTCGAATCAATCGTGACGGCGGGAAACATCCGGGCGCCGCGATTTGCGTCGCTTCCGGGAGGCGGTGAGGGCAAGCCCCGCGTGATCCTCGGAATGGCGCGGCTTCGCCCGGCCTGATCCCGCATCCGGCTCGGATGCGCTCGCTGTGGCGCCCGCCCGGCTGCGGCGTATGTTGTTATGTCGCCATCGACTTGGGGAAAGGTCGATCATAAGTCTGCGCGATCAGCGCGAGACTTTCATCGACATGCCCGACAGCGAAGCCAACCGTTTCACCGCTCGCGCCGCTCGCTACGCGCGGGTCGGTGCCAACATGAGCGGGGTGGCGGCGCGCATGGCGCGCGGCGCGCTGTTCGGGGCCAACGGGCAGATCACCAATGCGGCAGCGCTCACCCAGGCGCTCGGCGGCCTGAAAGGGCCGATGATGAAGGTCGCGCAGATGATGGCGACCGTTCCCGACCTTCTGCCGCCCGAATATGCCGAAGAACTGCAGAAGCTGCAGAGCGACGCCCCGCCGATGGGCGCGGCCTTCGTCAAGCGTCGCATGCAGGCCGAGCTCGGGCCCGACTGGCAGGCTCGCTTCGGCGCCTTCGACCTCCGCCCCGCCGCCGCCGCCTCGCTGGGACAGGTGCACAAGGCCACCACCAGGTCCGGCGCACAGCTGGCCTGCAAGCTGCAGTATCCCGACATGCAGTCGGCGGTGGAAGCCGACCTCAAGCAACTCGACTGGCTGTTTGGTCTGCATCGCCAGTTCTCCACCGCCATCGACACCCGCGAGGCCGCCAAGGAAATCGGCGACCGCCTGCGCGAAGAACTGGACTACGGTCACGAGGCGCGCAACGCCGCGCTCTACGGCACCATTCTCGCCAACACGCCCGAGGTGCGCGTGCCGGCCGTCCACGCCGATCTTTCGACCCGCCGCCTGCTGTCGCTGGGCTGGCTGGAGGGCGAGAAGCTGCTGTCCTTCAAGGAGGCCGACGAGACGACCCGCAACCGCCTCGCCGTTGCGATGTTCAAGGCGTGGTGGCACCCGATGGCGCGCTACGCCGTGATCCACGGAGACCCCCATCCCGGCAACTACACGGTCTTCCGCGAAGGGGGGAACGGACCCGGCGAAGGCGAGCCGGCCGGCATCAACCTGCTGGACTACGGCTGCATCCGCATCTTCCCGCCGCGCTTCGCCGCCGGCGTCGTCGACCTTTACCGCGGCTTCGTCAACGACGACGAAGCGCGCGTGGTGCACGCCTACGAGCAGTGGGGCTTCAGCAACCTGTCCAAGGACCTCATCGAGACGCTCAACATCTGGGCACGCTTCATCTACGCGCCGCTGCTCACCGACCGGGTACGAACGGTGGCCGACGGCGTGGCGCCGGGCCAGTACGGCCGCCGCGAAGCCTTCCTGCTGCACCAGGCGCTGAAGACCAAAGGGCCGGTCACCGTGCCGCGCGAGTTCGTGTTCATGGACCGGGCGGCGATCGGGCTCGGCAGCGTGTTCCTCCATCTCGACGCCAAGCTGAACTTCCATCGCCTTTACGAGGAGCTGATCACCGACTTCGACATCGATGCGCTCGCCGCCCGGCAGGGCGCGGCGCTGGCGAAGGTCGGGCTCGTGTCGGCGGGCACCGGGGGCCGCGTCCCGAACTGACGGCCCGCACCACCTCGATCGGTTGCGCCTTTCCGGCTCCCGACCGACCGTTTCCGGCCTTCCGCCATTCGTTTCCCGCCTTCGGCCACTTGCCAAGCAAGCTCGATCGTTGCAATTGCTGCACGACATGCACACGGTGGCGCGCGCGGGGACAACCGCGCGGCATTGCGTTGCTGGCGCCGATCGCGCCGGGCGGCAGGCCGGGCAGAGGGACACCGAGGACGATGGCCGACACGTTGGACTCCGGCGGGCATTCGGACATGGACTATGCCGAGCACGAGGCGACCTACGCCCTGTTCCTGCGGCTGATGAAGTTCATCACGGTCGGTGCCGTGTGCGTGGTGATCTTTCTTGCCGTGATGTGGGGCTGAGCCGGCTCCTCGCACCCTTCCACCTGACATTCTGACGGAAGCCTTGATCGGCGGGGCCGTCATGGCCGGAGATTGACATGCGTATCGCCGTTCCCGCGGAAAGCGACCCGTCCGAGCATCGGGTCGCCGCCACCCCCGACACCGTGAAGCGCTTCAAGGCCCTGAACGTCGACGTGGTGGTGCAATCCGGTGCCGGCCGCGCATCGGGGTTCTACGACAACGCCTATGAGGCGATGGGCGCCACCATCGCCCACTCCGCGCCCGACACCGTGCGCGACGCCGACGTGGTGCTACGGGTTCGCCGCCCCAGCGCCGCCGACCTCGAAGGATTGAAGAAGGGCGCCGCCGTTGTCGCGGTGATGGATCCTTACGGCCACGAGGACGCCATGCGCTCGCTTGCGGAGGTGGGCGCCAGCGCCTTCGCGATGGAGTTCATGCCGCGCATCACCCGCGCCCAGGTGATGGACGTGCTGTCGTCGCAGGCCAACATCGCCGGCTATCGGGCGGTGGTGGACGCGGCCGCCGAATACGGGCGCGCGATGCCGATGATGATGACGGCCGCCGGCACGGTGCCGGCCGCCAAGACGTTCATCATGGGCGTCGGCGTCGCCGGCCTGCAGGCGATCGCCACGGCGCGGCGCCTCGGCTGCATCGTGACCGCGACGGACGTGCGCCCCGCCACCAAGGAGCAGGTCGAGTCGCTCGGCGCCAAGTTCGTCGCCGTCGAGGACGAGGAGTTCAAGCAGGCGGAAACCTCGGGCGGCTACGCCAAGGAAATGAGCGCGCAATACCAGGAGCGCCAGCGTGAGTTGGTGAAGGGCCACATCGCCAAGCAGGACATCGTCATCACCACCGCCCTGATCCCCGGCCGGCCGGCGCCCAGGCTCGTTTCGGCCGACATGGTCAAGGCGATGAAGCCAGGCTCGGTCATCATCGACCTCGCCGCCGAGCGCGGCGGCAACTGCGAGATGACGGTGCCCGGCGAAACCACCCTCACCGACAACGGCGTCAAGATCGTCGGCTCGCTCAACGTCGCCGGCAAGGTGCCGGCCACCGCGTCCTCGCTTTACGCCAAGAACCTGTTCGCCTTCGTGGAAACCTTCATCGACAAGGACAGCAAGGGCTTCGCGATCCCGTGGGATGACGAGATCGTCAAGGCGACCCTGCTGACGAGGGACGGCAAGCTCGTCCATCCCAACCTGACCGGCGGCGCAACCGACAAGCCAACCACGCCCACGCCGGCCGCCGATCAGGCGGGCCCCGATCAGGCGGGCCCCGATCAGGCAGGCCTCGATCAGGTCAGGCCCGATCAGGCGACGCACGCCCAAGCCTCGTCCGAGGCCGCCAATTCGGGCAGGGCAGCCTGAGTCCGTATGTTTTCCCAAGAGATGTGATCCATGGCCGCTGACACCCCAGCCACCCTCCTCGAACGCGCCCAGGCGGCGGCCGACGCTGCCCGCCATGCCGCCGATCAGGCGCAGGCCTACGCCAACCAGATCGCCCACATGGCTCCTCCCGGCGGGGGCGGCGGCGCGGCGGCCGGAGCCGACGTCGGCGCGGTGGTGGCTCATGCCGCCACGGGTGGCGTTATCGACCCCTTCGTGTTCCGCCTCGCGATCCTCGCCCTGGCCTGCTTCATCGGCTTCTACGTGGTGTGGTCGGTGACGCCGGCGCTGCACACGCCGCTGATGAGCGTCACCAACGCCATTTCCTCCGTGATCGTGGTCGGAGCCCTGCTGTCGGTCGGCGTCGACGCCTCGGGCTACGGCAACGACGGGCCGATCTGGGCCAAGTTCTTCGGCTTCATCGCTCTGGTGCTCGCCTCCGTGAACATCTTCGGCGGCTTCCTCGTCACCGAGCGCATGCTCGGCATGTACAAGAAAAAGGGCTCAGCCTAGATGAGTGCGAACCTCGCCGCGTTCCTTTACCTGATCGCGGGCATCCTCTTCATCCTGTCGCTGCGCGGCCTGTCTTCGCCGGCGAGCTCGCGCCAGGGCAACCGCCTGGGCATGGCCGGCATGGGCCTCGCCGTGCTGACCACGCTGGCCTACCGGCCGCCCGCCGGCTTCGGGTCCTGGTTCTTCGTGATCGCCGGCATCGGCCTCGGCGGTGCCATCGGGGCGTGGCGCGCCCGCACCATCAAGATGACGGACATGCCGCAGCTGGTGGCCCTGTTCCACGCGCTGGTCGGCCTCGCCGCCGTCTTCGTCGCCGCCGGCGCCGCCTACGCCCCGCAGGCTTTCGGCATCGGCGAGCCCGGCAACATCCACGGCGCTTCGACGATCGAAATGTCGCTCGGCCTCGCCATCGGCGCCATCACCTTCTCCGGCTCCGTGATCGCCTTCCTGAAGCTCGACGGCCGCAAGTGGGCCAATCCGGTGCTCGCCCGCGTTTCCGGCGGCGCGCCGATCATCCTGCCGCAGCGCCATTTCATCAACATCACGCTCGCCCTGTCGATCGTGACCATGGTGATCGTGTTCATCTACACCCAGAGCCTTCTGGTGTTCTGGCTGATCGCGCTGGCCTCCTTCGCTCTGGGCTTCCTCATCATCGTCCCGATCGGCGGCGCCGACATGCCGGTGGTGGTGTCGATGCTGAACTCCTACTCCGGCTGGGCGGCGGCGGGCATCGGCTTCACGCTGGGCAACCTCGCGCTCATCATCACCGGGGCGCTGGTCGGCTCGTCGGGCGCGATCCTGTCATACATCATGTGCAAGGGCATGAACCGCTCGTTCATCTCCGTGATCCTCGGCGGCTTCGGCGGCGAGGCGGCGGCCGGTGCCGGCGGCACCAAAGAAACGCGGCCGGTCAAGAAGGGCTCGGCGGAGGATGCCGCCTACATCATGCAGAACGCCTCCTCCATCATCATCGTGCCAGGCTACGGCATGGCGGTGGCGCAGGCCCAGCACGCCCTGCGCGAGATGGCCGACACGCTGAAGCACGAGGGCGTCGACGTGAAGTACGCCATCCACCCGGTCGCCGGCCGCATGCCCGGTCACATGAACGTGCTGCTGGCCGAGGCCAACGTGCCCTACGACGAGGTGTTCGAACTGGAAGACATCAACTCCGCCTTTGGGCAGGCGGACGTGGCCTTCGTGATCGGCGCCAACGACGTCACCAATCCCGCCGCCAAGACCGACAAGTCGTCGGCGATCTACGGCATGCCGATCCTTGACGTGGAGAAGGCGAAGACCGTGCTGTTCCTCAAGCGCGGCATGGGCTCGGGCTACGCCGGCGTCGAGAACGAGCTGTTCTTCCGCGACAACACGATGATGCTGTTCGGCGATGCCAAGAAGACGGTCGAAAGCGTGCTGAAGAACCTGGCCGCGTAGGTCCGGCGGCCGGTCAACCTTCGATGGGCCGGGCCTCTTCCGGCAGCATGATGGGAATGCCGTCTCGGATGGGATAGGCGAGGTGGGCCGCCCGCGAGATCAGCTCCTGGGCGGCACGATCGTATTCCAGAACCGTCTTGGTCAGCGGACACACCAGGATCTCCAGCAGCCGGGGATCGATGCGCGTCGGCTCGGAGTTGGCCGGCGGCGCCGTCGCCGGTTCCTGAGGTGACTTGCTGTTCTCCACGGGTGCCACCTACTATTGCAGCGACGAGGGCGCGTTCTGGCCGCGCGCCAGTTCGATCTCGGTGATCGCCACCAGCACCTCGGCGCGTCCCTTGAGGTCGCCGGCTTCGAGCAGGGCCTGTTTCTCGCGCGGGCCGAAAGGGCTCATCATCGAGAGGGCGTTGACCAACGCCTCGTTGGGCGCCTCGTTGATCGAGTCCCAATCGATCTGAAGCTTGCGCACTTCCGCGAAGTCGCGCAGCGCCTTGAGCACGCCGCCGCGGTCGACGCGGTCCTCGCCCACGCGCGGCTGGAAGTCGGCGGCGAAGCGGGAAAAGTCGACGCGGCCCTGTCGGTACGGGGTCACCGCCGCGATCTCCTCCACCATGGCGAAGCGGGCCACGCCGGTCAGCATGACGATGTAGCGCCCGTCATCCGTTTCCGCGAACTGGGTCACGCGGCCGCTGCAGCCGACCGAACACAGCGAGGGCGTTCTCTGCTCCTCGTTGGCGCCGAGGTCCGGCTGGATCATCCCGATCAGGCGATGCGACTTCAAGGCATCATCGATCATCGCGAGGTAGCGCGGCTCGAAGATGTTGAGCGGCAGCTGACCGCGCGGCAGGAGCAGGGCCCCCGACAGCGGGAAGAGTGGGAGCGCGCTCGGCATGCGATCGAGGCCGAGGGCGCCGGACGAAGTTGACATGGTGGGTTCCTCGCGCCCGGGGCGGGGCGCATCCGTCTCACGAGAAAAGGAGCGTCGAGAGCTTCCGACGTGCCGCCAGCGTCATCGGGTCCATGAGCCCCCAGGCTTCAAAGAACTGCAGGAGCTGCCGACGAGCCGCGCCTTCGTTCCAGCTGCGATCGAGCTTGATGGAAGCGAGCAGGGCATCGGCGGCTTCGTCCCGCTTGTTCTTGCCGTTGAGGCCCAGCGCCAAGTCGAACCTCGCCTGATGGTCGTTGGGATCGGCCTGGACCCTGGCGGCGAGGTCGGCGAGATCGCCGAGGCCGGTCGCCTGATCCGCGACGTCGAGCGCAGCCTGCGCCGCTACCACGGCCTTATCCCTGGCGCTCGACGGCGGCAGCCTCGCGAGCAGGTCCCTCGCGCCCTCAAGGTCGCCGGCCGCGACGAGAGCCCGGGCAAGGCCGCCGTTCGCCACGGGGTTCTCGGGATCCTGGTCGAGGATGGCGGAAAAGATCGCCGCCGCCGTCTCGATGTCGCCGCCGGCGAGCGCGGTATCCGCTTCGGCCAGGGCTTCATCGAGCCCGTCGTCGAGCGGGCCGACCAGCCGCTCCAGGAACGCCTTGACCTGAACCTCGGGCAAAGCCCCCACGAAGCCGTCAACCGGCTGCCCGCGCTGAAAGGCGTAAACCGCGGGCACCTGCCGGATGCCGAGCCGCCCGGCGATTTGCGGATGGGCGTCGATGTCCATGCTGACGAGCTTGACCTTTCCATCGGTCGCCGCGGTGACGCGCTCCAGCACGCCTTGCAACGCCTTGCAGGCCTCGCTGCGCCTGGACAGGAAGTGCACGAGAACCGGCCGCTTCTGCGACTCGACGAGGACGTCGGCCGAAAAGGTCGTGGTCGTCGTCGCCTTGGCAGCGGGTGTCGCGCTGAGCTCCCCAGCCGTTGCCAGATCCACCATCGTCGTCAGCTTCCTCTCGCCGTTGTCGCGGAAGATGGGTTGGCCCCGCCGCGAGCGCAACGGGAATGTCGCC
The DNA here is from genome assembly GCA_937863205.1 of uncultured Beijerinckiaceae bacterium. The sequence goes on along the minus strand of CALMGA010000257.1, from coordinate 9,544 downwards.
GCCCGCGACACCTTCCGCCTGGGTTGATGCGCCCGCCGCCCGTCGGGGAACGAGGATGAGGTCCGCCCGTTGCGACCGCAGGTGAATTTCGGAGGACGGGTATGGGTTGGGAAGCGGGCTTCATTATCGGCGCGGTGGTGCTGCTTGCCGCCATGGTCTACGGCGCGGTCGCAAACACGAGGCGCAACCGCGCCAATGCGCCCGTCACCGATCAGGCGACGCGCGAGCTTTACCGCGACGGCGATGCCTACGAGAAGAAGGAAGGCGAGTTCCGGGCCCAGACACGTCCGTAGAGCATCGGACCGAAAAGTGCGCAGCGGTTTTCGGACAAATCCGATGCGGCACAACGATTTAGAGCATCGGACCGGATCCCATTGAGAGTCCGGTGCTCTAGGGCAGGTTAGCTGTTGGCCAAGGCTGGATCGTCCAGCGCCGCCTCGTCGCAGAACACGATGAGGTCGCCCTGCGCCTCGACGGCGCTGGCGGGAATGCCGGGATCATGGGCGAGGAGACGCTTCAACATCGTCTTCTTGCCTTCGCCGGCGACAAGGAAGATCACCGCCCGGCTCGACGCCAGCACGGGAAACGTCATCGTGATGCGCGGCTCGGGCTTGGCGCCGACCACCGCCGTCACCCACTTCTCCCGTTCTTGCAAGGCCGCCGTGCCGGGGAAGAGCGACGCGGTGTGGCCGTCGTCGCCCAAGCCCAGCAGCGTCACCGCGAAGACCGGCCGCCAGATGTCGAGCGTGTCCTTGCCGAGAAACGTCTTGAGCGTTTGCTCGTAGGCGGCGGCGGCCTCCGCCGGCGTGCCGGACCCGGTCTCGATCGCATGGACGTTCTCGTTCGGGATCGGGACATGCGAGATCAGCGCCTTGCGGATCATCCCGTAGTTGCTGTCCTGGTGGTCGTGCGGCACGAAGCGCTCGTCGCCGAAGAAGATGTGCACCCGCTGCCAGTCGATCTTGGTGCGAACGATGTCGGATCCCAGCACCTCGTAGAGCCGCTTGGGCGTGGAGCCGCCCGACAGGTTGAGGGCGAAAGGCCCGGTCGAGGACTGGACGCTGTCGACGATCCAATCGGCGACGCATTCGGATAGCGACTCCTTGTCCGGGCGGACCTCGACCCTCGGCTGGCTCATGACGCTCGTCCCTTCGGCAACACATACCGCTCGACCGCGATGGCGAAGCCCTCGCTGTCGCAATCTTCCGTCACCGCGTCGGCCTGCCCCTTCACCTCGTCGTCGGCATTGCCCATCGCGATGGCGAAGCCGCCCGCCTTGAACATGGTGACGTCGTTGGGCATGTCGCCAATGGTGGCGATCTCGTCGGCCGGGATGCCGAGCGTCCGCGCCAGCTCTTCCACCACCGCCCCCTTGTTGGCCTTGGGGTGGGTGACGTCGAGGTAGTACGGCTGCGACAGCGCCGCCGTGACGCGCGCGCCGAACGTGTCCTGCACATGCCGCGCGCATTTGGCGATCGTATCGTGGTCGTCGCTTACGCCGACGATCTTCACCGCATCGCCGAGCTTGTCGGAGAAGTCGCTCACGACCTTCGGCGGGAACTGCACCGTCTTCTGCTCGCGGGCGACGTGAGGCGCGTCGGCGTTGTGGATGAACCAGTCGTTGCCGGCGTAGAGCCAGGCGTCAAGGCCCTCGTCGGCGATCATCTTCATCACGGCGACGGCGATGTCGCGCGGCACCTTGCGCTCCTCGATCGGCTTGAGGTCGGGCGAGGTGAACAGGCCGCCGTTGAAGCCGGCAACCGGCGTGTCGACGGCGAGCGGACCGATCACCATCTCCATGCCCTTGGGCGGGCGCCCGCTGGTGATGGCGAAGCGGATGCCGGCCGCCTTGAGGTCGGCGACCGCCTTCTTCGCCCGCTCGGTCAGCACCTTCTGATGGGTGACGAGCGTGCCGTCGACATCGGCGAGCAACAGGGAAATCTTGGCGGGATCGCGCTTCATGGGCTGACGCCTTTGCTCGACGCGGCTTCGGGGCGGCTCCTCCGGGATGCGGCCGCCCTTGGCAGGATATAGCGCGTGACCGCCATCGCCCAGCCATCCCGCTCGTTGGAGTCCGTCACGAAGCTCGCCGCCCGCTTCAGCTCATCCAGGCCGTTGCCCATCGCGATGCGGTGCTCCGCCACGGCGAACATCGGCAGGTCGTTGGCGGCATCGCCGATCACGGCAACCTCGTCCATGGGCACGCCGAGCAGCGCCGCGATGCGGCGGGCGGCGACCCCTTTGTCGAAGCCGGCGGGGGTGACATCGACGTAGTAGGGTTGCGAGCGCTTGGCCACGGTCCCAGGCCCGAGCCGCCGGGCAAGGGCCGCCTCGCAGGCCGCCACCGCCGCATGGTCGTGCGACGAGCCGACGAGCTTGCCGACTTGGTCCAGGAGCCCATCGAAGGAGGCGACCACCGTCGGTTCGGCGGAGATCGTCAACTTCTCCTTCGGCACCAGCGCGCCGTCGGGGTCGGTCACATGCCAGCGATCGAGGGTGAACAGCCAGCCGTCGAGGCCGAACTCGGCGAAAGCATCGAGGGCGAGGCGGGCGTCGCCGGCCGGCACGGGCGTGCTTTCGACCACGCCGCCGTCGCGGTCGAGGATCGCGCCGCCGTTGAAGGCACCGAGCGGGGCCGTCAGCTGCAGCGCCTTGCGCAGCGACGCGAAGCCCATCGGCGGGCGGCTCGACACCAGCGACAGTCGCACGCCCGCCGCGGCAAGCTCGGCGGCCGCCGCCACCACCGCGGGCATCAGCCGCTTGTCGGTCGTGACGAGGGTGCCGTCGACGTCGGACACCAGCAGCGAGATGCGCCCGCCGTCCGCATCCTTCGTCAACGAGCCGGACTCCGGGCGGTCCTCACAGCGCCAGCCAGCGGCGCCCGTCGCGGGCGAGGAGCTCGTCGGCCTCGGTCGGCCCGGCCGAGCCGGCTTCGTACCAGTGCACGGTGTCCTGACCCTGCGCCCACGCGTCGAGCAGCGGTTGCACCACCGCCCAGCCGGCCTCGACGTTGTCGGCCCGCTGGAACAAGGTGGCATCGCCGATCAGGCAGTCGTAGATCAAGGTCTCGTAGCCGGTGGACGGCGCCGACTTGAAGTAATCGGCGTAGCGGAAGTTCATGTTGACGTCGGAGAGCTTGATCTTGCGGCCCGGCTCCTTGGCGGAAAAGCGCATGGTGATGCCCTCGTCGGGCTGGATGCGGAACACCATCCGCGAATTGGCGAGCTGGCCCTCGTCGAGGTTGCGGAACAGCACGCCCGGCGCCTTCTTGAACTGGATCGCAACTTCCGTCTTGCGCGTCGCCATCGCCTTGCCCGTGCGGATGTAGAAGGGCACGTCGGCCCAGCGCCAGTTGTCGATGAAAAGCTTGAGGGCGATATAGGTTTCCGTGCGGCTGCGGGTGTCGACGTCGGGCGACTGCCGGTAGGCCTGCACCGGCTTTCCCTTGACCTCGCCGAAGACGTACTGGCCGCGGATCGCGTTGCGGCTCGCCTCCGCCGGGCTGAAGCGCCGGATGGCCTCGATCACCTTGGCCTTTTCCGCGCGGATGGCGTCGGCGTCGAAGGAGTTCGGCGCCTCCATCGTCATCATCGCCAGCAGCTGGAACATGTGGTTGGGCACCATGTCGCGCAGGGCGCCGGTGCGGTCGTAGAACTTGCCGCGCGCTTCCACCCCCACCGTTTCGGCGGCGGTGATCTGCACGTGGTCGATGTGGTCGCGGTTCCAGATCGGCTCGAACATGAAGTTCGCGAAGCGCAGGACCATGATGTTCTGCACCGTTTCCTTGCCCAGGAAGTGGTCGATGCGGAAGATCTGGCTCTCGTCGAGGACGCCGAGGATCTGCTCGTCCAGCGCCCTGGCCGAAGCGAGGTCGGTGCCGAAGGGCTTCTCGATGATGACGCGCCGGAACTGCCCGTCCCCTTCCTTGAGGAGGCCGGCCTTGCCCAATCCCGCCACCACGGGGCCGAAGAACTGCGGCGCGGTGGCGAGGTAGAACACCGCGTTGCGGTGCGCCTTGCCATCCAGCATCTCGTCGAGCTTGGCGCGGAGGTCGGCGAAGACGGACTCGTCGGTGACATCGCCGCGCAGGTGGCGGATGCGCGCCCGAAGCCAGTCCTTGGCGCAGTCGTCGACCCGCTCGCGCCCGGCTTCGCCGCCCGCCTCGATGATGGCGGTCATCGCATCCACGAGGTCGGCGGCGAACTGCTCGTCGCTCCCCTCGCCGCGATTGATGCCGAGGATCTGGAAATCCTCGTCGAGCAGCCGTTCGTTGAGGAGGTTGTAGATCGCCGGCATCAGCAGGCGGCGGGTGAGATCGCCCGACGCGCCGAAGATCACGATGACGCAGGGCGGCGCGACGGCGGTGCCGCGCTGCGGGTCGGTCGCTTCGAAGGGCCGTTCGTTCATGAAACCTCACTGCCGGACGGCCAGGGCGGCCGACGCCTGAGCGTCAAGGATCGCGCGTCACGACTTCTCGGTCACGTTGTTGTTGAGTTCGAGGTGGCCGCCGAACTGGAAGCGCATCGCCGACAGCAGCTTCTCGCCATAGGTGTGGCTCTGCCGCGAGCGGAAGCGGGCGTAGAGGGCGGCTGACAGCACTTCCGCCGGCACGGCCTCTTCGATCGCCGCCTCGACGGTCCAGCGCCCTTCGCCGGAATCGGAAACATTGCCCGAATATTTGTCGAGGGTTTCGTTCTCGGCCAGCGCGATGGCGGTGAGGTCGAGCAGCCAGGACGAGACCACGGACCCGCGCCGCCACACTTCGGCGATGTCGGCGAGCTTGAGGTCGAAGCGCTGATCCTCCGCCAGCAGCGGCGAGTTCTTGGTGCGCATGATGTCGAAGCCCTCGGCATAGGCCTGCATCATGCCGTACTCGATGCCGTTGTGGATCATCTTGACGAAGTGCCCGGCACCGGCCGGGCCGCAGTGGAGGTAGCCGAGTTCCGCCGTCGGGTTGTGCCCGCCGCGGCCCGGCGTCTTCTCGATCTCGCCCACGCCCGGCGCCAGCGCCTTGAGGATCGGGTCGATGCGACCGACCGCCTCGTCGTCGCCGCCGATCATCATGCAGTAGCCGCGCTCCAGGCCCCACACGCCGCCCGATGTGCCGACGTCGATGTAGTGCAGCTTCTTCTGCTCCAGCACCTTGGCGCGGCGGATGTCGTCCTTGTAGAAGCTGTTGCCGCCGTCGATCACCGTGTCGCCCGGTTCAAGGTGCTCGGCGAGATCGGCGATGGTGTCCTCGGTGATCTTGCCCGAGGGCAGCATCACCCAGATCGAGCGCGGCGCCTCCATCTTGGTGATCATGTCGTGGAGGCTTGATGCCCCCGTCATGCCCTCGCCGGCGAGCTTCCCGACAGTCTTCTGGTCGAGATCGAACACGATCATCTCGTGACCGTGCTTCTTCAGGCGGCGGGCGATGTTGCCGCCCATCCGGCCCAGACCGATAATACCGAGCTGCATTGACGCCTCCTTCGTGACGGTTCAGCCAGCCTGCTGGCTTGCGGCGGGCTTAGTGAGCCTTGTGGATCTCGATCTGCTGGCGGGCGGCTTCCAGCACCTTTTCGGGGGTGAAGCCGAACTTCTTAAGCAGGTCCTTCAACGGCGCCGACGAGCCGAACGAATGCATGCCGATGATCTTGCCCGACGCGCCGGCGTATCGGTCCCACCCCATCACGGTCGCCTGCTCAACGGTGACGCGGGCGGTGATGCCGGGCGGCAGCACGTGGTCGCGGTAACTCTGATCCTGCCGCTCGAACAGTTCCAGGCAGGGCATGGACACGACGCGGGCGGGAATGCCGTCCGCCTTGAGGGCTTCGTAGGCGCTGACGCAGAGGCCGACCTCGGTGCCGGTGCCCATCAGGATCACCGCCGGTGCTTGGCCATCCGGCGCGTCGGCGAGGATGTAGGCGCCCTTCTCCACGCCGCGGGCGGAGGCGTACTTCGTGCGGTCAAACGTCGGCATCGGCTGCCGGCTCAGCGACAGCACCGCCGGATTGTGCTTGAGGTTCATCACCACGCGGTAGGTTTCCGTGACCTCGTTGGCATCGCCCGGGCGGAAGGTGAGCAGGCCGGGGATGCAGCGCATGCTCAGCAGCTGCTCGATCGGCTGATGGGTCGGGCCGTCCTCGCCGACGCCGATCGAGTCGTGGGTAAAGACGGTGAAGTTGTGCAGATCCATCAGCGACGACAGGCGGATCGGTGGGCGCATGTAGTCGGAGAAGACCAGGAAGGTCGAGCCGAAGGCGCGCAGCCCCGCGAGCGACATGCCGTTGCAGATCGAGCCCATCGCGTGCTCGCGGATGCCGAAATGCATGTTCATGCCGCCGGGCTCGGCGGCCGACAGCGAGGCGCCGCCCTTGATGGTCGTCTTGGTCGAGGGGGCGAGATCGGCCGAGCCGCCGATGAACCAGGGGCACAACTTGGCGATGGCGTTGATCACCGTACCCGACGCTTCGCGCGACGCAACGCCTTTCTCGCTCGGCTCGAAGACGGGCAGCTCCTTGTCCCAGCCGTCGGGCATGGTGCGGGCGAGGATGTGGTCGATCTCGTTCGCCAGACTGGCGTGGCTGTCGCGATAGGCGGCGAATGTCTTCTTCCAGGCCTCGTTGAGGGCGGCCCCGCGCTTGCCGATCCCGGCGTCGAAGTGCTCGCGCACGCCGTCGGGCACGTAGAAGCTCTTGTCCTCCGGCCAGCCGTAGCTCTTCTTGGCGCCGCGGATCTCGTCCTCGCCCGGCGCGTCGGAATGCGCCTTGTGGGTGCCGGCCTTGGTGGGGAAGCCGTAGCCGATGATCGACTTCAGCACGATCATCGTCGGCCGGCTCTTTTCGGACTTGAATCCCTCGATCGCCTTGAGAAAGGCATCGGTGTCGTTGGCGTCGTCCACATGCAGGACGTTCCAATGATACGCCTCGAAGCGCTTGGCGACGTCCTCGGTGAAGGCGAGCGGCGTGTCACCCTCGATGGTGATCTTGTTGTCGTCGTAGATCCAGCACAGGTTGGACAGCCCGAGCGTGCCGGCCAGCGAGGCGGCCTCGGAGGCGACGCCCTCCATCATGTCGCCGTCCGAGCAGAAGTTGTAGACGTCGTAATCGAAGATCGTCGCGCCGTCCTTGTTGTAGTGCTTGGCCAGCCAGCGCGGCGCCATCGCCATGCCCACCGAGTTGCCGCAACCCTGGCCGAGCGGCCCGGTGGTGGTCTCGACGCCGACGGTGAAGCCGTATTCCGGATGGCCCGGCGTGCGGCTGCCGATCTGGCGGAAATGCATGATGTCGTCGAGGGTGACCGCCGCCTCGTTGCCGCCGGCCACCGTCTTCACCCCGGCGAGGTGCAGCAGCGCGTAGAGCAGCATGGAGGCGTGGCCGACCGAAAGCACGAAGCGGTCGCGGTTGGGCCACTGCGGGTCGGCCGGATCGTAGCGCAGCACCTTGTTCCACAGGGTGAAGGCGGCCGGCGCCAGGGCCATCGGCGTGCCGGGATGGCCGCTGGCCGCCTTCTGCACGGCATCCATGGCCAGCGTGCGGATGGTGTTGATGGCGAGATGGTCCATGTGGTCGGCCATCTGATTGGCATCACTGGTCATGTCGATGTCCCTGGTTTCTGCTCACGCAGTTGAACGGTTGCGCCGGGGGTTAAGCGATCGTGCCCATCTCGACGCCGGCCTTGCGAGTCTCATACCGGAATGGGCGCGGCCGCCCGGGCTCCGGTCCGCCGCAAGCTCGGCGAGCCGCTGGTCGGGCATCAAACCCGCTCGATCACGAGGGGGATGTCGGCTCGCAGTTCGAAGCCGCCGGGCGCGTAGCAAGCGTCGACCTTGGCCCCGATCTGCTGCGTCAGCACGCGGGTCAGGATCATCGAGCCGAAGCCATGGCGCGAGGGCGGCGTCACCGGCGGCCCGCCCGTCTCGATCCAGCGGCAGGCCAGGATGCGCTTCTCCTTGGCCGGCTTCACGCTCCAGCTCACCATCACGCGGCCGTCGGGGGCGCTGAGGGCGCCGTGCCGGTAGGCGTTGGTGCTCAGCTCGTGGATCGTCATGCCCAAGGGCACGGCGAGCTGCGAGGGCAGCTCGACGTCGGGTCCTTCCAGCACCACCCGGTCCGGCGCGCCCTCGGCATAGGCGCCGATCTCCTGGCGCAGAAGGTGGGGGAAGGACACGAACTGCTGGATTTCCTCGGTGAGCAGCGAATGGGTGCGCGCCAGCGACGAGATGCGGCCGGAAAAGGCCCACTGATAGTCTTCGATGCTTTCGGCGGTGCGCGCGGTGGAGTTCATCACGCCCTGCACGGTGGCCAGCGTGTTGCGCACGCGGTGGTGCAACTCGCGCACCAGCAGCGCCTGCGCCTTTTCCGCCCGGACGTGGTCGGTGACGTCGTTGCCGTCGATGAAGATGGCGAGCACCTTGCCCTCGTCGTCCAGGATCGGCTGGAACACGAAGGAGATGAACACCTCCTCCGGCCCGCGGCCGGGGGTGCGCTCGAACTCCGCCCGCATCTGCTTGCCGACGAAAGGCTCGCCGCTGCGGAACACCTTGTCGAGAAGATCGAGGTAGAGCTGCCCGTCGACTTCCGGGACCGCCTCGCGGAAGGTGCGCCCGGTCAACCGGCGCTGCCCGACGAGATCGGAAAAGGCGGAGTTGGCCAGTTCGACGCGATAGTCCGGCCCGCGCAGCAGGCACATGAAGCTTGGCGCCCGCATGAACAGGTTGCGCAGCTCGCCCGTTTCGGCCAGCAGCGAGGCGTTGAGGGCCTGAACGCGCTTGGCACGATTCAGCACCGAGGTGCCGAACTCCTCCGCGTCGGGAGAGCTGGCGTCGCGGGCCTCGCCGCCGTGCAGGCCCAGATGCATGTCCGTGATGTCCTGGGCGTGCTGCAGGACGTAGGCGATCTGGCCGTGGCAGTCGCGGATCGCCGCGTGCGAGCAACTCCAATAGCGCCCGCTCGGCGTCTTGCCGGCGTCGGGCGACAGGCCGTGGTGCAGGAGCGGAAGGAACTCCGTCTTTCCCGAAGCGAACACCCGGCTCAGCGCGTCGCGGAGCGAGGCCGCCGACTCGCCCGACGAGGGCAGCACCTCGAACAGGTCGCGCCCGGCTATCGCTTCGCGCGGCTGCCCGACGATCTCGCCGTAGCAATCGTTGGCGGCGACGATCAGGCCCTGGGGCGAAACAACCGCCAGCGGGGTCGGGGTCGAGCGGAAGATGGCTTCGAAATCAGGAACATCGTTCGCAGCCACACTTATCTCCCGCGCAAACGCTGCGACACACGACCGTTGGCTTCCTGTGTGTTTTCACATACCGCCGTCCAACGGAAAGACAAGCGTCCCCGCCGTCGTCGGTCAGCGCCGCGCAAACCTTGCGTCGGCTGGATCGTTCCCCCATGACGGGGGTGTTTCACTGCCCGGCGGATGCGCGGGATCAGGAGTTTAACAAAGGTTGCCCGTTTGCCCCGCGCCGATCCCGTCCGCCGGGTATCTGCCCCCAGCAGGGCCGTTTACCCTATGCCTCCTGCGCGGAATGACGCGCGGGATGACTGGAGCGGCGGCGTGATCGGCG
>CALMGA010000256.1 GCA_937863205.1 uncultured Beijerinckiaceae bacterium | reverse complement strand
GCCCGAGCGCCCGCAGCAGGGCGAGCAGCGCGGCCGGCGCCGTCGTCTCCGCCGCCGGGCCGAAGCGGTGGCGCGCGCCGTCGGCGAGCAGGGCTTCGACCGCGAGCACATGATCGGCCATCAGCCCGTAGCGCAGGCTCTTGCCGCCGCAGGAGTTGTTTCCGGCCATGCCGCCGATGGTGCACCGGCTGTTGGTCGAGGGATCGATAGGGAAGAACAGCTTGTGCGGCTTCAGCGCCGCATTGAGGTGGTTGAGCACGATGCCGGGCTCGACCAGGGCCGTGCGGGCGTCGACGGCTAGCACGCGGCGCAGGTGCTTGGTACAGTCGAGCACGATCGCGCGGTTGACCGTCTGCCCGCACTGGCTGGTTCCGCCGCCGCGCGGCAGCACGGACACGCCGTGCTCGCGGGCAACCGCCAGCGTTGCCGCGAGGTCATCGCGGGTTCTGGGCACCACCACGCCGAGCGGCTCGATCTGGTAGATCGAGGCATCGGTGGCGTAGCGCCCGCGGTCGCCGCGTGCGAACAGCACCTCGCCTTCGACGTGGCGCCTCAGCGCGGCTTCCAGCGCGGGATCGCCGGGCTTGACCGCGGGCGAGGATGCGGGGGCTGCGAGACCTCTCGACATCGGCGCCTCAGCTCTGCGGTGCGGGTGTCAGCATCGGCGGGATATGCACATCGTCCCGCCCGGTTGCAACGAAGGGCCGCTCGGGATGCCTGAGCGGGGCGCCGACGATGGGCGGCAGCCAGCGTTGCTTATGAGCGGCGGATCGGAAGTGCGGCGTTGATCGCCGTTCATCGGCTCGCGCTTGATATGGCCGTCACGATACTTCCTTACGCTTGGGGCGGCCGACGCCCGCATCGCGGAGGTAAGCTGCCGGTGCAGCTTCAACCCGGCGCGCCCCGCGACGTTGGCACGCGAGCTGCCTGCGGAGGCGACGATGTCTGCGGACCTGATCCCCAACCCGATCCTTCTGCGCCGGCCCGGACCGCCGGCGTCGTTCCCGGCAGGCGTGCAGATCGACGACCCCCGGCTCGCCGACGTGCTCGACCCGCAAGCGCCGCTTCTCGTCCTCTACGATCACATGCTGCACGGCGAGGGCCCGGTCTGGCAGCGAGACCGCCTGATCTTCTCCGACATCCCCGGCCGGCGCGTTATGGCCTGGCATCCCGACGGTTGCGTCACCGTGGCGATCGATGCCGTGCCCTTCGTCAACGGCAACAGCCTGGATGGCGAGGGCCGGCTGATCCACTGCGAGCACCTGCGGCGCTGCATCAGCCGCTCCGAAACGCGGGACGGCTTTCCCCGGCCGATCATCACGCACTACGAGGGCCGGCGGCTCAACACGCCCAACGACGTCACCACGGCGGGCGACGGCGCGATCTGGTTCACCGATCCGGTGTTCGGCCTGATGTTTCCCCGCCAGGGCTGCCTTGCCGAGCCGGAACTCGACCATCGCAGCCTGTACCGCTTCGATCCCATCACCGGCGACCTCCGGCGCGCCGCCGACTTCGACCAGCCCAACGGTCTCGCCTTCTCGCCCGACGGCGCCACGCTCTACGTGTCCGATACGTCGCGATCGATCGGTGGCCCGACCCATGAGGTGGTGGCCTTCGATGTCGGCGCCAACGGTTCCCTCGCCAACCGCCGCTTGTTCTGCCGCACCGACCACGGCGTGCCCGACGGCTTCCTCGTCGACGTGCGCGGCTGGCTGTGGTGCACGGCCGGCGACGGCCTCCACGTTTATGCGCCCGACGGTCGGCGCCTCGGCTTCATCCCGACGCCCAACACCGCCTCCAACGTCGCCTTCGGCGGCAAGGACGGCCGGCGCCTGTTCATCACGGCGGAAACGCACCTCTACGCCCTCGATCTCCTTCAATCTGGCGTCGGAAGCTTCGGATCGAAAAGCGTGGGGTGAGTTCACATCCTGCCAAAGAAGCCGGTGATGTCGAACCAAGCCTCGTGCTTGCCGTCGGACGCCTGATAGCCGATTCGGTCGAATGCTTCGCCGCCTTGATTGATCAGCGCTTGATCCGCCTTGCGCCACCCTGGATGGGTGTTCATCGCCCAGAGATTCTCGGAGACGATGCCCTCATGCTCGTTTTGGGCGCCTTCGATCTTCACGGCCTGGACCAAGGTTGCGCCGTCGCCGCCCGCGAAGGTGATCGGCGGCTTGCTCTTCAAAGATGCGAGGCTCGGCTTTAGACAGGCGATGAAAGGCTTCTGGCATGCCTGCGGCGTCGCGTCGGCATCGGCGAAACAGGCCCGAAAGGTCGAGATGCAGGTCTGGCAGCGCGTGACGATGCAGCCGACGTAGTCGGCGTTGCAACCGGGCTCAGGCGTGCCCGTCGCGCAGGCGCGAAAGCGCTTGACGCAGAGCGAGGCGCAGACGGCGCGCTCGAGTTGCACGGTCTGCTCCTTTTCCTTGCTCAAAGGCTCGGCTGTCGCGGCTGGTGGGACGAGGAGCGTTGCGAGCAGAGCTACGACGATCGGGATCCGAAATGCACTTCGCATATCGCGTCCGATCCGGCTTGACCCATCATTAGCCCGGATCGGCAGTCGGAGCAGTGGCCGAAGTGCCTGAGCGAGCAGCGGAGATCGGGACTGTGGAGGGTGCTGCGAAACTCCAAGTCCAGCAGGACCGTCGGCCTTCCACCGGAAGCGACGATGCCCTCTGCCGAGATCTGTCGCGTGCCACGGTTGCCTGCGGCTGACGTCGGCCTGTATTTCAGCAACGAATCGCACCACGAGCCCCGTGAGAGTCAGTGTCTTGCTGTCTCCTGCCGGTAAGCCGGGCACTTGCGCCACCTCCGATCGGCCTGGACATGGCAACGCATCCGATGCCCTAATCTTTGCCGCCGTGCGAGTGCTTGACACTCGCCGCATATTCCTTGGCGACCGTACCGCCCGCGTCCATCTCGCGAAGGACGACGTCGTATCCCCACAGGTCGGCCAAGTGCTGCAGAACTTCCTTTGTCGCCCGCTCGTCGAGAGGCATGGCGTGCAGCATGGTGTGCTGCAGGATGAGGCGGCGGTCGCCGGCGAGGTCGACGTCAACGACCTGGATGTCGGCGTCGAGCGAGGCGACGTCGTATTGCCGCGACAGGGCGCGGCGGATCTGCCGATAGCCGCGCTCGTCATGGATGGCGCCGACGTTGACCTCCGGCGCATCCTTGGCCTTGTCGAGGATGTGGAACATGCGCCACTGCCGCATCAGGTGCGGGCTGAGGTACTGTGAAATGAAGCTCTCGTCGCGGTAGTTCGCCCATATGTTCTTCAGCACGGCGAAAGGCTCGCCGACCCCGGCGATGTCGGGGAACCAGGTCCGGTCCTCCTCGCTCGGATCTGTGACGATGCGCTCGATGTCGCTCATCATCGCGAAGCCGAGCGCGTAGGGGTTGATGCCGTTGTAGCGCGGGTC
>CALMGA010000255.1 GCA_937863205.1 uncultured Beijerinckiaceae bacterium | reverse complement strand
GGGCGATATGGGCGGTGTGCGCCCTCAATGCTGCTGGCCAGTTTGCCGGAAAACCTCGATCGTGCGCGGGTCCTGATCGGGGTGGCGCGGGCGCGGGCTGAGGTGGGCGAAGCCGAGCGCCTTGAGCATCTTGCCCACCGTGCGTTCGTGATAGCTGACGCCAAAGCGCTCGCGGATCACGCGCTGGAGATCGACGCGGCGCCAGCGCACCACACCATCAACCGCCCGGTCCGGCCCGCTCTCGACCAGGCGGGCGAGCTCGGCCTGCTGGTCGGCGGAAAGGCGCGCCGGGTTGCCCTTGGACCAGCTGTCCTTCAGCCCGTCGGGACCGTGCGTGTTGAAGCGATGCACCCAATCGCGCAGGGTCTGCCGGTCCATGCCGCCGATGCGCGCCGCATCAGCCCGGCTCATGCCGTCCAGCACGGCGGCGAGCGACAGCAGGCGACGGCTCTGGTTGGCATGCTTGCTCGATGCCGCGAGCCGTCGCAGCGCGGCAGCCGAGAAATCCGTCCGCAGGCTCACCGCTGCCACCATCACACCGTCCTCCCGGCGTCCATGGAATCACCTCAGCCTGCACAACGGAAGCGGCACGAGTCACAAAGCACGGCCGCTGGTATAACGCGCGCCGATCAGCTCAAATAGAACGCTGGTTTCGGCCTGATCCTTGGTGACATAGGCGAGGTCATCCAGGATCAGCAGGTCGAAACGGTCGAGCTTGCTGATCGCCGCCTCCAGGACGAGCTCGCGCCGCGCCGCCTGCAGCTTCTGCACGAGGTCGGTGGTGCGGGTGAACAGCACCTTCCAGCCGTTCTCCACCAGGGCGAGGCCGATCGCCGCCGCGAGGTGGCTTTTGCCACCGCCGGGCGGGCCGAACAGCAGCAGGTTGGCCCCGGTCTTCAGCCAGGCGTCGCCGGCGGCCACCGCGCTCACCTGCGCCTTGGAGAGCATCGGCACGGCGTCGAAGTCGAAGCTGTCCAGCGTTTTGCCGGGCGGCAGGCGGGCCTCGACGAGGTGGCGCTCGATGCGCCGGCGGTCGCGCTCGGCCAGCTCGTGTTCGGCCAGGATGCCGAGGAAGCGGGCCGCCGGCCATCCTTCCTTGTCGGCATGCGCCGCGATGTCGGCCCATACCGCCTTCATGCTCGGCAGGCGCAACTCGCCCAGCATGAGGGCGAGACGGCCGGCGTCGATCGTGGTTGGCGCGTTCATGCAGCCTCTCCCACAGGGGCCGGGCCGAGCAGGCTCTCGTAGCTCGCCAGGGACGCACGTTCGACGGTGACGCACGGCACGCAGGACGGGTCGGGGCCGAAGCGGGCCCGCAGGTCGTCGAGGTCGGGCAGCAGGCCGGCGCGGAGGATCTCGGCCAGAGCCTTCGCCAGCTCGGCTTCGCAGCCACGGTCGTGAGCCAGGGCCAGCAGGGCCACCATCATGCGGCAGGCGTCCCGCTCCGGCCGGGCCGCCAGCAGGGCGTCAAAGGTCTGCCGGTAGGCCTCGCGCGGGAACAGCTGATCGCGGTACACGAGGCCGAGCAGCGCCATCGGCTTGCGCCGCAAGGCGTGGATGACGTGATGGTAGCTGACGACGTTGGTGTCGCGGCCGTCCGGCCGGGGGCGCCCGCGCCGCAACGTGATCACGTGCGTGCCGCCGACGAAGACGTCGAGACGGTCGTCGTAGAGGCGCACGCGCAGTCTGTGGCCGATCAGGCGCGAGGGCACGGAGTAGAATACCTTGCGCAGCCGGAAGCCGCCCGCCGAGGTGACGCGCACCGTGACATCCTCGTAGTCGCACGTCCGCCGCTCGGGCAGGCGCCGGAGGTGGGGACGCTCGGCCTCGATGCGCTTGGCGTTGCGAACATTGCGGAGCCCGACGATGCCGTCCACGAAGGCGCGATAGGCGGCAAGGTCGGGGAAGTCGGCCGAGCCGCGCAGCAGCAGGGCGTCGGCGAGCGCGCGCTTGAGGTGGCCGTGCGCGCTTTCCACCGAGCCGTTCTCATGCGCCACGCCGGTGTTGTTGCGCGTGGGCGTCATGCCGTAGTGCGCGCACAGCGCCTCGTAGCGCGCCGTGAGGTCGTCCCGGGCGTCGCTGGCAAGGTTGCGGAACGCCGCCGACAGGCTGTCGGTGCGGTGCTGAAGCGGTGCGCCACCCAGGGTCCACAGGGCGTTCTGCAGCCCTTCGGCCAGGGCGACGAAGCTTTCGCCGCCAAGGATGACGTGGGCGTGCTCGAAGCCGGAGTAGACCAGGCGGAAATGGTACAGGCGGTGCTCCAGCGCGACGCCGGCAACCGTGATGCCGAGGTCGGCCAGGTCGGTGAAGTCGGACAGCCCGGTGCGGCCCGGCTCTTGGGTTTGGCGGAAGATGACCTCCTGCTCGGGCCCGTTCACGGCGCGCCAAACACGGATGCGGCGCTCCAGCGTGCGGCGGATGCCGGTGCCGAGGTCGGGGTGGCGACGGACCACCTCGGCAAACACGGCGACCGGACGCAGGCCGGGAGCGGCCCGCAGCATCGGCACGACCTCCGCCTCGAAGATCGCGCCGAGCGGATCCGGCCGCCGCCGGCCACGGGGCGCCTTGCTGGTCGAGGGTAGTCAAGAGTTCCTGGCAATGCGATGCCCAGTCGCCTTGCTCATCGACGCCTTGGCGGCGGCAACGGCCACGGTGTTGGTCTGACGATGGTGCATGAAGAGCCTCATCTGGTGATCGGTCACGTGGCGGCCGGGCACAAGAGTCTCCCTTCCCAACGAGGAAGGGCGTCCTCACTGCCGGCCGACCGCGATCACCACCCCGGCCCCGAAAGGGCCGTCTCCGCTGTGCCGCTCCCCTCGGTCGAGCTTCGCTCTCCCTCCGGCAGCGGCACAGCGGCAAGTCTCATCTTGATTGACGCGCTGTCTCACCTTGATTATCGCGGCATAGCGCTTCGACTCGGGTGCACAGCTCGTGCTGGCAGACCATGCAGCACCTGCCCTGGCAGGGTCGGGCGGTGACGTGGCGCCTCCGCATGCGCCGCTTCCGCTGCCGCCGCTGCCCGGGCCGCATCTTCGCCGAGCGCGTGCCGAGCCTGGGACAGGCTAAGGCGCGGCGCAGCAATCGCTTGGCCTCGGCGCAGACCGACATCGGCCTGACCCTCGGCGGCGAGGCCGGTGCCCGCCTGTCCCGCCGCCTCGCCATGCCGGTCAGCGGCGACACGGTGCTGCGCCTCGTCCGCCGCCGTGGCATCGAGCCGTGCCCGCCGCCGCGGGTGATCGGCGTCGACGACTGGGCCTGGCGGCGCGGTCGGTCCTACGGCACCATCATCTGCGACCTCGAGCGATATCGCGTCATCGATCTGCTGCCCGGTCGCGCTGCCGGGCCGTTGCGGGACTGGCTCGTTGCCCATCCCGATGTCCAGGTCGTCAGCCGTGACCGCTCCGGACCCTACGCCGAGGCGGCCCGTACCGGCGCGCCGGCGGCGACGCAGGTCGCTGATCGCTGGCACCTCGTCGTCAACGCCTCCGACGCGCTGCGCGCTCTCGTCGAGCGACATCAATCTGCGATCCGACAGGCGGCGCAGCAGATGGCGCGTGATCCTCCCGCACCTGCGGGACCGGCCGCGGCGATGCCAACACCGGTGCGTGGCGATCATCGCCGAGCCCGATGCAAGACGGCGCTGCAGCTGCATGGGGAGGGCGTGCCTGTCAGAGACATCGTCCGCCGCTTCGGCATTTCGCGCAACAGCGTTCGGCGCTGGCTGCGATCGGGAGAGTTCGTTCCCTACCGCCGCGCCCGCGGGCCGAGCCTGCTCGACGCCCACCTGCCCGTCCTCGAGTCGCGTTGGCAGGATGGCCGACGAAGCGCCACCGGGCTTCACCGCGAGTTGCAGGAGCAGGGCTTCGCCGGCGGCTACGACATCGTTCGCCGCTGGGTGGCGGGACGACGCCACGGTGAGCCGGCACGACCGCCCTCCGTTCGGATCCCATCCACCCGCCGCATCACTCGCTGGCTCACCGCCGACCCGGCGACGCTCTCGGCCGAGGAGAGGCGCTTCATCAAAGCTCTCGTTGCCGCCGCGCCGGGTTTCGGGACGACGGCCGAGCAGGTGCGCGCCTTCGCCGAGCTGCTGCGCCGGCGACACCCTGCCGGCTTCGGTCCATGGCTCGCCGAAGTCGCCACGACCGAGCTTCGCGGCTTTGCCGCCGGCCTACGGCAGGATGAGGCCGCGGTGCGCGCGGCGATGGCTGAGCTGTGGAGCAACGGACCGGTCGAGGGGCAGGTGAACCGCCTCAAGCTGATCAAGCGCAGCATGTACGGCCGCGCCAACTTCGACCTGCTGCGCCAGCGCGTCCTGCACACCACATAAGCAATCCCGCTCGCCGACATACACCGTCCTCAGCACCGAAAGTGCGGAAGAACCCGAATTGTAGGCCGATTGACAATTAGAGCACAAAGCACCTTGCGCCGCGAGGTTTTTGGAGGCGTCCGGCTCGCTGATGCAGGGCAAGACGTCTTGCGGGGTATATGGCCTGTACACCGACCCGGCGGGCAAAAACACTAATCGCAAGTTCGGCATGTTCGCCGCATATGTCTCGCACGAGGGGCACGCCTTCGTTGATTGAGCCAATAGCCTTCTCTCAATCTTTCATGTCGCTACTCAATGAGGCCGGACGACCGGCACGGAAACGTGTGGACATGAACCTGAGAGCTTAATAACGTGTTCGCGCCTCGTAGGCTGAGCACTAGGGTTCAGACTCGATCAGCACCAGAAGGTGACGATTGCGGCGAGGGCTGAGGCGTAGTTGCGAGCGAGCTTATCGTAGCGTGTGGCAATGCGGCGGAAATCCTTGAGCCGGTTGAACGTCGCCTCGATGCGCCAGCGCTCGCGATAACGCTGCTTGTCGTGCCGGATCCTCCGCTTGCGGCCGCGCTTGCCCGGGATCACCGGCGTGATGCCCTTGCCCCGCAGGTCGGCGCGCAGCCAGTCGGCGTCGTAGCCCTTGTCGGCACTCAGGCGGCGGATGCGGCCGGGCGCCTCGGCCAGCACCGCCGGGACGGTGGTCACATCGGCGGCGTTGCCCGGCGTCAGCAGCAGAACGCCGGGGCGGCCGAGGACGTCGATGAGGGCGTGGACCTTTGTGATCTGCCCGCCCCGCGACGGGCCGATGCTCTGCGCCTTTGCCCCCCCTTTGCCGCCGTGGGCGGAGCGGTGAGCCCGGACGTAGGTGCTGTCCAGGGCGGCCGCATCGCCCGCCCATCCGGCCTTGGCGAGCGCGGCCAGCATCGCGCGCCAGAAGTCGCGGTGGGACCAGCGGTTGAAGCGGTTGTACACCGTGGTGGACGGGCCGTAGGCCGCTGGGCAGTCGCACCAGCGGCAGCCCGCGGTGCGCACGTGCAGGATGCCGGATTTGACCTCCCGGTCGTCGTTTCGCTCGGGTCCGGGCTGGTTTTTATGCATGAACGGCTCCATCACCACCCATTGCTCGTCCGAGAGCCAGAATAGGTCCGCCAATGTCGCCTCCGTGCTGCCGATAGATATCTCGAATCAGAAAGTCACAGTCTTAGCAACAACTTGCTCCGGTTTTGACCCTAGAACGAGCTTCATGGCAACGGACACTTCCTGACCAGTTGAATTTAACATTCTAAACAAGTCGCGCAGTAGCGCATGGAGTTCGGCATTATGCGGATTGCAGTCCTCGCAGCAGCGTACCCGCCCGACATCAGAGGGGGCGGTGAGATATCGACAAAGTTGATTTCTGAGGCTTTGGCAAACGAAGGAGCAGAGATTTCAGTTCTCGCTATTGGTGAAGAAGAGAACAAAACCTTTGTGAACAATGTGGAGATATTCCGCATTCGCTCGCCAAATTGTCACTGGAACTTTAAAGCGCCCTCATCTGCTGTGAGGAAGACTTTTTGGCATGCATTAGATAATTACAATCCTAGAGCCATAAAGAAGATAGAGGACTTCCTCGAGCACGTACAGCCGCAAATCTTTATAACAAGCACGGTGGAGAACTTCGGAGCGGCGCCCTGGCTGATTTCCAAGAGAAAAACAAATTTCAAAACTGTTCACAAATTGAGAAGCTATTATACATTTTGTATGTGGGGCACAGCTTTCAAGAATGGGCAGAATTGTACAAGTATATGCGCGAGCTGCAGACTTGGATCGATTGGACGTAGGATCGCTAGCCGCAATGTAGATGGTGTCATAGGCTTAAGCAATTCGACACTAAAGATCCATCTGTCGCATGGATTGTTCAGTAATGCAGCGACGGCGATTATACCAGATCCGGTCACTGTCAGAAGCTCGGAAAGGGCCGTGCAAACAGCACGGCGTCAATCACGGGTGATAGGATATCTGGGCTTTATAACCCCGAATAAAGGAATTGAACTTATTGCAGAAGCTTTGAGGCTTTTAGACGAAAATCAGAGACCTTCGCTAATGATTGCCGGAACAGGTGGCAATGTCTATACTACTGCACTAAAAAAGCAGTTTTCGGGTCTAGATTGCAGCTTTGTGGGCTGGCAACAAAACAGCAATTTCTTGTCTTCTATAGACTATCTTGTTGTTCCGTCGAGATTTCGCGAACCATTCGGTCGAATTGTGGTTGAAGCTTTCGCCAATCAAGTCCCTGTTATTGGCAGCAATATAGGAGGTATTGGCGAGATGGTGAGAAGCGGACATGATGGGTTTCTATTTGACGCTGGCAGTGCGCAATCGCTAGCAAAGTCGCTATTAATGGCATATCAGCTATCTGACGAAGCCTATAGTGTCATGCGCATCAATGCCTCGATCAGCTCGGAGAGGTATGTCGGTAGTGTTGTCGCTCGAAGAAACTTAGAATTTTTCGACGCGCTGTTGTCTGGAGACATGAGGCCGGGTTCTACATTTGGGGATACTGCAAGATGAAGCGAAAGCAGATGCTATCAAGCGGCATTTGGGTGCTCGCTGGAAACGCGCTACAGCAAGTTCTGCAGCTAACAGCGTTCTTGCTTCTTGCTCGTATTCTCGATCCATCAGCATTCGGCTATGTAGCACTTGCAAACGTTGTGCTCGAAACCGCTGCTGCTCTTGGCGGATGGGGACTGATTCAAATCGGTCAGCAAAGGAAGGGCTTCCTCAGTCAACGCTTTGTCTCTCATATACAGATTTCTGCTCTTATCATTGCGACTATGCTTGTTTTCGCAATAGGTGGCGGACTTGCAATCTATACTTTATTCTATGGGTTTACGCTGACCGTAAAACTCATCTTAGCGCTCTTGCCAACAATTTTATTTCAGGCGTTGACTATCGCTCCTGAAACTATTTTACTTCATCGAATGCAATTCAAATGGTTAGCAGTACGGAATAACGCTGCAGTCGTAGTAGGAAGCCTCTTTGCTCTACTGTTTGCCTTTGCTGGATTTCAGGTTTATGCCTTGGTCGTTCAACGAATGGCCGCCGTCCTTACATTGATGGTGTTTGTGTGGGTGACAGTGGGTTCCAGTGTCCGTTTTTTACCCGTCCGGCAGTACCGTCTCAAGCTGATTCAACGAGTGCTTATTCAAGGTGCAGTCGTTGTATGTGTGCCTTTATCAAGTGTTGTCTCTAGTCGACTGTCTGACTTCACCATAGGCCTATTTCTTGGCCCAAGTATCTTAGGAGAATACAAGATAGCTGTCCGAATTATCGAATTGGTCGGACAAATCACCTTGGCTCCGATGCGCTCCGTTGCGATTGCTGCGTTTCCTAAGTTAGCTAATCAGCCGGATACGCTCAGGAGTATCTACGTCGAATTCGTTCAAGTCGGGTGCTTCGTAGCTCTGCCCTCATTCACCTTCCTTGGCATCATATCACCTGTGCTGATCTCAATTGTCCTTGGACGCAATTGGGGCGATGTGTCATCAATTCTGAGAATGTTTTGTCTCGCGTCCCTGCCAATGGCTATTGTCGGAAGTCAGGCCGCTCTCTTCCAAGCCTTCAGGAAGAATGCCGCTGTCTTAACTCAGAATGTGCTGCTATCCATATACATATTAATAGCGACAGCTGTCTCCGTGCGCTTAGGAGTCGTCTATGTATCTCTTTCTATTGCTTCAGGAAACGTTGTATCGGTTCTAGTTTATCAAATTCTTGGTAAGGGATTGTTGCCATCTTTTGGTCGGGTCCTAAGAAACATCATTCCTTCTATTGCAGCGGTCGTCATTATGGCTGTTCAACTCGTATCAGGAATCCAGACTAGCTTCTATACTGCCACTTCTGGAGGTGTCATATTTGCTGCTGTCAACTCTGCGATACTTTACATCTTTTCACTTGTCATTATGTCCCGTGGCCGCGTAAAACCACTAATGAGATTTATCCCGAGAAGGCTACAGAACACCTTTCGGTGATTGCGTCACTGCTTGCTGTTGTTTATACTAGAGGTGGCGAAAAACTTGGTAATCAGTAAATCGATCGCTTCTCAAGGGGTGCGTTGATGCGGCATGGTTCTTAGCCCCGAACTGTTTCGTTGAGGCGTTTGTGTTGTGCTTTCTCGCAAAGATTAACCCGAAGGCCGATTGCACCTGGAGACCTCCAGGTACCTTGTCTGCTGCTGCCGAAGGTTAGGGTCGAGGCGAGCCGATCGGCCTTCAGCAAGTGTCTCTTCCCTGCTGCGGCGTGCTGCGCTGACCTTTGCCGCCGATCTTTCCCGCTCCTTCAGCTCGCCTGCGCCCTTGGTCCGCGTGATCCAGACCGCTTATACCAGCGGCCGTGCTTTGTGACTCGTGCCGCTTCCGTTGTGCAGGCTGAGGTGATTCCATGGACGCCGGGAGGACGGTGTGATGGTGGCAGCGGTGATCCGGGCGCTGAAAGCGTCGCCATGATCGGTCCGTCCGGCGCGGTGCGGGTGATGCTGGCCAGCCGGCCGGTGGACTTCCGCAAGGGCATGGACGGACTGGCCGCGCTGGTGCGCGAGGCGATGG
>CALMGA010000254.1 GCA_937863205.1 uncultured Beijerinckiaceae bacterium | reverse complement strand
CGCACAAGGCAGAGTTCGATTGAGGTGCACCTGCCCTTGCTGGACGCGCAGTGGGCGGCCGGCTGCCGCAACGGCGCGGAACTGTGGCGACGTTTGCAAGAGCACGGCTTCCGCAGCTCGCTCCGCGTTGTCTCGGAGTGGGCCACCCGGCGCCGGCGAGCGGACACGGCGAGTGATCAGCAACTCCAGCGCGTGCTTTCGGCCAGGACCATCGCGCGGCTGATGACGAGCGGGCGAGACCACCTGAGCAGGGCCGAGACGGTGACGGCGGCCGCGATCGAGGCGCGCGTGCCGACGCCGGTCGAGGCCCGCGGCCTGCTCGACCGCTTCCAAACCATGGTGCGCCGGACGAGCGGCGATCTCGAGGGCTGGATCAGCGACGCCGCCGCCAGCCTGCTGGCTTCGTTCGGTGCCGGCATCGGCAAGGACAAGGCGGCTGTCGAAGCTGCGATCGCCAGCGCCTGGTCGAATGGCCAGACCGAAGGGCAAGTCAACAGGCTGAAGCTCATCAAGCGTCAGATGTACAATCGCGCCAAGGTCGACCCGATCGAGGCGCGGCTGATAGGTGCCGCCTGACCCGTTCACAGCGTCATCAAGATCGCGCCAGATCCAAATTTGGAAGCCATTTGATACCATCTACGTCGGAACGCGAAGACAAAGCCTGAACGGCGGCTGACTTGCGTCACAATGGAAGGTCTGTCGCCTTCGGCCAATCTGTTGCTTAAGCTCTCGGTGGAAGAGAGCCATGTATCTGTCCCACTCGCGGAAGCCGGCGAGCGCCTCCGTGAGGCTGCCCATGGACGGGCTCGATCGCGACGCGAGCGAGCCCTCGAACAGCGGCGAAGTGTGGCTCCAGCAATGATCTGGGTATGACGGCCGGGGTAGGATCAGTAGGTGACGCTGACCACGACGGTGTCGCTGTAGGTCCCGATCGCGGGCGTCGGCTGGATTGGCACGAGCCCATAGACCGGGATGGTCTGCGTCGACGCCGTGCCGCTTCCGCCGAGGGTCGACTGCGTTCCCCACGGGATCGATCGCGCGCTGTTCTGATAAAGGCCATAGGTCACGGACTGCGTTCCCATGGTCATTTTACGCGCCGTCGGATCCGCGGCGCCAGATAGTCCGCCACTGAGCGACACCGTGTAGCCGGTGCCCTGCGTGCATTGCAGGCTGAGAGCGGATTGGCCGAGCACCGCCGCCGTGAGGTCGCCAACGGCGCCGAAGCTCAGATCGCTGGCGGACACGTTGCAGGACTTCAAGACCGTCGCGGTCGCCTGGAACGAGAAGCTCGTCGAGCCGGTGAGCGAGCCCGAGGTGCAGTTCGTGGTGCCGTAGGTGGCGGTCGCCGCCAGGGTCTGCGCGTAACTCCCGGCTGGGACACTCTGCTGCGATCCGAGCACGGAAGCTGCCACGTTAAGCGTATATGTCTGGCCGAGCCTCAGGGTCGAAAGAGGCACCGCGATCTGGGCGGTGTTGGACCACGACGACGTCGAAGGCGACGGACCGTAGATGTCGTAGGCCAGGGTGGTCGAGGCGCCAAGCATGGAGCGCGACGGCAGGGCGACGCAGACGTAAAGCGAGCCCGTCGAGACCGGCACGCTGAGGCACGACACGGACAGGGTCGCGTTGGTGGCGACCGCCGCGCCGGGCAGGACGTCGATGCTGCCGAACGCCACCGTCGTGATGCCGACGGAACACGTGAGGTTGACGCTCTGGGCTTTTGCACCGCTGCCGAGGAAGCCGGCGGCAAGGAAGGCCAGCGCCAGCACCACAGAGAAGCGGGAACAGAAACGTTGGATCAAAGGCATGGGATGGGTCCGATCGCGACGCGCTTGCCGCCGTCAGGCTGGTAGGGGAAGGTCGCGGTGCACTCGTGGTCGCCGAGATCGATGACCACGACGTTATCGGGCCCGAGGTGCTTGACGTAGGCCTGTCCGCCGTAACCGACCACGAAGCCTTCGTCGTCCTTGCGATGGCCCTTCGCGCCGACGGGCAGCGGGCGGCCCTGGGCGTCGGCTAGGCGCACCATTGCCGCGTCGACGTGCCGGTCGATGCCGAAGTTCAGCCCGACGCCGCTGCGCGCGGCGGGCGCGACGACCTGTTTCGTCGAACGCGCCTCGGCGTTGGCCGGCAGGCCGAGCGGATCGATGGCGATCTGGTTTCCCTGGTAGGACCGGAGGTCGGGCACGACGAGCTTGCCGAAAGGGTTTGTTTCGCCGATCAGCCGGTTATCACGGTAGACCGGGACGCCGGCGATGCCGGTGTCAACGACGGCGAAGCCATCGGCGATGTGGTTGCCGACGAACAGGCCGCCGCTGCCGATGTAGCCGAAGGAGCCGTCGAACTCGCCCTGCGTGCTGACCGCCTTGCCCTGTTGCGAGACCTCGACCTGAACGGTGCCGTAGCTCGACCGGTAGGCGGCGTCGCCAATGCGGATCGCGTTGCTGCCCTCGACATCGCGATAGCGCCAGCCGACGCTTCCGTCGCTCGGCTGGACCGGCTGGCCGACATCGACCTCGCCGTAGCGGCCCGAGCCGCCGTATGAACCGCCGGCGTTGGCGCGAACGCGCGGTCCGAGCGGGATGGACAGACCGGCGAAGACGCCGGCGCTTCTGCTCTGGGCGAAGTCGACGAAACCGGTCATGAACAGCGAAGCGTCGAAGGGGAGCGGGCGCGATAGCGAGGCTGTCAGGATGCGCGAGCGCGTCCCGTTCGCCTCGACGAGGTTGATGAAGCTCAGGCTGAGTGACGTCGCGTCGAACTTGAGCGGGATGCCGAAGGTGAGGCGGTCGAGGGCGCGCGGCGGGCGGGGGTCGAGGGAGTACACGCCCAAAGCGAAGGCCGATGCCAAGCTCGGCAGATGGGCTGTCGTCGCCGTGACGGATGCAAGGTCGTTGAAGCTTTTGAAGGTTCGCTGCGTGCTCGCGTCGACGGTGAAGCCGGCGATGTCGAGGTTGTACTCGCCGTAGATCTGCGCGCCGGACTGGGATGCGTGGCGACTGCCGCTGAAAGCGGCGGAAACGGTACCCCAGCGGCCCGCGCGCGTCACCGCGCCGAGGCCGACGTTGGCGAGCCCGGCTCCGTCCTCGCTATGTCCTTCCAGCGTCAGCCAATCGGTCAAGCCGTAGCGCCCGATTGCGGAGCCGAGCGGGCGCCTGTCGTAGTCGTCCGAGAGCAGGCCGTAGTTGCGGCGCGCGAAACCGGCGTCGACCGAGAAATCGGACAGGCCGGTGGCGAGCAGGGTCGGTGCGTTGAAGAACGGCACCGCGGACTCGCTGGTCTTGCCGGTGGTGTCCGTCACGACGATGTGGGCGGTGCCGTTGCCGGACACCACGGGAAGGTTGGTGATGCTATAGGGTCCGGGCGCGACGTCCTGCGAGAAGGTCTTGGTGCTGTTGACGAACACGTCAACGGTGGAGGGGACGGCGGCACTGCCGGTGATGTTCGGCAGGGGCCGGGTCACGAGGTCGGATCGCAGAGCGAAGTCCCGTTGGAGCTGCAGGCCAGCGAAGTGGATCGGCCGCGTCCAGGGAAGGCCGCCGGAGATCGCATCGCCCGCGCGACCCGTCAGCATGCGCCCGGGGTCGGAGAAGCCGTATGTCGAGTCGAGGCGGAGCGCCTTGTTCTCGTTGAGCACGGTATCGCCCAGAATGCCGCTTTGCGAAATCTCGCCGTAGGGGCTGAATCCACGCGCATCGAGCGTCGCATTCGTGCCGCTGAACCGCGGCAGCGCGCCGAGCTGGTTGGTCGTGGTGCCGAAGACGGAGTAGTTCGTGACCACGCCGAAGTCGGAGCGCGGCGCCGGGGCGCGAGAGCTGGCGAGTTGCGCGTCGTAGACGTGCGCGAGGCGCTGCGCATCGGAGAGCTGGAAGTCGATGCGCTGGGCCGCGGAATCAAAACGATAGGTGACTCCCTGCAAGCTGCGCAGGTCCATCGGCTGCAGAGGATCGGGGAAGCCCTGGACCTTGATGCCGATGTCCTCGAGGTCGCTCGGCTTGGCCAGGAGGTTGCCGTCGGGCGACAGGACGAAGGGCTCCACGAGGCGCGTGGGCACACCGTTGACGGAGACTTCGAGGCGCAGCGCCTGGGTGAGCGACATCGGTGCCTGGTGCGGATCGATGGGCGCGAGCTGGGCCCGCGTGGAGTGGCCCGCGCCGAAGACGACCAGGACGATGCTTGCGAAAAGGGCTGCGCCTCGGCTAACGCCCGAGCGGCGCATTGAGAGGGCCGCGGTCGCTCAAGGCGACAACAGTTCCTCCCTTGAGGCCGGAAAGCTTGGCCGCGAGCGGCCACTCTCTCGTGGAATGCCCGAGAACGTAGCCGGCCAAACCCTTGCCGACGATCACCGTGCGACCGCCGACCTTGAGGCCGAGGTTCGTCAGCTGGACGCGCTTGTCGCCGCCGTTCTCCGCCACGAGATAGGCGCGACTGTCGCGGTGCTCCACCGACCACCTGAGCTTCGGCTGCGTCGCATCGGCGGGGAAGAAGAACGCCGGCACGATGTAGCGCAGCACCACCGCCACCGTGCCGTTGCGCTGCCGGTCGGGGTTGGGCAGTTCGTCGACGACGATGCGGTAGGCTTCCTCGCTGACCGGCTCCTCGCCGGTGGTGCGCTGCAGGCGGATGACGTATTCCTCCCGCGCAGGAATGGAGACGATCGGCGGCGAGGCGATCACGTCGTCCGTCGGGATGAGCTCTTCCTGGCCGTCCTTCTGCGTCCAGCGGAACACCCGGACCTGGGCGTTGAGCGGGCGGTTCTCCTGATTGCGCAGCGTGATCGTCGCGTTGGCCTGCACCCCGCCGTCGATCAGGATCGGCGACACGCGCAGGGCCGCCGCCCCGGACGGTGAGGGAAGGACACCGGAGCAGCACATCGCGATGGCCGTGGCGGCGAAAAGGCGGGAACTGTTCTTGCGCATGGGAGCACTTCTCGGATCAGTAGGTGACCGTCATCGTCACGGTGTCGGTGTAGGTGTCCGGCTTGACCTCGACGGTGTAGTTGGTGACCTGCGCCTTCAGCGTCTTGGTCTGGCTCGATCCCGTGCCCGTATCCGAGATGACGCTGGAGGAGGCGCTGAGCGCGGCGGTATTGGTGGCGCCTGTTGTCGTGTCGAACAGGTTGTACTGGACAACATTCGTGTTGCCGCTGGCGCCGCCCTTCATCTGATGGGTCGCGCTGCCGGTCGAGAGATCGTTGGTGCTGGAAAACCCAACGGTGTAGCCGGTCCCAGGCGAGCAGGTGACGGTGAAGGGCTGCGCGGCGCTGGTGGTCGTGGTCAGCAGGTCGCTGGCGCCGACCGAGCCGAGACTGATCGTCGCCGGCGCGGTGACCACGCACTGCTTAAGGATGGTGATCGTGACATTGAACTGCGCCGTCGCCGGGTTCTGCGGCGTCGCAAAGGCCGCCGTGGCGAAGACCGACGTTGCCGTCACAACAAACACCGCTGCCCAACGCATGGTTGCTCTCCGATTTGAGCATTTATAATGACTAGTGATTGTGTTTTTTTCCACAGACCGCCCGTAGAGGCAGCCTTAATGACCAGCTTACAAGAAGTTCGAGAAAAAGTGCAGACGAGTGCTGCAGAGTGATCTCTTGCTTTCTGAGAAGAGGAACGCTGTCGAGTCATAAAGATGTGGCAGACCTTGCGCCACCAGACGTTGGAGAACTGTAAGGACTACCCCAGGGGTCAGCTGTCCGTGTATCTCGTCATGTACTGGTGACGCCTGGCAACAATGCCGGAAAAGCTCCGCCGATCGATCGGCTTGGCTCAATGCCCAATCAGGTTGTCCTTCGTGCTGTGACCTTCAGGTTGCAGACAGGCTCGTCAGCCTCGTCGGAAATGAGAATGTCCAAATCGCGTCCGTCCAAACGAACTCGGGGCGACTGTCAAGCGTCTCGGCGGCGTACACGATGGCTTCGGGCCGCATGTCTTGCATTTCACTCAACTCGCGGCTGACCGCGCCGCAAGCATAGTCGTCCTCCACATATTGAAAAAGGTTGCATACGCTCAAACTAAGTGAGGCCGCACCATCTGGCCGAAGTTCCTCAAATCAAGAGGTGATAATCAATTCGGATATGGCATGACATAGACTGTCCAATTCGGGGTGCGTCACGTTACGTGAAAGGTCGATCTCGACTATTTTGAAGCCCAGCGAAGCTCCGCAACCTGCCGTAAAAATGCGGCAGGCTTATCTTATTTGTTCGTCGTCGATATCACACTTGGCCTCGGTGCCAATCGCGTTCCGCAGAACGGCGCCCTTGAGCAAACTTGATCTATGTTATAATGGACATTGTTTAATAGATTGTTAAAGGCCCTCGGCCGCAGTTTGAAAGCCGACCAGCAAGCCCCATTCCGCAACGCGGCCGATTGTTCCCCGGCCACTACCTCGACGGCGTTGTGCTCAATCGGAAGCAATGCAGCTCGCCTGCAATGCGGGCTGCTTGATTGCGCCTGTGCGTCAGTCGGCGCGATAATCGAACTCGTATATCCATTGTCGGATGTGAACAAGCGTGCGATAGGAACTCCGTTTACGGAGTTATCGGCTTCCAACAGGGATCCCGGAACAGATCGTCCACACCGCTCTTCGACTTTTGAAGGGCGACACCGGGGATGTTGGTTGTGGAGACAGCCGCGAGGATCCGCCGCGCGGAGTTGGTGTAGGGCGGACTTCGTGCGGGGCGAGGCGATCAAGGAGATCGTCCGCGAGCTGAAGGGTTCGCGCAAAGTCGTTCGCAAGTTGATCCGATCGGGCGAGACGTCGTTTCGCCACAAGCGCAGCCCTCAGCCGGTTCCTCGCATCGATCCCTGGCGCAACGACCTCGACCGGCTGCTGCTGGCCAACGGCGACAAGCCGACACGCGAGCGGCTCACGCGGACCCGGATCTTCGAGACGCTGCGGGGGCTTGGCGACAAGGACGGCGACGACGCCGTACGCCGCTACGCCGGGAGCTGGAGCCGGGAGCGCTCGGCGGTGACGGCCCATGTCCCGCTCTGCTTTGCGTGGGACGAAGCCTAAGTGTCCGTTTGAGAAGAAAATGAAAGGGTTGAGCAGCTTGTGGTTCAAGGGTGGCCAGACCACGAGGCCGCCGATGTGAACGAATGAGAACAGGGGTCGTTACGACCGCAGCAGGCTGCGCTACCCCACCGACCTGACCGACGCGGAATGGGCGCTGGTCGCGCCGCTGATCCCACCGGCCAACCGCGGCGGCAACAAGCGCAGCGTCGACCTGCGCGAGGTGGTCAACGGGCGGACGGTCGTGCTGGGCACGGGCTGCCAGTGGCGGGCGATGCCCAAGGATCTACCGCCCTACAGCACGGTGTACGGCTACCTCGACCTGTGGGACTACGACGGCACGCTGAAGCGCCTGCACCACGTACTGTATGTCGCCTGCCGGGAGGCGGCCGGACGCGAGGCCAGTCCAACGGCGGCGATCATCGACAGCCAAAGCGTCAAGAGCGCGGAAAAGGGGGCTCCCGCGTCGACCCGCCGGGCTACGATGCGGGCAAGAAGATCAAAGGCAAGAAGCGTCACGTCCTTGTTGATACGCAAGGCCTGCTGATGCAAGCGGTTGTCCACCGGGCCGACGTTCAGGACCGCGACGGCGGCGTGCTGGTGATGGCCACTTCATTCGGTTTGGTCCCGTTTCTGCTCAAGTTGTACGCCGACGGCGGCGACCAGGGACCGGCGTTTCAGGCCGGCGTGCGCCGGGCCTGTCGCAGCGTCGAGGTGGCGATCGTCAAGCGCTCCGACACGGCCAAGAGCACGGCCAAGGGCTTCGTGCTGTTGCCCAAGCGCCGGGTCGTGGAGCGCACCATTGCCTGGCTGAAACGCTGCCGTCGGCTGGCCGAGGATTGGGGAGTGCTTGACCCGCAACGCGCTCGCTTTTGTGCACTTGGCTTCCATTCGCCTCATGCTGCGAAAGCTCTGCCGAAGCTCACAGTGATCTCAAACAGACTCTGAGGGGCCAGACGCCGCGCAACCCCCGATCACCGGAGCGGCGAGGGCCGCCCTCAACGACATCGGTTCCAGTCTAGCGAAGATCAAATTCGAGCTCGAGAAGCTGAACGAGCCGAGCCTTCAAGGACTCGTGTTCGAAGCCGAGCGTCATGGCTCCTACGAGGATGAGGCTCTATGGCGTGGCATTGCCGAGCACGCCAAGCGCCGTCGCGCTGTCCTCACGGCACGGCGCACCGGTCGGGGAGAGTGGTATGTGGTCATCGAGGCCGTCAAGCATGACGACGGCCACACGATGCGGACCATTGCGGAGGCGCATGCCAAAGCCGCGACACAGAGCGAAGCGGTCGAGGCGGGACGGCGCCTGACGATCGAAAAGGCGAGCTGGCTTGCACTCAACGTGCGGATCAACGTCTCGATCTACTCCGCGCTCGAGTGGCAACCCGACAACGATTAGGTCAATGTGCGCTCACCCGCGCGCTGCATCCACACCTTGCACATGTTGTCGTCGCCCTTGTCGATGGGCAGCGTCTTGCCAACGTTGCCCATGGTGTAGCTGAGCCGGTGATCCTTCGCGCTGACCGTCCCCGCGATCTCGCCCACGTTCACCGATCCGTTCTTCACACGCTGCGAGTCATGCGCGCCGAAGGTGGCGCCACCGTGGATCGCGAGCACACCCTCGCTGCCGGCCTTGATCGTGACCTTTGCCTCGTCGCGCACCCAGGTGCCCGTCGCCCCACCGAACGAGGTGGGAGGGGTGGCGGCGCAGGGTTTTTGCTTCCTGCCTCGCAAGGAACGCTGCTCGTCATGGATAAAATCGTTGGCCGCCGGCAGACCGCCGGCTTGGCGAGGGCGGCCGAGACTGTCTTGCTGCAGTCGCCGAGACGGGCGGGTCCGGCCACGCGGAATGCGTTCCGTAGTTTGGCCGGTTCGAGAGCGTGTCGACTATCGATGACGACCTCCACCGCCATGCCCTCCACCGCTACGGTGGCCCCTGCCGCCACTGCGACCCATGCCGCCGAACCGAAACCCGGCCCCGGCGCGATGTCCGCCTTGGCCGAATGGGTGGCCACCGCGAGGCCCGCCACCGGGGCGGAAGCCGCCCTGGCCGCCGGGGAAGTGGACGGGATGGAAGCTGGGGTGGCGATCCCTTCCGCCGCCAGCCTCGTGGCGCGGCGGCGCCAATCGCCTGTCTCCGTCGCCACGGGCATACTGGGCGAAGCGATGGTGGTAGCGATACCAGAAAGATCGATGCCAGCCGTGCCAGCCCTCGCGTCCGCCGAAGCCGCGTCCGCGAAGGAGTTGCGTCCCGACGACGTAGAAGCCGGCGCCGTTCCAGCCGGCATCGTACCAGCCGTAGGGCTGGCCGCCGAGGAAGTAGGGGGCGGCGCCGATCGGCACGGGGGCGACGTCCGGGGACGTCTGCGCCACGTCGGTCGTGCAGCGGGCCGAGCTGATCCGGTCGTTCCACTCCGCCGGCACGCGGGGGGAGTCGCCCACCCCGTAGGACAGCGAGGCGCCGCCGTAGCTTGGCTCGGCGAAGAAGGTCCAGCGGCCCGCCGCGATGCGCAGCGACGAGGCCTGCCTGAGCATGTCGGGGCGCAGCGACGGCTGATCCCCCGCGATGCGCTGGCTCGGGCCGAGGAAGCCCGCGTCGCGGTACAGGATCGCGTCGCAGCCCGGCGTGGCCGCGGCGGCCGCATTCGCCGAGCCGAGGAGGGCGGAGATGGCCGTCGCCACCGCGACCAGCCCGGCTGCCGTGACCTTACGCATTCGCCTTCCCTCCGCAAACTGATCCTGTCGCCCATCACGCCTCCCCAATAGCCGCTGGCCGAAGACTGTGCGTAAGGCTTTGTAGCGAATGGTTGCCGCAAGCATTCGATGTAACGATTTGTAACGGACGGCGTCGATCTCTTGCTTCTCCAGGACCCGCCCGTAGAGTGGGCGCCATGGACGCGGTCCGCATCGCCATCGTCGAGGACGACCCGGAGATCCGCGGCCTGCTCGCAGAGTTCCTGCGGCGTGAAGGCTTCACCGTCGCAGTCGCGGCCGACGTGGCGGCCTACGACGCCCTCGTCGCGGCGGGCCATGCCCCCCAGCTGGTTGTCCTCGACTGGATGCTGCCGGGCGAGGACGGGCTGTCGCTGTGCCAGCGCATCGCCGTCGCGAGCGGCCCGGGGGCCGGCGGGCCGGCGGTCATCATGCTGACGGCAAAGGACGACGACATCGACCGCGTCCTTGGCCTGGAGATCGGCGCCGACGACTACGTGACCACGCCCTTCAGCCCGCGCGTCCTGCTCGCCCGCATCCGCGCCGTGCTGCGCCGCGCCCGCTCCGGTCCGCGCAACCCTGGTTTAACTCGATGCAGCAACGCGGAGGCGGCGGGGCGCGCGGGCCTGGCCGTCGCCGACCTGCTGGTCGACCTCGACGCTCGCCGGGTGCTGCGTCGCGCCGATGGGGCGGAGGTGCCGCTCACCAGCGCCGAGTTCGACCTGCTGCACTGCTTCGTGACTCGGCCGCAGCGCGTCCTGTCGCGCGACCAGCTGCTCGACTGGACGCGGGGACGCATCGCCGACGTGTTCGACCGCACCATCGACGTCCAGGTCAGCCGGCTGCGGCGCAAGCTCGGGGATGGCGGCAGCACCGCGGGCGAGTTGCTCCGCACGGTGCGCAACGCCGGCTACATCCTCGCCGCGCCCGTGCGGCCGGAGTGAGGGGATGGGAGTGATGCGGCGGAATTGAGGGGGTTGGCGCGCATCGGCCTCGCCGGGCGGATCATGCTGATCCTGACGGCGGCGCTCGCCTCCATGGTCGTCGCCTCGGTCGGCCTCGACGTGCTGGCCTCGCGCCGCGTAGTCCACCTGCGCTCGCGCCCGGCGCCGCGCGTCGTGCATGCCGCCGGCATGATCGCGCTGCTGCGTGGCGCCGACGCGGAGTTGCGCCAGCGCGTACTGCGGCGCGGCAGCGACGCCGCGGTCACCATGCGGATCGTCGCGGGCACGCCGGCGGCGACGTCCGCCGACCTGCCGGCGCCGCATCTCGAAGCGGAGCTGCGCCGGCTCGTCGGTGATCGCGCAGGCGAGATCAGCGCCTTCACCGACGCCGCCGTGGCGACGCCGCCGGAGAAGCGGCAGCTTTACGGAGACGGCCGCGTCGCCAAGGTGATCGCCCCGCTCGGCGACGGGCAGACGCTGTTGATGCAGTGGGCCGATCCCTCGCCGGCCGCGTCCTTCGCCGTGCTCGGCCTGCCGCCGAGCGTGCTCGCGGGCGTGCTCGGCCTCGCCGTAGCCGGCCTCGCCGTGTTCACCACCCTGCGCGAGACGCGCCCGCTGCGCCGGCTGAGGGCCTCCGTCAGCGCCTTCGACGGCACCGCGCCGGGCGAGCGCGTCGTCGCCGGCGGCGCGCCGGATCTGCGCGCCCTGGCGCAGGCCGTGCACGACATGCAGGCGCGTGTCGCCGCCCTGATGGCGGAGCGGTCCTTCCTGATCGGCGCCATCTCCCACGACCTGAAAACCTATCTGACGCGGCTGCGCCTGCGCGTGGAAGCCCTGCCCGAAGGAACGCCGCACGGGCGCATGGTCGCCGACATCGAGGCGATGACCGAGCTTGTCGAGACCTCGCTGGCCTTCGCCCGCGGCACCGCCACCTCAGGCAGCCGCACGAGGCTCGACCTCGGCGACCTCGCCGCGACCGAGGTCGAGGAGCGCAACGCGCTCGGCCCGCCGCTGCGCCTCGAAGGCCGCTACGGCGACGGCGCCGTGGTCGTCGGCGATCCCGTGGCGCTGCGCCGCGTGCTCTGCAACATCCTCGACAACGCGATGAAGTTCGGCCGCGGCGAGGTCACGGTGGAGGTGGCGCGCACGCCGGATGGCGCCCGCGTCATCGTCGCCGACGACGGCCCGGGAATCCCAGAGGGGCAGCGCGACCGCGTCTTCAACCCTTACGCGCGCCTGGAGCACTCGCGTAGCCGGCAGACCGGCGGCAGCGGCCTCGGGCTCGCCATTGCCCGGCAGATCGTCGAGACGCACGGCGGCACCATCGCCATCGCGCAATCGCGGGCCGGCGGCGCGGCGATCGAGATCGTGATCCCGGCCGAGCCTGCGGCAGGCCGCCTGCAGGATGCTCGGGCAAGGCATCTGGCCGGCGCGGACGGCAGGAGCGCCCCGCCCCCGGAGTGCGACCCGCCCGGTAACAAATCGTTACGGACCGGCGTGGCGACGCAACGTCCCTGCAAAAAAGGGCCTTGAACCTCCTCTCGCGCGGCATGCCCGCAGGCCGCGCCGCGGGCGGTGTTGCTCGCCGCCCGGACCCCGTCGGCTTGACGACGCCGACAGGCGTCGCGGATGCGTCTCGGGAAGAGCGGCGGCGTGGAGATCGGTGGGGATGGCGATGGACCAGCCAGGAGTCACGAGGCGCGGCGAGGCCTTCTCCGATCCCGTCCCGGCCGCCATCGCCCATGCAGCGGCGCCGGTTGACGCCGTCGGATGGCTCTGCGCCCGCGCCGGGCCGATCAGCCTCCGGGCGCGCCGTCTCGATCGGCTCCGCCGGCGCGGGCGGATCGCCATGCGGCTGCTCGCCTCGACTCTGACCCTCGTCGCGGCGATGCGACCTGCCCTGGCGGACACCGTTGCTCCGGCGAAGGACGATCCCGTCAAGGCCTACGACCGCCAAGCCGGCTGCGCCGCGATCTTCGCCGCCGCGAGCGAGCGCGTTCACGATGCCGATCTCACTAAGAAGATGAGCGAGGTGATCGCCTCGGCGCGGCAGGAGGCGCAAGCCTCCGGTGCCGCGATCGGCAAGTCGTCGGACGCCGTGGGCAGGGATATCGAGGCTAGGCGACGGGGTATCCTCAAGACGGTCGACGCCACGCCGCCGGCATCCGACGCG
>CALMGA010000253.1 GCA_937863205.1 uncultured Beijerinckiaceae bacterium | reverse complement strand
ATTGACAGTCCACCGCCGAGGTGAAGGTCACGGCAATCAGGGCTCCCACCCCCGGCGCCGTCATCAGTCGTCGGCACACCTCGCTGCCGCGGACGATCGTCAGCATCGCTCGGTGCAGTTTGGCGAACTCCGTCCGCAACGCCTCGCGGGCTTGCAGCATCGCATCCGCGATCCGCTCCAGCATCTCATGACCCGACACCAGCATCCGGACACGCGCGGCATACTGCCCTTTGCTGATCTCGCCGACCTTCAAGCCGAAGCCGCGAAGAAGGCCGCGCAAGCTCAGCTCGACGTCGCGCATTTTGGCCTGCAACTGCTTGGGATTGCCCCGCTTTGATGGACACCGATGATGCTTTCGCACGAGGTGTTCCCGATGCCCAAAACACGCCCACCCTACGCGCCGGAGTTCCGGCAGCAGATCGTCGACTTGGTCCGGTCCGGCCGCGACCCGACCGATCTCGCCCGCGAGTTCGAGCCCTCCGCCCAGGCGATCCGCAATTGGGTCGCCGAGGCTGACCGCCGGGATGGCCGGCGCGAAGCGAAGCCCGCGGTCGCCGACGTCGCCCTGACCTCGACCGAGCGGGACGAACTGGCCCGACTGCGCCGTGAGAACAAGCAGCTGCGGCTGGAGCGCGACATCCTCTCTCGAGCGGCGGCCTGGTTCGCGCGGGAGACCGGCGTGGTGCCGTCCGGCTCTTCGCCTTCATGAGCGCCAACCAGGCCGTTTTTCCTGTGAGCGTGATGGCCCGCGTGCTCGGCGTCTCCAAAGCCGGGTACTATGCTTGGCGGGAGCGCGCTCCTTCTGCCAGCTGCAAGGCGGACGAGGCGCTGCTCGCGCGGGTGCGGGAGGTGCATGCCGCCTCACGCGACACCTATGGCGCGCCGCGCGTCCATGCTGCCCTGCAGGCCTGCGGGGAGCGGCACGGCCGCAAGCGCATCGCCCGGCTGATGCGGGCGGCCGGCCTTGTCGGCGCCTGCCACCGCAAGGGTGGCCCGACCACGACGCGGCGCGACGAGAAGGGCCGCCCGGCTCCTGACCTTGTTGACCGCGCCTTCAAGGCCGACGCACCCGACCGGCTCTGGGTCGCCGACATCACCTTTGTGCCCACGATGAGCGGCTTCCTGTACCTGGCCGTCGTGCTGGATGTTTTCAGTCGCAAGGTCGTGGGCTGGTCCATGCAGAACCACCTGCGCACGGAGCTGATCGTCAGCGCCCTCGACATGGCGGTCGGGCAGCGCAAACCGATGGACGTGATCCATCATTCTGACCAGGGTTGCCAGTATACGTCGTTGGCTTTCGGCAGTCGCTGCAAGGAAGCCGGCGTGCGGCCGTCAATGGGGTCTGTCGGTGATGCTTACGACAACGCCATGGCCGAAAGCTTCTTCTCGATCCTGGAATGCGAGTTGCTGAGCCGGCGCTCCTTCACTTCGCAAGCCGAGGCCCGCATGGCCTGCTTCACCTACATCGAAGCCTTCTACAATCCGCTGCGGCTGCACTCGGGCCTCGGCTACCGTTCTCCCGTCGACTACGAAAAGAGCTACCATCACGCCCATGCCAGCGCTATGACCAGCCTGCCCGAACAAGTCCACTGACCGTCCACCAAAGCGGGGCAATCCCAAAGGTCAGTCGTGACAGCGCACTAGTTACGATGTCGAAATGCACGGCTTCTAGCGATTCGCGTACGGGGTCATCGCGTACGACATCGCCTTTCCGCCATTCTTCCTGTTATGGTGTCCCAAGCTGTATCAATTAGGCGAGGAGTATCCTGGTGGTCGCGCACACTCTGGAATTGTGCAAGCTTGCCCCACCGGCAATCGGCGGACTGGAGTGCCTGATCGTCGTGGCGCGCAGCCACGGTCTGCATTTAACCCGCAACCAACTCGTGCGCGACAACCTCCTAGGCAAGGAGGTGACGCGTGATCAGTTGGTGCGATGCTGCACAAAGGTGGGTTTGGTCGGTAAGATCATGCGACTTGGGTGGGAGGATCTGGCCGATCTGAAACGCGTGGTACCAGCGATCGTGCGGTTGAAGAGTGGGGCCATGATGCTCCTCACCACGGCCGATATCGCGTCGGCGACGCCGTTCGTTCGGCTGCTCGACCCTTTTGCCGATCTCCCGCTCGAGTTCGATCGAGATCGTTTCGCCGAGATCTGGACCGGCGAGATTATCATCGTAAAACGCTCTTACGCTATTGAGGACGAGACGAAGCCGTTCTCCCTGGATCTCATCGCCACGCTGATCTTCCGCGAGCGCCGTCTGGTGTTGGACATCGGCATCGCCGCCATCGCTCTGAGCTTCCTCGCACTGACTCCAATCATGTTTTGGCGGCTGCTCACCGATCGCGTGCTGCCGTTCTATGCCTACAACACATTCATGCTGCTTTGCCTGATGATGGGTGTGCTGATCGCTTTCGAGACGGCGTTCGGCGCGCTGCGCCGCTACCTGCTGCTGCGCCTGACGACCCGCGTCGACGTCAAGCTGTGGACCTACATGTTCGACAAGGTCCTGACGCTGCCCGTCGACTATTTCGAGACCACGCCGGCCGGGCTCATAACCCACAAGATGAGCCAGATGTCGCGTATCCGCAATTTCCTCACGGGCCAGCTGTTCGGCACCGTGCTGGATTCCGGCATCCTGATCTTCTTCCTGCCGGTGATGTTCTACTTCTCCTTCTTGCTGACCGCGATCGTGCTGGCGATGTGTGCGCTCATCGCCGCCTGGATTGTGCTAATGCTGCCGGCCTACCGCCGCCGCTCGGGCGCGGTGGAGGGGGCCGAGGCCAGCCGCGGCGCCTTTCTCTCGCAGTGCATCCACGGCATTCGAACCATTAAGTCGCTGGCACTCGATGCTAAGCAGCGCCACGATTGGGACGTACTGACCGCCAACGTTGCCAGGCTGCGCCTCGCCGAGGGCGATCTCGGCAACCTCATCGAGGCGGTAGTGAAGCCCATCGAGCGCCTGATGATCTCCGGCGTCTTCGCGCTGGGCGTCTACCTCGCCATGTCGACCAAGGACCCCGTCTACGTCGGCTCGCTGTTCGCCTTCCTCATGCTGAGCCAGCGCGTCGCCGCGCCGCTGATGCAGGCGGCGCAGCTTGTCCAGCAGTACGACGAGGCGCGCATCGCGGTGGGCATGGTGTCGAGCCTCGTCAACCAGCCGGCGGAGGAGGGCCGCTCCGGCCACGGAGTCAAGGTGTCGCTGAAAGGTCACATCGAGTTCGCCGGTGTGCGCTTTAAGTACAAGGGCGCTATCAACCCCGCGCTGAACGGCGTCACTTTCGAAGTGCCGCGGGGTACCACGCTCGGCGTGATGGGCCGTTCCGGTTCGGGCAAGACCACGGTAACGCGCCTCCTCCAGCGCCTCCACTCGGACTATACCGGTCTCATCAAGATCGACGGCGTGGACGTGCGCGAATACGATGTCGACCACCTGCGCGCTAGCCTAGGCGTAGTGCTGCAGGAGAACTTCCTGTTCTCTGGCTCCATCCGCTCCAACATCTGCGCCGCAAAGCCCGATGCATCCTTCGAGGAAATGGTCTACGCCGCCCGGCTCGCGGGAGCGGAGGAGTTTATTGACAAGCTGCCACGCGGTTACGAGACGTACATATACGAGGGCTCGCCCAACCTGTCAGGAGGGCAGCGCCAGCGCCTTGCCATCGCCCGCGCCCTTATCACCGACCCTAAAATCCTGATTCTCGACGAGGCTACCTCTGCACTCGTTGCCGAGAGTGAGGCCATCGTCAACGCCAACATCAGCCGCATCGCGGCAGGGCGCTCAATGATAGTGATCTCGCACCGGCTGTCGTCACTAATCCACTCCGACGCCATCCTCGTGCTGGATAAGGGCTCCGTGCACGACATTGGCCGGCATGAGGAGTTGCTCGAGCGCTGCGA
>CALMGA010000252.1:6024-9706 GCA_937863205.1 uncultured Beijerinckiaceae bacterium | reverse complement strand
CAAGCACTGGCACGGCGCGGCACCGACCAGCGCCGTGACCCACATCGCTCTTCAGGACACCGTGGACGGCCGCAACGTGGACTGGCTGGAGAAGGTGACCGACGGGCAGGACCGGGGAGCGCCCTGACCGCCGGCAACAACCCCGATCCGGGGCGCAGCTCTGGTCGTCGTGGACCAGCGCAAGGATTGCACACCGTGCGGTGCCAGTGCATCTGCCACACGGGTCGGCATTAGCCGCGCTGCTGCTGTACTGCGATGAGGATCGAACGCGACTATGCTTCGAGCGTCGGCAGCTGGAGCAAAGCGGCTGATTTCGAGCAGCACCGACGTGGTCTTGGACTGTCCGCTTGCGAGAAGATGACAAGGGCTTGGGATGGCCGGGTCGGGCGCAGCCTCGCCGCTCACGGCACGACGCTGACCCGACGCGCGACGGTGTGGCCGGGGTCGACGACGTCGCCAGCGCCGTGCTCGCAGTCGTCGGGCTCGCCGTAGCTCGTCGCCAGCGGCAGCCAGCCAAGCAGGATGCCGGCGCCGCCGCAGATCGTGCAGCCCCCGTCGCCGCCGCGCGTCACGCCCGGCGCCGCGGTCAGCTCGGACAAGTAGGGAATGGCCGCGATGCTGAGCCCGAAGGCGTTCGGCCGCCGGTGCGCTTCGAAGG
Organism: uncultured Beijerinckiaceae bacterium; assembly: GCA_937863205.1. Next base: position 9,048 of record CALMGA010000252.1, on the reverse strand, counting down.
CGGCCGGGAAACCGCCTTCCGGGCGCGCCAGCATGCCGCCCGACTTCGCCCATGCCCGACGCCACGCCGCCTCGGCCGGACTCACGTCGGTGGGAAGCATGTCGGAGGGCACATCGTCGCCCCAGCGCCACAGCGTTGTGCTGCCGCCCGCGCACAGGTGCTCCCACTCGTCCGGGTCCGTCACACGGTCGGCACGCAACTCGCCGAGCGTGGGGCCAAACTGCACATCATCATGAGCGTGCTCGGCCACGAGAGTCCGGCGATGGCGATGGTCTACGCCCGCATCAGCGACGCCGAGGTGCTGCGGGACTACAAGGCTGTAAAAGCTGGTGCGCTACGCCGCTTGTGGCAGGTGCTCCATGATACCGGTCGCTCCGGTGTCACTGGAGCCACAGGCGCGACGGGGACGGGCTTCACCGGCGCAACAGGTGCCACGGGCACGGCCGGCACCACGGGCGCCACAGGAGCAACCGGAGCGACAGGCGCGACGGGTTCCACCGGAGATGCAGGCGGCACCGGGGCGACCGGCCAAGTGGTCTGCTTCGTCGCAGGGGCCCTGATCAGGACCCCGACGGGGGAACGGCGGATCGAGGATCTCGCGACCGGCGACTTGGATCTGACCGCGACGGGACCGTGTCCCATCAGGTGGATCGGCCGCCGCCGCCTCGATCCCGCACGGCATGCGCAGCCCAAGCTAGCGCAGCCCGTGCGCACCTCGGCCGGCGCCTTCGGAGAGAGCCTCCCGGCCCGCGATCTGTACCTGTCGCCGCGCCACTGCGTGGCTCAAGGCGGCATGCTGATCCCGATCGACGTGCTCATCAACGGCATCAACATCGTGCAGATGGCGTGGAGCTCGGTCGAATATTTCCGCCTCGAACTGGAGGAGCACAATCTTGCTTGGGCGGAGGGCCTGCCGGCGGAAAGCTACATGTACGCCGGGCTGCGCTCGCATCTCCACGCCGACTACGAGGAGGGTGCCGGCGCGCTGACCCTGCATCCCGCGTTCGCCTCCTACGCGCCGGAGGAGGACACCTGCCTGCCGCTGGCCGTGGCCGGCCCGGCGGTCGACGCCGTCAAGGCCAGCCTGCGGAGCGCGGCGCCGGTTGCTCCCCGCGCCCTGTCGCGCCTCAGGGCCAAACTCAACGGCAGCGTGTCACGGCTGCCGAACCGACGGGCATGACGCATCGAGGAAGTGCACCAGCGGCACGCGCATCTCGTGGGCGAGCAGGCCGGCCCACGCCCGCGCGTCGCCGGCCATCGTTGCACGCCGGTAGGCGGCGGCATGGAACGTCGATGAGGGGTCGAGGTCGCGCCCGGCGGCGCCGTGGCGGACGTGGTGCATGAACGGGTCGCGGTTGCGGCCGATCTCGGCGCCATGGCGGGCGAGGTAGAAGGCCAGGTCGAAGTGCGGGTTCGGCGCCACCCGCTGCGAGCGCCGGTGCTGGAGGTAGTGCGCCAGCGGCGAGGCGCGCTCCGCCAGCCCGTAGGCGACGCGATACCATCCGGGATCGAAGAACGGGACCGGCCGGCAGCCGGCGCGCTCGCCTTGCCCGATGTAGTGCACCAGCGGGTTCCCGTCCGCGGTGAGAACGGCGGCGTAGCGGCTGCGGTACCAGCCCGGGTCGAAGAAAGGGTTGGGCCGCCGCTTCTCCCGCCAGCCGTGGTCGCAGAAATGGCGGAGCGGGTCTGCGCCGGCGGCAGCGACGTCGGCACCGTTCATCAGGTAGTATGACGCATCGAACAGGCTCGAAGCGGCGACGAGCCGGCGGTCGCGCCCGCCGCCATCGCGCAGGCGGCCGAGCCGGCCGCGAGTGAGGATGGACGCAAAGCGCATGGTCGCCTCATCGCATCGGTTCGGCACGGGGTGGCTGCGGCTCAGCATGGGCCGGGACCGGCGCTCACAAGTACCGGCGGCGACGGCTCCGTCAACGGCGGCATCGGCCGGCGATGCCCGGGCCCGGCCAGCGGTCTGCCTTTGCATGATCGTCAAGGACGAGGCGCCGGTGATCAAGCGCTGCCTCCGCTCCGTGCGCCCGCTCCTCACGCACTGGCTGGTGGTCGACACCGGGTCGGGCGACGGCACGCAGGATCTCGTCCGCGCGGCGCTCGCCGACCTGCCGGGCGCGCTGGTCGAGCGGCCGTGGGTCGACTTCGCCCACAACCGCTCGGAGGCGCTGGCGCTGGCCCGGCCGCGCGCCGCCTACAGCCTGATCATCGACGCCGACGACGAGCTGGTCGTGTCGGACGGCTTCACCCTGCCGCCGCTCGACGCCGACAGCTACATCCTCGACATCCAGGACGGCGGCATCAGCTACCGGCGCACCCAGCTCGTCTGCAACAGGTTGCCCTGGCGCTACCGCGGCGTGCTGCACGAGTTCCTGAGCTGCGAGGGGGCGACGACCAGCGGGCACCTGCCCGTCGCCATGCGCCGCAACCACGACGGCCGGCGCCGGCGCGACCCCGACACCTACCGCGACGACGCCGCCGTGCTGGAGCGCGCGTTGGCCGGCGAGACCGACCCGTTCATGGTCGCCCGCTACACCTTCTACCTCGGGCAAAGCCATCGCGACTGCGGCAACAAGGACGCCGCCCTCGCCGCCTACCTGCGCCGGGCGGATATGGGGCACTGGACCGAGGAGGTGTTCGTCGCCCTGCTCACGGCGGCGCGGCTGATGGAAGGGCTCGGGCGCGACCACAACGCGGTCCTCGCCACCTATGCCCGCGCCGGCGCCGCCGCGTCCAACCGCGCCGAGGCGGCGCACGGGGCGGCGCGGCTGTGCCGCGCGACCGGCCGGCACGAGCAGGGTTACCGGCTCGCCCGGCCAGCCGTGGCGCTGATGCCGCCGCCCGACGGCCTCTTCGTCCAGCCGTGGATCTACGACCATGGCCTCCTCGACGAGTTCGCCGTCAACGCGTCCTGGACCGGGCGCCACGCCGACTGCCGCGACGCCTGCCGCGCCATTCTCGCCCGCCCCGGCCTGCCGGCTGGCGACCGCGAGCGGGTGATCGGCAACCTGCGCTTCG
>CALMGA010000252.1:0-6014 GCA_937863205.1 uncultured Beijerinckiaceae bacterium | reverse complement strand
GAGCCGGACCCGGCGTGGCGGCCGGAGCGGCCGCTCGGCGGCACCGAGCTGATGCTGGACGGATTGCGCGCCCGGCTCGGGGCCGAACTCGACCGCGTCAACCTGTGCGTGACGAGCTACGACCCCGGCGCGCTCGACGCCCGGCCGCTGGTGGTGTGGATCCAGCACGACGTTGATCAGCAGGCGGTGCAGTGGCTCGACGATCGCGACCGGGCGGCGCGCGTCGACCGCTTCGTCTTCGTCTCGGACTGGCAGCGGGCGCGATACCTCAAGCGCTTCGGCTTGGCCGCGGAGCGCTGCACGGTGATCCGCAACGCCACCGACGTGCCGCCGCTCGACCGGCCCCATGCACCGCGCCGCCGGCCGAGGCTGGCCTACGCCAGCACGCCCTACCGCGGCCTGTCGGTGCTGCTCGACGCGTGGGAGCGGCTTCAGCCGATCGAGGCGGAGCTGTCATTCGGCGCGGCCTTTGACCCCCAATCGGCGCCGAAGGCAGACCCCGGTTTGATACCCTATTTCTGAGGCTCCAGAGCTACTTACGCTGAGTTGAATGGGGTCAGCCTTCGACGCCTATACGGGGTCAATCGTCGCGCCGGTTCACATCCCGGCCCCGCGGCGTCCTGCGTTGCGTCGAGCGGTGCTGGCCGAGCGCCGCACAAACGCGACGCTCGGAGACGGCGAACTGCCGCCGCACATGCTCGATGCAAAGCCGCCGACGCGCGGGGCTCACCAGTTTCCCGAGGCAGCCTCCTTCGGGATGAGCTTGTCCAGCGTGAGGTCAGCGACCGCTTTGCGCAGCCGCAGGTTCTCCGTTTCAAGCTCCTTCAGCCGCTTCACCTGATCCGACTTCAGACCGCCGAACTCCTGGCGCCAGCGGTAGTACGTCACCTCCGTCACCTCGATCGAGCGGACGGCGTCAGCGACGCTCCGGCCTTGCGATACCAGCACGTCAACCTGGCGCAGCTTGGCAACGATCTCTTCGGGCTTGTGCCTCTTCCTTGTCATCTGATCCGTCCTCGTCCTGGCTCAAAAGCCATACCTCAGGGCGGACCACTTCACTGGGGGAGGATCAGTTGCGGCACTCGGCTGGTGGGAAGCGGGTGAACGCCTCGCGGATCGTGGTCCAGAGGTCGGGCACGGTCCGTGCGGCAGCCGTTCGCAGAAGAGCTTTCAGCTTAGCGAAGAGTTGCTCGATCGGGTTGAAGTCCGGCCAGTAGGGCGGCAGGTAGAGCAGCCGTGCGCCGACGCGCCGGGAGGCAACCCCCGCACGCGCATCAGGTCTCGGCGCCGCAACCCTGACTGCCGACGCGCGCGGCGCGGGGATCAGCTGGCCTGCTGCTGAACGTAAGCCTGCACGATCTCAGGAAGATGGCTTCCAAGCCAGTCGCCCATCTCCTGCTCCTCCTGCATCGACTTCTCCAGCATCACCTTGTCGTCCACGGCGCCAGCAGCATCAGCCAAGGTGAGAAGCGTTTTGTAGGAGGCGATCTCGTAGGCCTTGTAACCGATCGCCGCGAGCACGTTCTTCAAGACGTCGTCGCTGGACGGCGCGTGGATGAAGCCCGCCACCGTCGCCACCGTGCCCGCCACGGCTTCCTTGGCCAGCGCCTTGCGGGTGCCGTGCCTGCCGAGTTTCTCGTCGAGGCGGGCGGCTTGGCGCGTCGCCTGCTCCTTGTCCTGCTCCATTCTCGTATGGAGCGCCGGGTAGGCCTTCGTGCGCGGCATCTCGTTCTGAAGCGTGCCGATCGCCTGCGTTTCGACGGCGTGCTGGTTGCGCAGCCCGGTAAGATAGATGTCCAATACAGATGTCGCGCTGCTCATGGTCTCTCCTGGATCCTGATCCGCCGGGCACTGCCGCGGCGGGAAGCGAAGCGAGCGCGTGCGTCTTGGTTCCGGCCGTCTGTTGCGACGGAGTGAGCACCACTGGGCACCCACCATGCTGCTGAAGTGGCGTGTCTCCCTACGATCGCGGCGCCTGCTCGCGCCCGTAGGGCTGCCCGTCGAGTGGATCGCCGTCCGGGACCATGATCCAATGCCGCGAGCCTTGCAGCGCATCGGCCTTGTCGCGCGCCGCACCGTAATCCTCGCAGCCGACGTCGAGCTTGCCGATGCGCCAGTTCAGCGGAAGGTATGGGCCGGGTAGCAGGTGCACCTCGATCGCGATGCAGGTCAGCGCCACCATGCGGATGATCTCCAGCGCAAGGGAGCGCAGCAGCGCGCCGGCGTCGGGCAGCATGGTGGTTCGACGCTTCTTGTCCACGGCCCTGCCGCCCTACGGCCTGCGTGCCTGTCCGGCCGCAACGCCCATCAGCACGTCGACGCGGTTCTCGCTTATCGCCTCGCGGATGAAGGCCAGCCCCGCCTCGCGGCAGCTCTGGTTCAGTGCCGCATCGGCGTGCAGCCGCCGGATCGCCGCCGTCCCACGCAAAGATGTCCATCGGAGCGTCAGTCGCGGTATTTCTATGCGGGACGTAAAACCTTCCCGACCTGTCGGCAGTAGCTCCGGCAACTGTTCAGCGCGATCGGCATCTCGTGGTCTTCGCCCGGCCTACTGCCGCGCTACTGCGATCCGCTCCATGCCGCCTGCGCGATAGCATCCTGATCGGCCTCGACGCCGGCCAGGAACTCGTCGTAGGCGCACCACAGCTCGGGCAGCACAGCCATCGGACGCTTGCTGCCGGTGCAGAGGCGCACGTAGCCCGCACCTTCGGCTTCAACGAACAGGCGTCGCAAGTGGGAGCGCGATACCCCGAGTGCCTCCGCCATCGCTGACCAGCTCAGACGCTCGCCGCGCAGTTCCGCCTGCAGCACCAGTAGCAGTGCGAGATAGCCGACGCCGCGTGACAGGAACAGCATCATCGCCGGATGCTGCAGCACCGACAGAGCCCGGGGAAGGTCGCGAATGCCCTCGCGGCGCAGAGCTTGGTGCGCCGTCGCATCCTCGCTCAACACCCACTCGTAGCCGCGGCCGGGATAGAGTACGAGCAGGAAGCGGTGGTAGGCGGCGAGGTGCTCGCGGTCGTGCCGTATGAGGTCCGCGCTCGGCACCAGCAGGCTGATGCGGCGGTCACTGGGCGCGGCCGTCGTCGCGACGCGGCCGGCGGCGCGGAGGCGGGCGAGCATGTCGTCGACGCGGCGCGGGCTGATGAGACCGCGTCCGGCCAGCGCCCGATGCAGGTTGCTGGGCGTCGCCCAAGTCGCGGGATCGTCCGCGTCAAAGCTGAGGTGCAGGCCGACCAGGAAGCCGCGCATCAGGATGGCGCCGGCATCCGCCATCATGAGGACAACGAAGCGATCACCGCGGAATAACGTCACCGCGGTATCAAGGTGCGCCGCCCGGGCCTCGGCGAAGCGCGGGTGGGCGAGGATGGCGTCGGCGGCAACCTCAACGATGATGCGCTCCCCAATGCTCGCAAGGGATTTGGATGGTACCGCTTGTCTTCTACGACCCCTGCTGGTTGAGACTCCGGATCTTAAAGCAAGCTCAAAGGCGGCAATTTCACTATAAAGTTCGCGTGTGTGTCTGTAAAGCAACAAGTAGGCTCACGCGGATGTGAAGGAAGCCTGCAAACCTATCATCCATAGCGGGATGCCTGACGTGACGATGCCATGTCTTAATCTACGCAAAGTTAGCCATTTGTAACAATCGCCCGTCATGCCACAACTCGATAGAGGCAATCGACACAAGTGAGCGGACAAGCCCCGTGTTCTGGGGTGCCGTTTTGATGCCTTGCCGTCGCGACCGCCTGTAATGGAGTTCCCTGACGATGCCGACCGAGATCACAACGACCCATGCGACCCGCAATGTCGATATCTCAACGTTGACCGCCGGTGCCGGAGAGATACTGCATCGCCATGGTGCCGATGTCGCGCTCTATGCCGTGATCGTCGGCGTCGCCGCGCTGGCTTTCGCCGCGATCCTGCATGCGCCCAACGCCGCGTCCGCCACCGATGCCCTCGCCACCATCACCGGCCTCTGACCCGCTTCGGGTCGTCCGTCGCCGTAGCCATCCCACGATCCGGAGACAGTCATGAAGCCGCTGCTGCCCCTCCTCGCCCTGCTGCTGCCCCTCGCTGCCCAATCCGCCGCCCGCGCCGAACCCTTCCCCTCAGCGGCGAAGTTCCAGCTGTCCTACACCTTCACCACCTCGACCCCCGCTTCGCCCATCGACATCGGCGAGGGACTCGACCTCACCGTCAATCGCTATCTCGTCACCACGCTCAACGACGGCGGCGCCGGCTTCCTGCACCTCGTCGCCGGGCGCTGCACCAACGTTCGCTTCACCAGCCGTGAGCAACGTACCATCGACTCGCACGGCTACTGCAACTTCAAGGATGCGGATGGCGATCTTCTCTACGCGGAATACGTCACCAATGGGCCGAAGCCGTTCAAGGCGGTTACGATGGAGTGGCATTTCAAGTCGGGCACCGGCAAATACGACGGTATCACCGGCATGGCGACCGATATCAACAGCCTCAACCTGGACGATACCGGCGCTTACCAAGCCGCCGGCAAGATGACCGGCTCCTACAAGATCAAGAGGCCGCTGCAGCTGTCGGAAGAAGGCACGCACGACTGAGGCGAAGCCGCAGCATGGCTCTAAGCATTGTGGGCGTCGGACATTCGCTGCAATGCTGGACACCGTGCCGACGCCTCTGTGGCGAAGGATGAGTTGGCATTATTTTACTTCTGTTATGGTTCGCTTGCGCCAAATCATTTTTAGCAAGAGCGGACCGTTTCACTCCTCCACCGCCCGCCACTCCAGCGCCGAGACGATCGCCACGCTGAGCCGCACGTCGGGGCTGAGCCATTGCGCCTCGTCGGCCATCAGTCGGCAGCGCCGCGCGAACTCGGCGTCGTCGGTGGCGAGCAGGTCCAGGGCAGCATCGATGAGCGGCAGGTGCTCGCGCTGCCATGCCGGGGTGAACGGCACCGGCAGGCTGGGCAGGGCCGGAGCGTGCGGCGGCACCCTGCAGCCGGGGAAGGCGAGGATCACCGCCAAGTCACGCCGCCTCGCCGTGAGCGGTCGGCACCATGGGCTCGCCGAGCCGGGCGACGTCGAGGATCATCGACAGCAGCAGCGGCTCGCCCATCTCCTCATCCTTGGCGTCGGACATCCGTTGCGCGAAGCCGCCATCCTTCAGGGCATCTACGCTCCAGCAATCCACGGCCGCGACGGCGCGCACCTTTGCGCAAACACCTTCGGGCGTGCGGGCCGGCAGGATCGCGATCGCCAGCGCCGCCCGCCGCCCGGCCTCCTGGTCGTAGGCGCGATCCAAGTCCCCGAGCCCGGCAGCTTCATAGGCGCGCGCCCGCTCGGCCTGCCACGCGTCGCCGGCGGCGATGATCTCGCGCAGGCGCTCACCCTTCCGGGGAGCATCGAAGCCAAGGGGCAGCCGCCGCGCCTCGTGGTCCGCAAGCTCCGGACTTAGAGCTGCTGTCGCTCAGCTTGGATCATAGGCGTCGTAACCTGCGGCTGCGAGATAGTTTCGGCACTCGCTGGGGGTGAACCGTTTGAAGGCTTGCCGGATGGTGTCCCAGAGTTCGGGGACGGTGCGCGCCGCGGCGGAGCGGAGCAGCGCTTTCAGCTTGGCGAAGGCTTGCTCGATCGGGTTGAAGTCTGGGCTGTAGGCGGGGAGGTAGAGCAGGCGTGCGCCCGCCGCCTCGACTGCGTCCTGCACGCCCTTGACCTTGTGGGCGGGCAGGTTGTCCAGGATGACGGTGTCGCCGCGCTTGAGCACCGGGACGAGGACGTCCGACACGTAAGCCAGGAAGCGCGCCCCGTTGGTGGCACCGTCGCACAAGGCAGTGGCGATCAGGCCGCTTGCGCGCAGGGCAGCGGTGACGGTTGTGGTCTTGTAGTGCCCGTGCGGCACAACGAGGCGGCAGCGCGCGCCGCGTGGGGCGCGGCCATAGTGTCAAACGGCTTGGAACATTGACCCCCAATCGGCGCCCAATGTTGGGTCTGACGCGATCTCGATGATGCTCAAATCTGTTCAGGCGGCACCGATCA
>CALMGA010000251.1 GCA_937863205.1 uncultured Beijerinckiaceae bacterium | reverse complement strand
CGTTGATCCTGTACCACCTCAACTCGGGCCCGAAGCGGTTCGGGGATCTCAAGCGGCTGGTCGCGGGCATCAGCGAGAAGGTGCTGATCCAGCAATTGCGCGAGTTGGCCGCGGCGGGAGTGCTGACCCGCCACGACTACCAGCGGGTACCGCCGATTGTCGATTACACCATCACGGCATTTGGCATGACGCTGGCGCGGGCGTTGATGCCGCTTTGCGAGTGGGAACCGAGCATCGAGACAAGATCGCTGAGTGTCTGTCCGGCGACATATTGTATGATGTGAGTGGTTTGTGATCCAAGGCGGCCTGTATGGAGGCTGCTGATGTGGACGACCGAGAACCGGGCCCGCTACGATCGAAGCGAGCTTTGTTACCCGAGCGACCTGACGGATGACGAATGGGCGCTGATCGAGCCCCTGATCCCTCCAGCCAAGCGTGGCGGCGGCAAGCGCAGTGTCAACATGCGGGCAGTGGTGAACGGCCTGATGTACGTGCTGAGCACCGGCTGCCAATGGCGGGCGATCCCGAAGGATCTGGCGGCGCGCTCGACGGTGCACGATTACTTTGACCTCTGGGATTATGACGGCACGCTGGAGCGGATCCATCACACGCTTTATGTCGCCTGCCGGGATCGAGTGGGTCGGGAGGTCAGCCCGACGGCGGCTATCATCGACAGCCAGAGTGTGAAGGGCGCGGAAAAGGGGGGCGCTCAATCGACCCACCCGGCTACGATGCGGGCAAGAAGATCAGGGGCAAGAAGCGCCACATTCTGGTCGACACGCAGGGCCTGCTGATGCACGCGCTCGTTCATCCCGCTGATATCCAGGATCGGGATGGCGGTGTGCTGGTGATGGCCACGCTGTTTGGCCTCTACCCGTTTCTGCTCAAGCTCTTCGCCGATGGCGGCTACCAAGGATCAGCCTTCCAAGAGGGGCTGCGCAAGGTGTGCCGCACCATCACGGTCGAGATCGTCAGGCGCTCCGATCAGGCCAAGGGCTTCGCCGTGCTGCCCAAGCGCTGGATCGTCGAACGAACAATCGGCTGGCTCAACCGCTGCCGCCGCCTCGCAAGAGATTGGGAATGCAAAAGCCGGAAAGGACGAGCGTTCGTCCTCTTGGCATCCATCCGCCTTATGACCCGAAAGCTCTGTCAGAAAACGTTATGATGCCGGACAGACTCTTAGAGCTAAACCTGCTCTCTACTAGTTCTTTAAACAAAATGATTCTAGCTGATATAATGTCTAACGATCGGAGTTTGCGCTCGTTGTCGTCGACATATACACTCAGCACTCTGGCCATTGCTTGATCGATAAACTCAGCAGGCATCCCGACCGGCTCATCCGTCTCGTTTTCGAGTATGCCGACATTCATGAGCTTAGATGTTTGATCCCAGGGTTTGATGGTGCAATCTTCTCACCCGAGTGGAAGGATGCGCTATGGGCCAGGTTCACCATGGGAGCGCCACGACGACAGCGGCAGTCCGTCGAGCGATACAGCATAGTCAAGCGAGCCTGAGGCAACTGGCTCAGCGCTACGGCATCAACCCAAAGACAGTCGCCAAGTGGAAGAAGCGATCCTCGACGGCGGACCAGAAGACGGGGCCGAGCACACCGAAGTCCACGGTGCTGTCGGTCGGGGACGAGGCCGTCATTGTCGCCTTACGGCGGCACACGCTCTTGCCACTTGACGACTGCCTTTACACCCTGCAGCCGACGATCCCGCACCTCACGCGCTCAGCCTTGCACCGCTGCCTGCAGCGTCACGGCATCTCGCGGTTGCCAGAGGTCGCTGGCGACAAGCCGCTGCGCTCGAAGTTCAAGCGCTACCCGATCGGCTACTTCCACATCGATATCGCTGAGGTCCATACCGAGGAAGGCAGGCTCTACCTGCTCGTGGCAATCGACCGGACCTCCAAATTCGCCTTCGTCGAGCTACACGAGAAGGCTACGCGCCGGGTTGCTGGCAACTTCCTCAGGGCCCTCGCCGCTGCCGTTCCCTACAAGATCCACACTGTGCTCACCGACAACGGCACGCACTTCACCGAGCCGTCCGGCACTGCCTGGACGCCGGCGGAGATCAAGGCGATGCGCGCCGAGAAGGTGCTCTTCCGATGTCACTCGTTCGAGGCGGCCTGCGCTGACCTCGACATCGAGCATCGCCTGACCAAGCCACGCCATCCATGGACCAACGGTCAGGTCGAGCGGATGAACCGCACGATCAAGGACGCGACCGTCAAGCGTTTCCACTACGACAGCCACGACCAGCTTCGGATGCACCTTGCCGACTTCGTGGCCGCCTACAACTTCGCCCGTCGCCTGAAGACGCTACGAGGTCTGACGCCCTACGAAACGATCTGCAAAGCCTGGACGGACGACCCGTCCAGGTTCACAAACAACCCGCACCACCAAATTCCGGGACCAAACATCTAGGAGTGACCGCACGAGAGCCGAGTTCATTCTGGGCACACTGGCTTCTCAGAGAGAAGCCGCGGACGCCGCGGAACTCCTGCTCGACCGTTGGACGGAGCAGGTGAAAGAGGCGCTACTGCAGATGCAACGCTCCGTGCGCCGACTGGACGTGTCAGATTACGCATACATCCAGAACTACAGACTGGACGATGAGAAGATCCCGCTGCTCGGCTACCTGACATGGATGTTCAATGCCTACCTTGGCAGCCTGGTCGAGGCGAGGATGGCGACGACAGAGGCGAGTTCTGTCG
>CALMGA010000250.1 GCA_937863205.1 uncultured Beijerinckiaceae bacterium | reverse complement strand
GCTGACGCGTCAGCGGAGATCGATCAGCAAACATCATCGAGAATGAGTCAGACCCCTACTGCACGCTTATTCACATATACCGGCGAAAAGCCGGCCAAGGCGGCGCAGAAGCAGGGCATCAGGCTGGAGGTGGTCAAGTTGCCCGAAGCCAAGCGCGGCTTCGTGCTGCTTCCCCGGCGCCGGGTGGTTGAGCGCTCGTTTGCTTGGGCGACGCGCTTTCGCCGACTGGTCAAGGACTACGAGGCCTACGCCAGTACAATGGCCGGCCTGCACCTCGTCGCCCTTGTCTGCCTGATGCTTAAAAAGGCCGCTCTACTTGCTGCAGGTTCATAACGCGTTCTAGCATTACGTGAGCAAGACGGGCACCAGCAAGTCAGTTCAAGCAGTTACTGAAAACGGCGAATTATGGTAAGTCATTGATTTTAGTGGCTTCAGCTCAAAACATGACCAGGTCGTGCTAGAGCATCGGACCGAAAAGTGCGCAGCTGTTTTCGGACAAGTCCGATGCGACACAACAAGTTAGAGCGTCGGACCGGATTCGGTTTAGGGTTTGATGCTCTAAGTGTCTGTCCGAGATCATTTCAGAGGGGAAGCCTGGATTTTTAGCTCGTTTGGAAACTGCTCTGCCCATAAGGCCGGCTTTACGGAAAGAACTTCGCGATTGAGAAAAGCATGACTTTCAACGCTCGGATCTCGGACAGACACTAAGAGAACAGCGAGCCCGAGCGCTGATCCAAACCCAGCATCCCAAGCTCCGGCGATTGCGATCAGATGCTTGAGCCACCTCGCTCGCATCACGCGAGCTGGTTTCTCCTCAGCCTGCTGGTATCTGTTGCGCTTTCCACCATGCGATGGTTTCGGCAAGACCATCGCGCAACCCGTGGCACGGCGAGACCCCAAGCCGATCACGGAGCAGGCCGGCATCTGCGACGAGTTCCCGGGGTTCATTCGGAGAGATGGGTCGGGCGCCGAAGCGGATCAGTTCGGGTCGACCAGTCAGGTCACCGATCGCCTCAAGAACGTCCCGCACTGCGACCGCCGTTCCCGATCCGATGTTGAGCGGCCCATGCCATCCGCTGCGGAGGCCAGCCACAAACGCGGCGGCGACATCGGCGACATGGAGGAAGTCCCGGCGTTGCAGCCCTTCGCTGCATGCGACCTCTTCGTTGCGCAACAAGGCCGATGCGGTATCGGATACCAGTCGGCCGGCGACCTCGTGCGGCCCATAGAGCCAGAAGATCCGCCCCCAGCCGCAGGGAATGCCGAACTCGTCCCCGGCAGCGAGTACAGCAGCGCGGGTAGCATCCTTGACGCGCCCATAGAACGTCGCTGGCGCGGGCACATCGCCTTCGTTAAGGCGGGGATGGTCCCACCCGTATTCCGCGCACGTTCCGGCGAACATCGCGCCCCGTCCGCCTCCCATCGCGAAAGCGCGCATGAGTTGGATGGTGGCGGCAGCCCAGTCCAGGTTCTCGGGTGTCCGCCAGAACAGCCCAGGCTTGGCATACCACGCAAGATGAATGAGATGAGTTGGCGCCGCTGCCTGCAGCAGTTCCGAGCTGACACCTGGCTTCAGGAGGTCGGCTTCGATCCATCTTACATCCGCGATGTCTGAGCGGGCACGGCGCGCCGTAGCGATCGCCTCGACTCCCGATCGCACCAGCTCGGCGATGACGAAGCGACCGATGAAGCCGGATGCGCCGGTGACGAGTACTCTCATGATGAAACGTCGGGGTAGGCGCTGTCGCGCTGCGAAATCGCTGTCGGTTCACGAGGCCACACGATGCCGAAGGCGGGATCGTTCCAGCGCACGCCCTCGTCGAAGCCCGGCTGATAAGCCGGAGTGATCGCGTAAGATACGTCGCTTACATCTTCAAGTGTCTGGAAACCGTGCGCGAAGCCGGGCGGGATGAAAAGCGCGACCCCGTTGTCCGCGGAAAGGATTTCGCCAATCCAATGCCGATACGTCTTCGATGCGGGTCGCAGATCGACGACGACGTCGAACACGCGTCCGCGGGTGCAGCGGACGAGCTTTGCTTCAGCACGCGAGCCGCTCTGGAAATGCATGCCCCGCAGCGTTCCCGCGCGCGCGTTGCGCGACAAGGAGCTTTGCGCGAAGCTGCCAGGTAGGCCCTGTGCCGTGAAGTCCTCGGCACAGAAGGTCCGAGCGAAGAAGCCGCGCTCGTCCTCGGTCGGCTCCATCTCAATCTTGACAACTCCGCTAAGCAGCGTCGCCGCGAAGATCATGCCTGCACCTCGAGACGCGGAATCGGTGTGACGAACTTGCAGCCCCATTCCCGCACGTAGGCCATCTGCTCCATGATCTCGGTTTTGAGATTCCAGGGCAGGATCAGCAGGTAGTCCGGGCGGCGGGCGGCGATCTCGTCAGGGTGCAGGATCGGGATGCGCACACCCGGCAGCAGTCGGCCGATCTTGTGCGGGCTGCGATCGACCGTGTAGGCCAGCAGGTCGTCGCGCACTCCGCAGTAGTTCAGAAGCGTGTTGCCCTTCGCCGGCGCACCGTAGCCGGCCACCGTTTTGCCCGCGCGGCGCGCCGCCACCAGGAAGTCAAGCAGATCATATTTCGCCTCGATCACGCCACAGGAGAAGCGTTGGTAGGTGTCGAGATTTCCAAGGCCCGCCCTCGCCTCGCGCTCCAGCATCGCAGCGACGGCCGGCGTGTCAGGCCGAGTCGTGTCAGCGTGGTGAGCCACGTAGAGCCGCAGCGAGCCTCCATGTGTCGTCAACTCCTCCTTGTCGTAGACGCGCATACCGTGGGCTGCAAAAATGTTGCGGGCCACGGTGAAGGACAAGTAGCTAAAATGCTCGTGATAGATCGTGTCGAATTGATTGTTCTCGATCTGGCTAAGGAGATGCGGGAATTCGACTGTGGCGACGCCGCCGTGCTTCAGCAGAATGGGATAGCCGGCAACGAAGTCGTTGATATCGGGTACGTGCGCCAACACATTATTGGCCGCTATCAGGTCGGCCTCCAGGCCGCTCTCGCGCAGCCTCGTCGCGGTTTGGCGACCGAAGAAGGCCACCTCGGTCTTCACACCGCGTTCCTCGAATGCAACCCTTGCAGTGTTGACGGTCGGCTCGATGCCAAGCACCGGCACGCCAGCTTGCACGAAGTATTGCAGGAGGTAGCCGTCGTTGGAGGCAATTTCCACTACCAACGAGTGCGCTCCGAGGCGCTCGCGCGCGATGGCGGCCTCGGCATAGGCCTTGGCGTGCTTGAGCCAGCTGTCGGAATAGGAAGAAAAGTAGGCGTAGTTCTCGGTGAACAGGCTATCGGCCCGTTCGACGTCGACGAGTTGCACCAGGAAGCAGTGGTCGCAGACGTAGGCGTGCAGCGGGTAGAACAGCTCGGCCGAGAAAGCTCGGTCGAGCTGCACATAGTTGTTCGAAATCGGCGACATACCGAGATCGACGAAGGTGGTCATCAAGGGTTGGCGGCAGAAGCGGCAGTGATGCGTCATGCTTCGGGCTCCGATCGCGCCTCATAGGACGAGATCTGGTCGAGGGTGAGGGTGCGAGCCAGCGTGCCGGCGGCAGCTGCCTTGTACCATCCGATCGTCCAAGCCAGCGCCTCGGTGACGGTAAGGCGAGGTTGCCAGCCGAGCCGGTGGCGCGCTTTGGCGGCGTCGACACGCAGCAGCATGGCTTCGTGTGGCCAGGTATCGCAATCGCGGCGCCAACCGGCACCGTCGCCCCAAAGAGCGGCCGATCGCTCCACCACGCGACCGACCGGCCAAGCGTCGGCGTCGTGAGGACCGAAGTTCCAGCCTTCGGCAACATCTGCGCCGCGTTCGAACAGAGCCTCGGCCAGCACGAGATAGCCGGCGAGCGGCTCCAGCACGTGCTGCCAGGGACGGCTCGCGAGCGGATTGCGGATCACTACCGCCTCGCTTCGCTGCCAAGCACGCACGCAGTCCGGCAGCAAACGGTCGCGCGACCAGTCACCGCCACCGATGACGTTGCCGGCGCGGGCCGAGGCGAGGCGCGGACCATTCTCGCGGTTAAAGAACGAGCGGCGATAGCTCGCCGTGACCAACTCGGCACAGCCTTTGGAGGCGCTGTAGGGGTCCGATCCCCCCATCCGCTCGTCCTCGCGGTAAGCCCAGACCTGCTCAACATTCTCGTAGCACTTGTCGCTAGTGACGTTGACCACGGCGCGCACACTTGGGGTGGCACGAGCGGCATCGAGCACGTTGCACAGCCCGACCACGTTGGTGGCGAACGTGTCAGCTGGTCGCTCGTAGGAAGGATGGACTAGCGCCTGCGCTGCAAGGTGCAGGACGATCTCCGGCGATGTTTCAAAGGCGACGGCGACGGCGTCGGCGTCGCGGATATCGGCGAACCCAACAATTCGTCCAAGGTGCGTGCCGCCCGGCCGGCCCAGCGCCTTCCAAAGCGACGGCTCCGTCTCCGGGGCGAGCGATAGGCCGACGACGCTTGCGCCCATCGCCTCAAGCCAGAACGCCAGCCAGCTACCCTTAAATCCAGTGTGGCCGGTGACAAGGACGCGTTTACCTGACCAGAATGCGCGGCTCGGGTTTACCCTTGCACTCACCAAACCTTCCAATCGGCCTTGCCACTCTGCCATAGTTCTTCGAGATAACGCTTGTCACGCAGAGTGTCCATCGGCTGCCAGAAGCCGGTATGCCTGTAGGCAGAAAGTTGGCCATCTCGGGCAAGGGCTTCCAGCGGTTCGCGTTCCCAGGTCGTCTCGTCACCGCCGATGCGATCGATGACTGAGGGCTCCAGCACGAAATATCCGCCGCTGATCCAGCTGCCGTCTCCATGCGGCTTTTCGGTAAAACCCCTGACTTGGTCTCCGACAAGCTCGAGAACGCCGAAGCGGCCGGGAGGACGCACGGCGGTAACCGTAGCTGCGAGTCCATTTCGATGATGGTGGGCGACGAGCTTCCTGATGTCAATATCGGCAACACCATCGCCGTAGGTCATGCAGAACGTCTCGTTTCCAAGATGTGCCGCAACCCGCCGGAGACGACCGCCGGTCATCGTTTCGGAGCCTGTATCGACAAGGGTCACCGACCATCGCTCTCCGCGACTTGTATGAACCTTGACCTCGTTCTCGGCAATTCTGATCGTCACATCGTTCATGTGCAAAAAATAGTTCGAGAAGTACTCCTTGATCGTATAGCCAAGGTATCCGAGGCAGACCACAAAATCGGTTATGCCAGCGGCCTCATAGGTCTTCATAATATGCCAAAGTATGGGCCGTCCGCCGATTTCCACCATAGGCTTTGGTCTCAGTGCCGTTTCTTCTGAAAGGCGCGTGCCTAGACCTCCAGCAAGTAGTACAACTTTCATAACACCTCACTTTTTAGAAGAGATCGATCTTCCCGGATTCTATGAGAAGTTCACATGTCGATAGAGATTTCACCTTCTACGATGCACGCGATAGGTGTCGACGCGACGTCACCATCGATTTCTCCAGACCATAGCTTAGGAAAATGATTTGACGCAATATCTAGAGAGCGCGAATCCTGAAAGGGACAAGCACATTTCATCTTGTCTGAGGACAATATGGCCGAGCTCGTTAGGAATGATCATTCTTGACGCTCCCCGCACCGATCCGAGCGGGACCGTTTGAGGCTCCCGGCCCCACCTCGGGCGCTTGGCGGTGCAGCGTTCACTTAGCTCGACTTTGGCCGATCCTGCGGCATGGCGCTTCGGCTTCTGGTACGCCCGGCCCGGCACCGGCATCAGCCATCCCACGCACATGCAGCACTTCGGCAAGCCAGGGGCCTGCCTCGTCGGCTGCGACAGCCATACCGCGGCGGCGGGCTCGCTCGGCATGTTTGCCGTCGGCATGGGCGGCGCGGACGTCGCCTTGGCGGCGGCGGGCGAGCCCTTCCATATCCGCTATCCCGAGATCATGGGCGTCGAGCTGGTCGGCGAACTGCCGCCCTTCGTCAGCGCCAAGGACGTGGCTTTGGAGATGCTGCGCCGCCACGGCGTCCAGGGCGGCTTCGGCCGCGTCGTCGAGTATCACGGGCCGTGCCTCGCCTCGCTCTCGGCGATGGACCGCCACGTCATCGCCAATCTTGGTGCCGAGATGGGCGCCACCACCACCGTGTTCCCCTCCGACGAGCGCACCCGCGCCTTCCTCCGCAACGTCGGCCGGGAGGACGACGGGCGGCCGCTTGCGGCGGACGAGGGCGCCACCTACGATCACCACGAGACCATTGACCTGTCGGCGCTGGAGCCGATGATCGCGACGCCGTCCTCGCCCGGCAACGTGATGCGGGTGCGCGACTGCCCGAAGGTCGACGTGTTCCAGACCTATGTCGGCTCCTCCGCCAACTCCGGCTTCCGCGACTTCGCCGTCGCGCGGCGATGGTGAAGGGACGCTCAACCCACGACCGCGTGTCCTTCGACATCAACCCGAGCACGCGGCAGGTGTTCGAGCAGCTCGTCGCCACCGGCGCGATGGCCGATCTCGTCGCGGCGGGCGCGCGGGTTCACCAGCCCGGCTGCAACGGCTGCATCGGCATGGGTCAGGCGCCCGCGCGCGGCCGCCCGAGCCTGCGTACCGTGCCGCGCGACTTTCCCGGCCGCTCCGGCACCAAGGAAGACGTCGTTTATCTCTGCTCGCCGGAAACCGCCGCCGCTTCGGCGCTGACCGGGCGGATCGCCGATCCCCGCGACCTCGATCAGCCCTGGCCCGAGATCGCCGAGCCGCAGGGGCCGCCGGCCGATCAGCTGAAGCTGGTGCCGCCGCCCGAGCCGGCGGTCGGTCGCACGGTGCGGCTGGAGAAGACCGACAACATCGTCTCGCTCGACGCGCACGATCCGCCCAAAGAGGACATCGTCACCACCGTGTTGCTCGAGGCCGGCGACGACGTCTCGACCGACGACATCGTGCCAGCCGGCACGCTGGTTCTGCCGCGCTGGTCCAACATCCCGAAGACGGCGGACTTCGCCTTTCACGACGTCGACGGCGACTATCCCCAGAAGGCCAGGGCGGTGCTGGAGAAGGGCGAGGCGCATGCGATCGTCGGCGGCCACAACTACGGTCAGGGGTCGAGCCGCGAGAACGCCGCGCTGGCGCCGCGCACCCTCGGGCTGCGGCTGGTGCTGGCGAAGAGCATCGCCCGCATCCATTGGCAGAACCTCGTCAACTTCGGCGTGCTGCCGTTGACCTTTGCCGATGAGGGCGCCGGCGAAGCGCTGAAGCCGGGCGACCGCATCACCATCGCCGGCTTCGCAAAGGCGTTGAGCAATAGGGAGATCGAGGCCAGCGTCGAGCCCGGCGGCCGAACGCTGCAATTGCGCCACGATCTGTCGGAGCGGCAGGTCGACGTGATCCGCCGCGGTGGCGTGATCGAGCGCTGGCGCAAGAAGCGGGAATGACGGGACGCCGTCCCGAGCGACCGCCACGCCGGGCAGCCCTGTCGCCGGTGAGGTTGCTCATGCCGCGATTTCACGGCTGGCTCACCGTCCACGACATTCCGGCGCTCACGAGCGCACCACCCGCATCGCTTTCTTCGCGATGACGCGGCGCAGCACGCGGGACAGCTGATCGGCCGAGTAGGGCTTCTGCAGCAGCTCGAACCCGTGGGCGTCGTCCTCGGCCAGCACGTGGCTGTAGCCCGACGACAGCAGCACCGGCAGCTCGGGCAGCCGTCGTCGCAGTTCCCTGGCCAGGGCGATCCCGCCCATGCCCGGCATCACCACGTCGGAGAACACCGCCTCGAAGCCGTTGCCGTCCGCACCGAGCCGCGCCAGGGCGGTTTCGGCGTTGGCGGCCCAGGCGGTCTCGTAGCCGAGATCTTCGAGGATCTGCGTCGCGAACTGGCCGACCTCGATGTTGTCCTCGACCACCAGCACGCGCTGCCCGCTGCCGCCGGGCGCGGGGCCGCTCTCCTCCTCGGCCTTGTCGCGATTCTCATCGGCTTCGACCTGCGGCAGGTACAGCGTGAACGTGGTGCCTGCTCCGAGCGCGCTGGTCACGTCCACGTCGCCGCCGGACTGCTTGACGAAGCCGAACACCTGGCTGAGGCCGAGGCCGGTCCCCTTGCCGATCTCCTTGGTCGTGAAGAACGGCTCGAAGATCCGGGGCAGAGCGTCGGTGGCGATGCCGCTGCCGGTGTCGCTGAGGTCGATCCTGGCGAAGGGGCCGGCATTGCCGGCGTGGCCGCGGATCGCTGGGATCGCATGGTTGCAGCCGAGGCGCAGGGTCAGCGTGCCCTCGCCCTGCATGGCATCGCGGGCATTGACCGCCATGTTGATCAGCGCGGTCTCGAACTGGCTGAGGTCGGCGCGGATGAAGCACGGCGTTGACGGCAACTCGGTCGCGACCTTCACTCGCGCGCCCGTCACGGTGTCCAGCATGTCGGCCACCGCGCGCAACCGCTCGCCGACATCGAGGATCTCGGGCTTGAGCGCCTGCCGTCGCGCGAAAGCGAGCAGCTGCCCGGTCAGCTTGGCCGCACGATCCACCGTGTCGGACACCGCGTCCATGTAGCGCTTGCGCCGCTCTTCCTTGAGGTTGGGACGGCGGAGCAGGTCCACGGACGAGCGGATGATGGTCAGCAGGTTGTTGAAGTCGTGGGCGACGCCGCCGGTGAGCTGGCCGACCGCCTCCATCTTCTGCGACTGGCGCAGGGCGTCCGCCTGCTGTCGCTCCAGGGAAGTGTCGCGGCCGGACGCGTAGACCTTTCCGTCCTCGAACGCCGCCGTCCAGCTGAACCAGCGGTAGGAGCCGTTGCGATGCCGGAAGCGGTACTCGAAAGGCGTGCTCAGCGGCTTCTCGAAGACGCTGGCGAGGACCTCAAGCGTCTTGGCGAGATCATCCGGATGCGTGTATTCGACGAACCGGGAGCCGACCAGCTCCCGCTCGCTCCAGCCCAGCAGTACGGTCCACAGCGGGTTGACCGCCTCCAGCGTGCCGTCCGGCCGCGCGATCACCAGCAGTTCCTGCGAAAGCCGCCAGGACCGGTCGAGAACGGCCGTGCGGTTCGCCACCTCCAGGGCCAGGGTGTCCGCACGGTCAGCAAGGTAGGCCGCCGCATCACGCATCGCGGTCACATCCTGCACGAAGATGTAGAAGCCATCCACCGACCCGCCCTCGTCGCGCCGGGGCGTGTAGCGGATGTCGGCGATGCGCCTCCGCCCGTCCGGCGAAGGCCAGTCCAGGTCCATCCGCGCCGGTTCACCGGCGAGCGCCTTCTCGATGCATTGACGACGGGCGGCGAAGCCCTGCTCGCCGGTGATGTCCCTGATGGTCCGGCCGACCACCTCCTCAGGTGGGAGGTCGAACCAGTCGAGGTAGCCCGCATTGGCGAAACGGTAGGTCAGCGTGCGGTCGACGAAGGCGATCAGGAAGGGCGAGGCGTCGGCGACCAAGCGAAGCTCCGCCTCGCTCGCGCGGAGGGCGTTCTCGGCCTGCTGCCGGGCTGTTGCCGCCCGGGCGCGCGCGGCCACTTCGCGGATGAAGAGCAGCTCTTCCCGGGTCCAGTCGCGGACCTCGCCGGTGCTGACGTAGAGCAGGGCGACGAAGCGGCCGTGCTCGTAGACCGGCGTGTTGACGAAGGCGCGGGCGCTACGCGCCTCCAAGGCGTCGGCGAACGCGCGCGTGCGCGGGTCCGTGCGGGCATCGGTCACGACAACCGTCTCGCCACGCTTGAGGTCGTCGATATACGACCCGAACTCTCGGAACCCGAGCGTGCCGGCAAGCGACCGCGCGCCGCCGGTGGTCCAGTCCCGCTCGACCGTGATCGTCTCAGCGTCGGGATTGACCAGACCGAAGCCGACGAGTTGCACGCCCAAAGTTTGGCCGATGATGCCGCAGGCGGCGTCGGTGAGGCCGGCGATATCACCGTCCGTCTCGGACAGTTGATCGCTGAGTCCGAGAAGGGCGTCGCAGCGCCGCTCGCCGTCGCGCAGGGTGATCCCGGCAAGGTGCCCGGCGGTGCGGTCGCGCATGATCTTGAGGAAGCCGAGGTGCCCGCCCGCCTCGTCGCGTAGCGGCATCATCTCGCCGGAGGCCCAGAACCGCGACCCGTCCTTCCTCATGTGCCAGCGCTCGTCCGATGCGCGGCCGTCGCGCAGGGCGATCGACATCTCGTATTCGACGCGGCCGCCGGCCCGGTCTTCCGGCGTGAAGAAGCGGGACGCGTCCTGATTGCGCATCTCGGCGGCGGTCCAGCCCACCATGCGCTCGGCGCCGCTGTTCCAGCCGGTGATGACCCCCTCGCGATCCGTGGTCACGATGGCGAAATCGACCGCGCTGTTGAAGATCGCGTCGTGGCGAGCCGCGCCGACGTGCGCGGCATCAGTCTGTGCCCGCAGTCGACGCAGTTCCGCTTCCAGCTGCTCCCGCGTCAGGGAGTTGACATCCGAACCTTGCAACGCCGACTCTTTACGGCTTCTGCCTGGGCGCGACGAACGGATTTGTGTCCGTCGACCTCACGGAATTCTTCTCATAGCAGCTATTGAGCCGGTCGAGGGCGGCGGCGCTCTGATCGAGGGCGACCTTGATCGTTGATCCCGCGCCCTTCACATCGAGCTCGTTCTCCCGCGCCAGCTTGCCGATGAACTCGTCATCCGTGAGCCTGACGGCAACGGCATCGCCGCTCGCGGACACGTCGGCCTTCTCGTCCAGGTTCCCGACGACGAGGTCGACGGGGTACGACTTGCCCCGGCCCAGGCGCCACTTCGGCGAGGTCATCCGCAGCAGCACGCCCTGAGCGTCGCGCGCGATCCTCACTTCGATGTCGTCCGGCGTCGTCCGGCTCATGGCGCAACCGGTGAACCTGGAGCCGTGGAAGTCTGCTTCGACTTTCCACGGGCCGATCTCGACGCTGTTCGTCTCGCTCGGCGCCGCCCGTCCGGCAGAGGTCGACAGAACCGTCGCAGCCGCAGCGACGACCATTAACAAACGCGGGTAGGGATGCGGATGGTTCATGGGGATCACCTCGCCTTCATGGCGCGCAGCCGTGCTGGCCTCGCCGATATCGATCGACGGCCACGGCGTCGAGAGCCAACTCGTCCTTTGCTTGCACCATTGAGAATTTGACGGCCGCCGGATCAATCCGGGTGCATGTCGCCGAAATGCCGGATCAAGGCCGCCGCGACGACGTCGCGCGCTTCCCGGGTCGGGAAATGCCCGACGCCGTCGAGCAGCATCGCCTGGAAAGGGCCTGAGAACTTGGCCGGCACGCCCTTGGCGGCTTCGGGCGGTTTCACGCCATCCACAGCGCCGCTGATGTAGAGCGTCGGCGTGGCGACCTGCTTCGTTGCGATGATTTTCGCTTCCAGCGCCGCCAACCGCGGGTCCGGCGCCGCCTCGTCCCGGCGGGCGCGGTAGGAGTGGATCGTCACGTCGACCCAATCCGGGTTCTCCTACGCCCGCGCGACGGCGTCGAACGTGGCCGCGTCGTACCAGCCGGCGGGATTCCAGTTGTCCCACATGATGCGCGCGAATCCTTTGGGGTCGTCGCGCACCGCCTTCGTCCCGCGCGTCGTCGCCTGGAACCAGTGGTACCACTGCCGCTGGCGTTGCGGGAACGGCGGGGTGGGCGCACCGCCCAGGCGCGAGGGGGTCGACAGCATCGCAATCCCCGGCACCCGCTGAGGCCAGCCAACCGCGAGCGCTTCCGCCGCGTTGGATCCCCAGTCGTGACCCGCAACGAAGAAGCGGTCGATCCCGAGCGCGTCCATCACGTCGACGGCGTCCTGCGCGCGGATGCCTGAATTCCCCGTGCGGGGCGTTGCCCCGTCGCGGAAACGCGTGCCGCCGAAACCGCGCAGGGTGGGCGTGACGGTGCGCAGGCCGGCGGCGTTCAGCGTCGGGATCACCGCCGCCCAGGTCAAGGGATCGTCCGGCCAGCCGTGGAGCAGCAGGACGACTGGCGCGCCGCGCGGCCCCTCGTCGAACAGCTCCACGTCGAGCCATTCAGTCGCGACGCGCGTCGCCGCGCGCGGGGACGCCTTGGCGCCGCCGAGGACCCTGTCGATGATCGTCATATGCAGGATCCCTGACTTGCATGGTTTCTCATGGGCGAACCAGCTCGGAGGCGCGATCGACGCGCCGCGACCGCCTCCGGCATGTCCCGTTCAACCTGCCCCGTTCAGCTTGACGAACCGAAGGCCTGCTTGAGGTTGCGGATCGCGACGTCCTCGGCCTCCCGCGCTTTCCACGACCTGACCCATGCCGAAGAATTCGTGCGTCACGCTCATTTAGTCGTGCGCGTCGACCTTGACGCCGGCATCCTGCAGCTTGCGCGCCAGAGCCACCCCTCGTCGTGCAGCGGGTCGATCTCATCGGTGATGACAGTCGCCGGCGGCAGGTCGTGCAGGTCGGCATGGCCGACGATGTCGAGGCGAGGATCGTTCATCTCGGCCGGCGAGCGCGTCAGCTTGCCGTAGAACCACGCCATCATCGCCTTGTTCAGCGGCGCCACGCTGCTGCTATCGGTCGCCTCTAGGAGGCCATGTCGAGGTCCGTGCCGGCCATCGGATAGACGATCAGTTCGTGCACCGGCCTGGGCACGCCCTGGTCGCGCGCGGCGATGGCGACGTTCACCGTCAGATTGACGCCCGCGCTCTCGCCGGCCAGCGCGATCTTCTTGGGATCGCTGCCGAGACTGGCGGCGTTCTGCGTCACCCACCTGTAGGCGGCCACCGCATCGTCGTGCGAGGCCGGAAACTTGTTCTCCGGAGCTTTGAGTACTCGACTTCGACGACGACCGCGCCGACGCCCTTCGCCAGTTCGATGCAGCTCGCGGCATAGGTGGTGGTGTTGGCAATGACGAAGCCGCCGCCGTGGTAATACACGATGACCGCCAGCGTGCCCGCAGCGTTCTCCGGCTTGTAGACGGTGGCGGCGATCTTGCCCTGCGCGCCGTCGACGAGGATGTTCTTCGTCGTCTCGCTTGGATCGGGCAGCGTGCTTTTGCCCTGCTCGCGCAGCATCTCCATAGCGGCATCGGCCGCGCTCGGCTGCCGTCGCGCTTCGGGCGCGTCGAGCTTCGGCAACAGCTTCGGCCCAAGCGAGGCGAGCGAGCCGAGCGCGGTAACGACGTGGCGCATGTCGGTGTCGGCGCCGCCGAGCGGATTGCCGGTCACCTGTTCATAGGTGCTTCTCAGCGTGTCGCCGGTGGTCGGCTGCGCGTTGTTTTGTCGAGCCTCCTGGGCCCAGGCCGACGGGATCGCGGCGGAGACGGACAGGAGAATGGTGGCGAGCGCCGGGGTGAAGCGGCTGAAGGTCATGCAAGTCCTCGGGAGTGGGATGGTGAAGGCGAGGCTCAAAGCCCGTCGATCGCGGCGAGGTGCCCCTTGACAATGGGCAGCGCCGTCTTCGCCCACGAGCGCAGGTTGCTGTTGCCACCGTTCTGCACGTAGTCCGACAGCAGGGACACGGTCACGGCGTGGGACTGCAACTGATCGGCCAAGTAGATCTTGTCGAAGTCGGCGTCCTGGAAACCCATCAGGTTGTGCAGCATGGCTTGCTGGGACGCGTCGAGCGCCGTTTCGAGTTTGTCGTCGGCCTTGGTCGCGGCGGCTGCGAGCTTGTTCTGCGCATCGGCGTGCTGGCTGATCATGCCTTAAGCGAAATCCTTCAGCCGCGGGTCGGTCGCGCAGGTGAGGGCGAGCTTGGCCTCCTCCTGCTCGAAGATGTCGCCGACCGACGCCTTCCTGACGAAGGCCGCGTCGGGCAGCGAGGGACTGTCCGCGATGGCTGGCGAACAGCCGACGCCGATGGCGAAAGCGATTCCGATGAAATGCTGCTTCACGCTGGTCCTCCTACAATGGCGGCGTGAACCACCATCGAGGAAACCGGTCCCGGTACGGTCCGGTGCCATATATTCCCCAGCCGACGGATCGACCGTTGCGATGACGGATCGTCCCTCGACCGTTCGTACCAACCGTCAGCCGGCGCGATGCCCCCGCATGAGGCTTGCCCTACACCGCGAGGTCTGCGGCGGTGCGGGGCTGGTGGATCGGGCAGCCGTTGGCTTCGGCGCGGACGCCCGACGACATCTCGTAGGCCGGCTTGCGCGCGCGCATCACCGAGCCGAGCGGACGATGCGCCTCGATCCCGTGCCATGGGCTGAAGGCCAGCCCCTCGTCAAGCCTGAGATGGCGGCGCTCGTCCCAGCTCGGCTGCGGCGCGACGCGGACGCGGGCCACCGCGACGTGCGGGCTCTCCTCCTCCGGCCATTGCACGGTGGCGTCTTCCACCGGCATGGTGTCGCGATTGGTGCAGAGCTGCACCCGCAGGTCCCACTCGCCGCCCTCCCGGCTGAACAGCTCCAGCAGTTCTTCGCGCAGGCCGTCCGGCTTGCCCGCAAGGTCAACGGGCGCGTCCGCCAGGGTTTTCAGGTTGGCGGAGGCCGGCGCCAGCGACACCTTGGCGACGTAGGGGCCATGCTTGAGCGGGACCTGGGTGTGGTAGGTCGCGCCGGCGGGGTTGGTCATGGGATGCCCGCCCATCGAGATCGCGGTGCCGCTTTCGCCGCCGAACGCCTCGACCACCTTCTCAATGTTGCGCAGGATGAAGGACGCCGCCCGCTTCAGTCCCTCGCCGCGGTCGGTGGTGGCGGCGAGCAGCTTTAGCGACTTGAGGAACGCCTTGGCATCGGGCGCGGTGAAGATCGGCGCATCGATCATCACGAAGTCCTGCACGCTCATGCTTTCCGACCCCGGCAGGCGCTCGCCTGCGACGCCAATGACCTTGAGGGCGCAGCCGCGCGGCACGGAGATGCGATCGTCGAGGATGTCGCCGGGGTTGGTCGACAGGCGCAGCACCACCGGATAGGTGCCGGGCTTGGCGAAGAGGCCCTGCGCATAGTCGGCCGGCAGGTCGTCGCGCACGCTCATCTCGCCCACCAGCAGCGCATGCGCCTTGGCATGGACGGAACGGTTGGCGTGGCCGGAGTCGTCCAGGGTCTTGGTCGTGATCGCGCGCATGGTATCAACGATGCCCTGGATCGTCTCCGCTTCGTCATCGGCGACATGCTCGAAGGACGGGTCGTAGCGCAGCGGTGTGGCCATGGGCTGGGGCTCCGGAAAGTGAGATCGCCGCCAAAGTTTGGGCGGCGAGGTCGGCTGACAAGGGGCAAGCGGCCCGACGGTCGCGAACCGTCCGGTCGTCGCTGCGGAGCCGGCGCGGGCCGCGCTCGATCGTCGGACGGCATGCATCCTCTTCGCGCGATCGTCGTTCGACGCCGGAAACAAAAGGCAACCGCATGGCGCCTGTCGCCCATCAACCGTTCGCCCATGGCACGGCTGACATCCAGCTGGGCGTCCGTCTGCACTAGCAGGCCGCTGAAAGAGGATTGATTGTCAGCCAGGATTGTTGGTAGCGCGTGGTTGTCAATCAGCCTGCAATACTGGGTCTGACTCATTCTCGATGATGTTTGCTGATCGATCTCCGCTGACGCGTCAG
>CALMGA010000249.1 GCA_937863205.1 uncultured Beijerinckiaceae bacterium | reverse complement strand
CGACCCCACCGCAGACGTTTCGGTGCGATGCTCGCGCGCCGCATAGCGGGCACCCGGATGGGGCGTCGATCCCCCATCGGACCCGATCCGATGCGCCGACTTGTCGTGCTGCATCGAATTTCCGCCACCGCCTCCCCTGCGTCGTCGAAGCCGACTGCCAAACCTGTGCGTCTGGGTCAGAGCGGCGGCAGGTCGTGCACCACGCTTCGCGCTGTCCCCACCCGCTTCGCGAAGGAGGATATCCGCCCGAGGTCGGCGTTGGGGGATGCTCCGAGTCAGGCAGTCTGCGCGAAGCAGCGCCCGCCAGCCGATGCGGCGCGGGCGTGCACGAAGACGAACGGCGTCGCCGTGTCGGCCTGCAACGGTGGGCACATGTCGCCGATGCGCTCGGCACCGCCCAGAACCAGCAGTCCGTCGTCGGCCAGCACGCCGGATAAGCGCCTGAGCACCTGCCGCTTCTTGTCGGCATCGAGATAAAACAGCACGTTGCGGCAGAACACGATGTCAAAGGGACCCGTATCGTAGGGGATTGACATCAGGTTCTGCGTCCTGAACGTGACCTTGGACCTGAGCGCTTCGCTGACCTGCCAAACGCCGTCGCGCCGGTCGAAGTGGCGCAGAAGCAGGGCCACCGGCAGTCCCCGCTGCACTTCGAACTGGCTGTAGACGCCGCGCTGCGCCTGCTCGATCACCGGGCGGGACAAGTCGGTCGCCACGATCTCGACCCGCCACCCCGGGCGCTGCCGCAGAGCCTCGTCGATCACCATGGCGACCGAATAGGGCTCCTGGCCGGTCGAGCAACCGGCGCACCAAATCCGCAGGCGATGCGTGGGCGCGCGAACGGCGAACAACTGCGGAAGCAGGCGCTCGCCGAGCGCGGCGAACAGCAGGCGGTCGCGGAAGAACGAGGTTTCGTTGATCGTCAGCGTTTCGGCCACGATCCGGGCCAGATCGGAATAACGGTCGAGTTGCAGCGCGCGGGCGAGTTCGGGCAGCCCCGACAGCCCCGCAGTGCGCAGAACCGGCTTCAGCCGATCCTCGATGAAGTAGCGCTTTTCGTCCTCGATCGCGATGCCGGAGATGTCGCGCAGGACGCGCTTGATCTGCGCGAAACTGTCGTTCACCGTTGCGCTCCCGGCACAAGTCCACCGTCCTTCGGCCCGCCGCCCAGGCGCCTTATCACCTCGTTGGCGATCGCGGGCGGCGGCAGGATCGAGGACGCCAGTCCGGCCTTGGCAACGGCGCCGGGCATGCCCCACACGGCCGAAGTGATGCGATCCTGGACAAGGATCACGCCGCCGCCGGCCGCGATCGCGCGGGCTCCCGTCAGGCCGTCCTCGCCCATTCCCGACAGGACGACACCAACCGTGCGAGAGCCGAAGCTTTGGGCCGCGCCGGTGAACATGGCATCGATGGCCGACCTGCAATGGGCGCGCGTCGTCACCGGCAGCGATGAGATGGCGATTCCGTCCTCCCCGCGCTCAAAGGCGAGGTGCCTGTCGCCGGGGGTGAAATGCACCCGGCCACTGCGCAGGCGGCAGGGCTCGTCCACAACGCTCGTTTCGATGCGGCAGCGCCAGGCCACATGGGCGGCGACCACCGGCATCAGTTCGCGCGGCATGTGCAGGGTGACGCAGACCGGAATGGAGGACAGGACCGGTGCAAGCCGCGACAGCAGCGCGACCAGGGCCTGCGGGCCGCCCGTCGAGGCCCCGACGACGAGCAGCCCCGGCGGCAGCACGGGCCTGGTCTCGGCAAGAAGAATGGCGGCATCCCCACCCAATCGTCCCGATGGAGAAGACATCGGCGACGGCGCCCCATTCCGGACCTGCGCGCGCGGTCCCGATGGTATCATGGCGCAAACAGCCCGACTTCTTCGAACTTCGAGGCGACGATGTCCCGATCGAACGGCTTCATGATGTATTCGTCGGCCCCGGCCGACAGGGCGCGGGTGATCTGGGGGATCTCGTTTTCCGTCGTGCAGAAGACGACCTTGGGATGGCGGCCGCCGGGAAGCTTGCGCAGCTCGATCAGGAAGCACAGCCCGTCCATCACCGGCATGTTCCAATCCAGCAGAACGGCATCCGGCATGCCCCGCTTGCAGTCGGTCAGGGCGTCGAGCCCGTTCTCCGCCTCGCGGCCGGCGAAGCCGAGCGCCTGCACGATGCGCAGCGCGACCTTGCGGATGACCCTGGAGTCGTCAACGATGAGGACCTGCTTCACGGCCGAAATTCCCCGCTCGCATTGCACGCGCATCCCGCAGGGGACGACGCCACCGTTCGCCGGCGTCGAACCGGCTCCGCCGTCCCGTCCGGCGCCGCGGGCTCCCACACCATGACCCAACCTTTTCCGTTGCCGACGAACGCATCGCACCGGTTCGCGAAACCGGCGCGATGAGTCATTTCTCGCCGAAGGCGAAGACCCAATCGAGATCCAGAATGGGCAGGATCGCATCGGGAAGCCGGTAAACGGCGATGATCTTGGCGCCTTCCGATCCCAGGTGGGGCGGATTGTCGATCTGCGCGCTGCCATCGAGCGAGATCACGTCGCCGACCTCGTCGACGACCAGGGCGAAGCTTTCGCCGCGGTAGTCCAGGCCGACCGCGAGGTGCGAGGGTTCGGCCCGTCCGCTGCCCTTGAGGCGCCGGCGCAGGCTGACGGCGGTGACGATCTTGCCGCGCAGGTTGACGAGGCCCAGCACCGCGGCAGGCGCCAGCGGCACGGGCGTCACCGATACGATCTCAAAGACGGTCTGGATGTTCTCGACCGGCAAGCCGAACGCGCGGCCGTCCGAGATGATGGTGAAGCAGCGCAGTTCGAGCGCCGGCCCCGGCGCGGCTGGAGAGTGGGCGAGCTGCATGCTCATGCCGCGAACTCCCTGATGATCCGC
Source organism: uncultured Beijerinckiaceae bacterium (assembly GCA_937863205.1). The sequence continues at coordinate 1,065 of CALMGA010000249.1, read as the reverse complement.
TCTTCGAGCGCGTGCGTCCCCAGGGACTGGGAGTCGAGCTTGGCGCGCAGGAGCGTCAGCAGGCCGGCCCGGTCGAACTTGCCGACGACGCCGCACATGCCGCTGGCGGCCGCCGCCTCGCTGATGATGGGCGCGGCGTTGGCGGCGAGCGCGATCACCGGCAATGCGCCGTTGCGCGGATTGCGGCGGATCTCGCGGGCGAGCGTGTAGCCGTCCATGTCCGGCATGTCGGTATCGGTGACGACGGCGTGGAACAGCGCGCCCTTGGAGAGAAGGAAAAGGGCGTCGCGCCCCGAGCTCGCGGTGGTGACGCGGTACCCCGCCGCGGTGAGGATCGGGGCGAGCATGTCGCGAAAGAACAGCCGGTCGTCGACGAGCAGCACGGAGAAGCGGTTGACCACGCCGCGCGCGAGAGCGTCGGGGCGGGCGATCCTGACGAAATGCGAGATGTCGATGATCTCCACCACTATCTCGGCGATGCGGGCCGAGCCGATGATGCCGGGCGTGGCGCTGGCGATCTCGATGTCGAGAAAGTCCTCCACGATGTCGATGATCTCATCGACCACGAGGCCGACGCTTTCGCCGCCGATGCCCAGCACGAGGACGGGGCGCTCGCGCACTTCGTCGCGGATGGGGGAGCCGTCGATGGGCAGCAGCGGCATCAGGAAGCCGCGGTGCTGCATCATCAGGCGGCCGTCGGAGATGGCGATGGCGCCCGACGCCGCCGATTCGATGCGCGAGATCAGCGACAGCGGCACCACCTTGAAGGCGCCCTCGCCGGCCTTGAACAGAACCAGCCGGGTCTTTTCGCGCGGCGGAATGAAGCGTTCGGCGATGTGCTGGATGCCCAGTTCCAGCGCCTGGCTCAACCCCAGCGTTCGGGCCAGCCCGACGGGATCGAGGATCAGCACCACCGACCCGTCGCCCAGGATGGTATGGCCGGAAAAGACGTAAAGATGGGCGAGCGAGGCGCCGAGCGGCTTGACCACGATCTCCTGGACGTCGGCGACGCTGTCGACGAGCACGCCGAAGGAATGGGCGCCGAAGCGCATGATCACGGCGAGC
>CALMGA010000248.1 GCA_937863205.1 uncultured Beijerinckiaceae bacterium | reverse complement strand
GCGGCCGGCCGAGGCCGTATACTGCGGCGCGGTCGGACTGGCCGGCGCCGTCCGTCCGGTCGCCCACGCGGCGGCCCGCCTCAAGGAGGCGGCGAAGCTGGGCTTCCGGTCCGCCGTCGCGCCGATCCTGTCGCGGCCCGCCGCCGAGACCGTCGTCGGCGATCCTGCCGCTGCGCTCATCGAGGTCGCGGGCTGCGAGCACGTCGGGTCGCTCGTCGCCCGCCTCGCCTCGCAGGAGGCTGCGCGCCCGGCGGCATCGGCAAGCGTCTCATCAAGCGTCCCGGCGAGGGCCCCCGGCGGTGTGGCCGGGATGCCCGCCTCGGCGGAGCCGCCATCCATGGGCCGGCGCCGTGCGTGACGGACGCCGGCAGCCCGGCTATAAGGAGCTTGTCACGATGAAGCCGCAGTGTGCCTGCGGGTCAAGTCGCTCAAGTCGCCGTTGTCGCGCTCCGCCGCGCGATCAGCCTAAGGTCCGGGGTCATGCCCTCCTATCTCGATCTCGGCCTTCTCGCGGTCGTGCTTGTTTCAGCCCTGCTGGCCATGCTGCGCGGCTTCACCCGCGAAGTGCTGGCCATCGCCGCCTGGATCGCGGCGGCGGCGGCGGCCGTGTACTTCTATCCCTACCTGCTGCCCTATATGAAACCCTACCTGAACAAGGAGCCCTGGGCTTCGATCGCATCGGCGACGGCCATCTTCTTCGTGGCGCTGATCCTGGTCACGATCATCACCGTCAACCTGTCGGACGCCGTGCTCGATTCCAAGGTCGGGGCCCTCGACCGATCGCTGGGCTTCCTGTTTGGCGCCGCACGCGGCTTCCTGCTCTGCGTCGTGGCGTTCTTGTTCTTCACCATGCTGGATCCCGCAGACAAGCAGCCGGAATGGGTGAAGAACGCGCGCATGCGCCCGCTGCTGCAGAACGTCGGCGACGACATGCAGGCGATGCTGCCGCACGACCTCCTGAACAAGATCATGAAGCCCAAGGCGACGACACCGGCCGACGAGCCGCCGGCCGAGACCGACACGCCCAATGAAAAGGCCGACGCGGAGCAGAACTCGCCCGCGCCGCTGCCGCCGGCGCGAAACGCCGGGGGAAAACAGCCGTGACGCGACGCGCGCACAAATGTTGCGCTGGTATTCCCCGCGGTTGGGGTTATCTACGCCGGACGGTACCTGCGCTCGACCTTGTGGAAACCTTCGGTCGGAAGCGTTCGGGACCTGACCGCCTGTCTGCGTCGGCTGCCGCAAGGAAAAGCTGAATGCTCGAATCCACCGCCCACCAACCCGAGCCCGATCCGCTCGATGCCGATCGGTTGCGCGAAGAGTGCGGGGTGTTCGGCATCTTCGGCCACCCCGATGCTGCCGCCATCACTGCGCTTGGCCTGCATGCGCTGCAGCATCGCGGGCAGGAGGCGGCCGGCATCGTCGCCTTCGACGGTCACCGTTTCAATTCGGAGCGCCGTCTCGGCCTCGTCGGCGATCACTTCTCCAAGGCTTCCACCATCGCCCGGCTGCCGGGGACGGCCGCCGTCGGGCACGTCCGCTATTCCACCACCGGCGAGACGATCCTGCGTAACGTGCAGCCCTTGTTCGCCGAGCTCGATACGGGCGGCATCGCCGTCGCCCACAACGGCAATCTGACCAACGGCCTGAGCCTGCGTCGCGAACTGATTCGCCAAGGCGCCATCTACCAGTCGACCTCCGACACCGAGGTGATCCTCCACCTGGTGGCGCGCAGCCGCAAGGCCCGCGTCATCGAGCGCTTCATCGAGGCCCTGTTTCAGCTGGAAGGCGCCTACGCCCTCGTCAGCCTGTCGAACAAGGCTTTGATCGGCGCCCGCGATCCGCTCGGCATCCGGCCGCTGGTGCTGGGCGAACTCGACGGGCGTTACATGCTCGCCTCCGAGTCCTGCGCCCTCGACATCATCGGCGCCCGCTTCGTCCGCGACATCGAGAACGGCGAGATCGTGGTGATCACCGAGCAGGGAGTGGAAAGCCTGCGCCCCTTCGCCCGCGTGCCGGCGCGCCCCTGCATCTTCGAATACATCTACTTCGCCCGCCCCGACTCGGTGGTCCACGGCCGCTCGGTCTACGAGGTCCGCAAGAACATGGGCGCCGAACTCGCCCGCGAGATGCCGATCGACGCCGATGTCGTGATCCCCGTGCCCGACAGCGGCGTGCCGGCGGCGATCGGCTATTCGCAGGCGTCCGGCCTGCCTTTCGAGCTTGGCATCATCCGCAACCACTATGTCGGGCGCACCTTCATCCAGCCGACCCAGTCGACGCGTGAAACCGGCGTGCGCATGAAGCACAGCGCCAACCGCGCGGCGGTGACGGGCAAGCGCATCGTCCTGCTCGATGACTCGATCGTGCGCGGGACGACGTCGCTGAAGATCGTGCGCATGATGCGCGAGGCCGGCGCCCGCGAGGTGCACTTCCGCATCTCCTCGCCGCCGATCCGCTATCCCGACTATTACGGGATCGACACGCCCGAACGCGAGAAGCTGCTGGCGGCCACGCACTCGCTCGACGAGATGCGCGACTACATCGGCTGCGACACGCTCGGCTTCCTGTCGGTGGAAGGCGTCTACCGGGCGATGGGCGAGAGCCGCCGCGATCCCTACCGTCCGCAGTTCACCGATCATTGTTTCACCGGCGATTATCCAACCAACCTCACCGATGTCGTGGGCGAACACCGCAGCCAGCTGTCGCTGCTGGCGGAGGCGGGGTAGCGGTCCCCGACGCCGGGCGCGACGATCGTCCGTTCTCTTGCGCGCGGCTCGGCATGACGCGGACGCCGCCATGCGCTAGATGAGCGCTCCGTGCGGGATCGCCATGACAACCGATAGTTCCAAGCCCCTCGCCGGCCGCGTCGTCCTGGTCACCGGCGCCTCGCGCGGCATCGGCCGCGCCGCGGCCGTTGCCCTGGCCGAGGCCGGGGCGCACGTCGTCGCGCTGTCCCGCACGCAGGGCGCGCTGGAGGAACTGGACGATGCGATCAAGGCCGTCGGCTCGGCGGCGACGCTGGTGCCCTGTGACCTCACCGACCTGCCCGCCCTTGATCGGCTCGGCCAGGTGCTCGCCGCGCGCTGGCACCGGCTCGACGCCTTCCTCGGCAATGCCGGCATGCTCGGGCCGCTGACGCCGCTGGCGCAGCTCGAACCCAAGCAGTGGGACAGGATCGTCGCCACCAACGTCACCGCCAACCTCCGCCTGCTGCGCGTCCTTGACCCCCTGCTGCGCGCCGCCGAGGCCGGTCGCGTGGTGATGTTGACGTCCGGCGCGGCGCACCGCGCCGCCTTGCGGGCGTTCTGGGGCCCCTACGCTATCACCAAGGGTGCCGTCGACACGCTGGTGCGCACCTATGCCGCCGAAACGTGCAACGTGTCGAACGTGCGGGTGATGGCGGTCAACCCCGGCCCGCTGCGCACCCGCATGCGCGCCCAGGCGATGCCGGGCGAGAATCCGGCAACGCTGCGCACGCCCGAGGACCTTGCCCCCAAGCTCGTCGAGCTGTGTTCGCCCGGCTGGCGCGAGACGGGCCGGCTTTACGACTTCCCCAGTGACCGCGTGCTGAGCTGGCGGGAACCGGCGTGAGGCGGGCGGTCACGATCTGCCTTTGCCGCCCGGCCAACCCCCACGCTTGGGATCATCGGGGCTGGCCTTGCGCAGGGGGCGCTGCGCGGAGCGCTTGAGGTCGCGAATTGCCCTCGTTCATGGCCCGGCACACCGCATCGAGGCGCTTGACGAGACCGCCACCGATGAAGAAGGCATTTGTCAAAAGCTCGCGCCCAAGGATCTCCCGCCCGACCGGCACCCATCCCTTGCGTGCCCGCCGCGTGAGGGGACGTTGTCGAGTTTGGGGCCGGCCGCGTCCAAACCGATGTCTTCCAGCCCGTTCTCCAGCCTTCCGTCCGCCATCGTCGCCTCACATCGCCGACGCAAGGCTGGAACGAAGGCCGAACGCTGTCACACGGCCGAGTTGGCCAAGCTGCCGCGCAGCGGCCCTCCGAAGCGATCATCCCAGGTTCCGGGCGGCGCGGTCGCGACGCCTCCGGCGACCGCCGGCGTTCAAGCCCCGCGCTTCAGCCGCTCGGCGACCCGCAGCGCGTAATAGGTCAGCACGCCGTCGCAGCCCGCCCGCTTGAACGCCACCAGGCTTTCCATCATCGCCCGCTCGCCGTCGATCCAGCCGTTGCGGGCGGCGGCCTCGATCATCGCGTACTCGCCCGACACCTGGTAGGCGAAGGTCGGCACTTCAAAGGTGTCGCGGACCCGGCGGATGATGTCGAGGTAGGGCAGGCCGGGTTTCACCATCACCATGTCCGCCCCCTCCTCGATGTCGGCGGCGACCTCGCGTAGCGCCTCGTCGGAGTTGGCCGGGTCCATCTGGTAGGTGCGCTTGTCGCCCACGAGCACCGCCTTCGTGCCGATCGCGTCGCGGAACGGGCCGTAGAAGGCGGACGCGTATTTCGCCGCGTAGGACATGATCTGCACGTCCTCGTAACCTTCCGCGTCGAGCGCGCCGCGGATCGCGCCCACCCGCCCGTCCATCATGTCGGAGGGGGCGATGATGTCCGCGCCGGCGCGCGCCTGATTGAGCGATTGCGCGCACAGGAGATGCACGGTTTCGTCGTTGACGATCGTGTCGCCCGACATCACGCCGTCGTGGCCGTGCGACGTGTAGGGGTCGAGCGCGGCATCGGTCATCAGGCCGATGTGCGGCACCTCCGCCTTGATCGCCTTCAGCGCGCGGCACACGAGGTTGCCGGGATTCACCGCCTCGGAGCCGCGCGGGTCCTTGGCTGCGGGATCGGTCATGGGAAAGAAGCACAGGGCGGGAATGCCGGCCTCGGCCGCCGCGACGGCCGCGCGCACGGCCTCGTCCACCGACAGGCGCTCCACGCCCGGCATCGAGGGCACGGAAACGCGCTGCCGCTCGCCCTCGACGAGGAACAGCGGCCAGATCAGGTCGTCGGCGGTGACCACGTTCTCGCGCACGAGGCGGCGCTGCCAATCCGTGCGCCGGTTGCGACGCGGGCGGTGGACGAGGCCAAGGGACAAGCCTTGCGCGGTAGCCGAGGTCATGGCGATCTCCTTCGGACAGCGGTGTACGGTGCTGGCGAAAGGCGGGCAAATCCGGCGCGATGTTCTCTCGGGAGAGCATCAGTCGCCATCAACAACGACGCTTTCCGGGATCTTCGCACCGATGCGCTGGAAGAAGAATCCGCCGATTGCCTCGCCATCCCTGCGGAAGACTCCGACAATGATGCTATCTTCCGATCTATTACCGTAATGGGCAAACGAGTCCTTCACGTCGACCGGCCCCACGGCGCGGCAGGTTGCGTGTCCCACTCCGACCGTGGCTCGCAATACGCATCCGCTTTCTACCGCCAGATGCTTGCCGACCACGGCCTGGTCGGCTCGATGAGCCGGCGCGGCAACCCGTACGACAACGCCAAGGCGGAGAGCTTCATGAAAACGCTCAAGGTCGAGGCCGTGCATCTGATGAACTACGAAACCATGGAGGACGTCACGAGCGATCTTCCCCGCTTCATCGACGAAGCCTACAACACACGGCGCCTGCACTCAGCGCTCGGCTATCTCAGCCCGGCCCTGTTCGAGGCTCAACACGCCCAGCTCACTGTCAAACCTGCGGCCTGACAACGTCCACTCAAAGGGGCGCACTCCAAAGCACGGTGCTGAAGGTACCCGCGCCTGAGGCAAGGCGTGCCGTTGCGACCACGGTGCGCACCGCAGCCTCGCCGGTGGCGGACCACGTCGCGCGGGTGCCGTTGGTGTTCTTGCGCTGGATCACCGCCGGGCGCAGCGCCCGCTCGCAGGCGTTGTTTGTGGCCTCGACCTGCCCGGGGAAGAAAGTGAAGATCAGCAGCTGGGCGCGCTCGGCGCATCCGGCGCTGGATGTCGCGGGCCAAGTCGCAGTGGACCGGGGCGGCCAGGATGTCGTCCAGCAAGTGCTCCAGCCTGCGGCGTTGGCTGCGCACGGTGGAAGCCGCCAGGGCGGTGACGCGCCGGGCCAACGCCAGGGCCGAGCCACAGCTTGAGCCGCAGCGCGATCGGGTCATCGCCGGCCTCAACCGCGCAGGCGGCGTCACGGGCAAGGTGGGCCAAGCAGGTTTGTTGGCGATCGGCGCGACCCTGCTGGGCGACGGTGCGGTCCGACAGCCACACCGCCGGCCGATGGCCGTCCATGATCTCCTGCACCACGCAGGCGC
>CALMGA010000247.1:532-2595 GCA_937863205.1 uncultured Beijerinckiaceae bacterium | reverse complement strand
GCATCGAACCCGCCGCCTTGAGCACGACCCAACATCGCAGGAAGGCGTGCCGCCATGCTGTTTAGCCCGGCAGTTGAAAACGCGATCCCGACCCTCGCCGACGTACAGCACGCCTGCCAAGCCAGTCGCGGGAACGTCACCTACCGTAAGAACGCTGTCGTCGTCATCGACGCCGTCGCAAGGCGGTTGGGGGTGGGCGCGTCGATGATCGAACTCGATCCCACACGTTTGCGGTACGACCTCGTGCGTGAGACTCTTGCATGCAGTGCGTCGGACTTCGCCGTGCTCTGGCACGGGCTGTCGCTGGCGATCAGGATGAGCTGCCTCATCCCCCTTATGTCAACCAAACGCGCTCCGCCGGCCGATGACCGTTGGAACGCCTTGAAGGAGGCGATCGGTCCTCACCTGAACAGCGTCGGCAAGGCTCACCTCCCGCTCTTCATCGCCTGTGCGGCAGCCTGTGATCTCGCCCCCAGCGACATCAAAGACGAGAGGTTCGAAGAGTGGGCGGTCGCGCTTGCTTGGACGCGAGAACGTTGCCTCGCCGACGCGGTTATCAGGAACTTGCGGAACAGCTGGTCGGCACTCGCCCGTGCTGATGGTGCCCTCGGTCTGCAGAACGTCACACCTGACGGACGTCAGCGCAATCGCCTCCTTCCTTGGCGGTACTTCCCGCCGAGCCTGGAGGAGGACGTCGAGAAGGCGCTCGCCTTTTCGACATGTCCAGTCGATCTCGAGGCCATGCTGCCTCCTGCCGGAGCCACACGGCTGATCGGCGTCAATCCTGCGACGGTCGACCACTACCGTCGGCGGCTCAAAGCCTGTTCTACGGCTTACGTACGCGGGGGCGGACGTCGAAGTGATCTTACGTCCGTCTCCGCGTTGCTCACAGAGGCCGGTTTTGCGAGAGTCGTCGCAGGTCACCTGCGCAAAGGCGGCGACCCGACCTTTGATGCGACCGAGAACTGCCGAGTGCTCATCCTGATCGGCAGGACCTTCTGCCGGATCGGCGAGCAAGCCTCTGAGGACCGCTTCAAGCGCTTGGCGGCGTTGCCACGACGGTCCTTCGACCTTCACGTCAACCGCCGGACGTTTCTGGAGAATGTGCTCGACCCCCTCGTGCGACCGGTCTTCGCCGCGCTTCCGCAGCTCTTGTTCGATGCCGCGGTGGGACCCACGGCAGCCTGCAAGCTGAGCTACATGCAGGCCGGGCTCCTTATCGATCTATCGCGGTCCGCTCCGCTCGAACCTGGACACTGGCAACGACTGCGATGGGACGTGCACCTCAAAATCGGGACGTCCGCCGGGAGTACCGGCAGGCTCATCCTCTGTCGATCCGAAACCGACAAAACGTTGGATTTTTCTTACGAGATCGCGGCGTCGACGGCCGATCGCCTTCGTCGCTATCGGCGGGAGCGAGGATCGATGGCTGAAGGCGGACGCTTCGTGTTCGCAAATCGAGTGGGCCGCCTCAACTCGGAAACCGCGCTGAGCACAACGCTGAGAACGTCCGTTCTCGACTTCGCTGATCTTGACGTGTGCCTGACCGACCTCCGGTTTCTCAGCGAATACGCATTCCTGGCCAAGGATCCGACCAACCTTGAAGGCGCGAGACAAGCTTTCGGATATCGCGAAGCATCGCCGCTGGTACCACTATCCGAATTCATTCTGCAGAACAAATCTCCGCGCATACCTCGACAGACGTCGTTAAATAGATAGGTTCTTCCATGGGGTCGACAGAAACACTCGCTGTGGCGGACTGGCCGATCAGCGACCGCGACGCCTTCGCAGCCTACGAAAGGGCGATTGGCCGGAATAGTCGGGCAGCTCTGGAAGCGGCGGCATTCGATACATGGACTCAGCAGATCAACCAAGCGTCTCTTGATGACTACGCCAACTGTTCCGGGGCGGAGTTCCGCGACGCGCTCGATCGCGAGGATGTTGACGGGGACTATTTCCTATGCCGGATCTTGGCCCAATCGACGATGGCGCAGGTCACGCGAGCTTACGGCCAATGGTTGGGTTTCCTGAAGCGTGAGGACCCAACTGCTCTCGCAGATGCG
>CALMGA010000247.1:0-522 GCA_937863205.1 uncultured Beijerinckiaceae bacterium | reverse complement strand
AAGGCCGACAGCGTCGCCACCCTTCTTGTTCAGATTCGAATGATACTTGTGCGCCTGACGCCACGCTGTACATTCGAGGAGTTGAAGAAAACCGCTGCTTTCTGGGCGCTAAAGGAAGTCGGCGGAAGTTCCGCGCCCGATCTGATGCTGGCGGACGAGATCTTCGATCTCGGCCTGGAGATGATGAAGCAGGCGCGGGAGGCCGTCGAGTTGACGCCGATCCGTATCGTCATAGGACTCGACCGCCGCCTTCGCAATCGCTTTAGGGACGGTCTCGTCCTCGCCATCCTGGCGACATGTCCATTGCGCCGCGGCAACATCGCCGGCTTGGAGCTTCAGTCCGGAGAAAACCTGAGAACAGTCGAGCGCCAATGTCTCGTCATCGCGCGCCGCGGACCAACCTTCAACATCACCACGGAAGCTGCGGTGGTCAAGAATGACGTCCTGTGCCAATTCGAACTCCCGGCGGAACTCACGGACCAAATCGATTTCTACTTGGCCAGGATCCGACCTGAGTACCCG
>CALMGA010000246.1:4220-6329 GCA_937863205.1 uncultured Beijerinckiaceae bacterium | reverse complement strand
ACGAAGACGGGCGGTGCGCGGCGCGACGGCAGGTCGGCCGCGAAGGCCGTGGTGGCGAAAGCCGCGAACGCGGTCGCAGCCGCCGTGCTGAGCAGGATCTTTGTCATGGAAGCTCCGAGTGGGTCTCCGGTCCTTATAACCCCACTGTCTTTCGACTCACCCAAAAAGCGGTACGATTGCTTTCGCTTTCGCGGAGGTGTGGCTTATTTATCGCGACGATACCAGCGCTGTACTGCGACGGTGAAGGGCCACCGCGGCGGCGAGAATGTCGAATCACCGAGAGAAAACAATGTATTCGCTCCGGCAACGACTCTTTGGTGTCAAGCCCCGCGGCGCCCCTGCGTCGAGCCGCGCGCGCCGGCGATCCAGTTGTGGAGGGCGAACCAAGTCGATTCGCATGGTTTTCTAATCGACAATCGACAAAGCCAGTATTTTCATCCCCGGCGTCTAGCAATACCTAACAAAAGATAGAACAAGTTTGACCGGGGCATTCATCGGCGCAGCGGGACGGTGCCGGACAGCTCGATGCACAAAGCGGCAGCCGCCATGTCTCGCCAACGCCGCTCGCGACGCTGCAGGGCCTCCGCATCGCTCCCCCACAGGCGCATCTGATAATCCTCGTCGACGTGGGCGGCCGTCCAGGCCTCGGCGACGTCGAGGGCACCCCAACTTACCGCGAGGGCCAGCAGAACCGATCCGGCGAGACTGGTCATCACGCTCAGCGCCGCGAGCCGCAGGGCGCCGCCCGACCCGCGCGCGACCTCGTCCACGGCGCGGCGCACGGCGACGAGCGCAGCCTCGGGCTGCGCCGCATACATCACGCCCTCGACGCAGATGAAGCGGGCCTGGAGCCGGTCGCCGACGAGGGCCAGCACCGGATCCCAGGCGGCGGCCTGCTCGCGAGCCAGGGCTGGCGGATCGGCGGCGCGATAACAAACGAGATCGGTTTCGGCGAACTTCGCCACGGCGACGACGGTCGTTTCCATCGCGGCGCCGACCCCGTCGATCGCGGAATTGGCGAGGCGGGTGAGCGGCATGGCATCGGGTTCGATGATGGTTGTCTGGTTCTGCCATTCCGCCGCGAGCGCTTCGGCGAGGGCCGGCGTCGGCAGGCAGAGCAGCGCTTTGGCCGGCGTGCGCACCGGCTTGCCATCCAGCAGCACGCCGAAGGCCGAACCATCGCCGAGCGGACCCGACGTCGCCCGCGCGTAGAAGCGGCGCGGCAAGGCCTTCTTCAGATCACGCCGGGCCATCGCAATGGGATCGGTTGGGGCTGCGGGGGATGGATCGACGGGCTCGGTCATCGCTGGCAGGCTTTGCTCATCGGGCGAAGGTCGGTCGCCGCCGGCGAGATGCAAGGGCTTTGGCGGCAACTCGCCGGCTCACGTCGGCAGGAACGAGGCAAGCGCGGGAACATCGGCGAGCACGCGCTCGGCCCCGCCGTCGATCAGGGCTTCCGCTGAATGGTAGCCCCAGCCCACGCCAAGCGCGCGAACCCCGGCCGCCACCGCCATCGCCATGTCGAAGCTGGTGTCGCCGATCATCGTCGCATCGCGCGGCTCAATCGTTGTCTGCGCCAGCGCCGCGCGCAGCATCGAGGGATGCGGTTTGGACGGGTGCTCGTCGGCCGTCTGCACGGTCGCGAACAGGCCGGACCAGCCTTGCGCGGCGATCAGCCTGTCGACCCCCTTGCGCGACTTGCCGGTGGCAAGGCCGAGCGCCACGCCGGGACGGGCGGCGAGAGCGACCAGGAGGTCGCCGACGCCGGGGTAGAGCGGCTCGGTGAAGCTTGGCTCGGCGCGCAGATCCGTCCAGGCGTCCCTGTAGGCCTTGGCGAGGCCTGCCACCGGACCATCGACCCCGACCAGGGCGGCGAAGGCTTCGGTCAGCGACAGGCCGACCACCGACAGCGAGCGGGAGCGGGACGGGAACGGCAAGCCGAAGGCGGCAAAGGCGCGCCGCTGCGCCTCGACAATGCCGTGCTGGCTATCGACCAGCGTGCCGTCGACGTCGAAGACGATCAGGGGCATCGCAGCTTCTCGCGGCCGAGACGCCGGTCGAGAGCACCGGACCCTAAACCGAATCCGGCCCGACGCTCTAAGTCGCTGT
>CALMGA010000246.1:0-4120 GCA_937863205.1 uncultured Beijerinckiaceae bacterium | reverse complement strand
GCCGCATCGGATTTATCCGAAAACCGCTGCGCACTTTTCGGTCCGATGCTCTAAGTCGCTGTGCCGCATCGGATTTATCCGAAAACCGCTGCGCACTTTTCGGTCCGATGCTCTAAGGATTGCCGGCCGGAGCCTCGCCCGGGCGGTCGCGACTTAGGCCGCGCTCTTCCAGCTCGCGCAGGTAGGTGCTCCAGCGATCCGCCCCCTGCGCGCCCAGCTCATGGAGATAGGTCCAGGTGAAAAGGCCGGTGGAGTGCATGTCGTCGAAGCTCAGCCTGACCGCATAGGTGCCGATGGGATCGACGCCGATGATCGCCACGTTGCGCTTGCCGCCGAGCAGCTTGCGCTCGCGGCGGCTGTGGCCCTGCACCTCGGCGCTGGGACTCATGACTCGCAGCAACTCGGCCGCCAGATCGAAGCTCCGGCCGTCGTCGAAGGCGACGGCGAGGCGGCGCCCCTTGTCCATCACCTTGATTTCCGTTGGCCAAGGGGCATCTGCCTGTGCCATTCCTTTTTCCCATCCCTCAAACGCAGGTCGCAGAAGCGCTATATGAGCGTCATGCCCACCGCAAACGCCTTCGCCGCCGGTTCGCCAGCTAGTTCGCCAGCTCCTGCATCAGGGGCGGACGGCGCACCGCTGGTCGACCCCTTCGGTCGCCATGTCAGCTATATCCGCGTGTCGGTCACCGACAGGTGTGACTTCCGTTGCGTGTATTGCATGGCCGAAGACATGCAGTTCCTGCCCAAGCGCGACCTGCTGTCGCTGGAGGAGCTGGAGCGGCTGTGCCATGCCTTCATCGCCCGCGGTACCCGCAGGATCCGCCTGACCGGCGGTGAGCCGCTGGTCCGCCGCGACCTCCTGCGCCTGGTGCGCGGCTTGTCGCGTCATCTGGCCAGCGGCAAGCTGCAGGAAGTGACGCTGACGACCAATGGGTCGCAGCTTCACCGCTTCGCCGGCGAGCTGGCTGCGGCGGGGGTCCGCCGGATCAACGTCTCGATGGACAGCCTCGATCCCGCCCGTTTCCGTGCCATCACGAGACGGGGGGATCTCGCAACCGTGATGAGGGGCCTCGACGCCGCGCAGGACGCCGGCCTGGCGGTGAAGATCAACGCCGTGGCGCTCAAGGGCGTCAACGATCACGAGATCCCGTCCTTGATCGAATGGGCGCACGGACGCGGCATGGACCTCACCCTGATCGAGGTGATGCCGATGGGCGAGATCGGCGAGAACCGCATCGACCAGTACCTTCCGCTCGCCCAGGTGCGCGCCGACCTGATGAGCCGCTACACGCTGACCGACCTCGCCTTCAAGACCGGCGGTCCCGCGCGATACGTCAAGGTCGAGGAAACCGGCGGTCGTCTCGGCTTCATCACGCCGATGACGCACAACTTCTGCGAGTCGTGCAACCGGGTCCGGGTGACCTGCACCGGCACGCTGTACATGTGCCTCGGCCAGGATGATGCCGCCGACCTTCGCGCGGCCCTGCGCGCGTCGCCCGACGATGTTCTGCTCAACGACACGATCACCGCCGCCATCGCCCGCAAGCCGAAGGGGCACGACTTCATCATCGACCGCGCGGTGAACCGTCCCGCGGTGGGGCGGCACATGAGCGTCACCGGCGGCTGAAAAGTCTCACGGCCACTTTACCGAGGGCGGAAGCGAGGACAGGATCGACTCCACGTTGCCGCCGGTCTTCAGACCGAAGATGGTGCCGCGGTCGTAGATCAGGTTGAACTCGACGTAACGGCCGCGGCGGACCAGCTGCTCCTCGCGGTCGGCCTCGCTCCACTGGGTCGCGTAGTTGTCACGCACGATGGCTGGGTAGACGGCCTTGAAGGCCTCGCCGACCCCTCGCGTGAAGGCAAAGGCCGCCTCGAAGTCGTCGTCGGTCGGCCCCGGAGCGAGGTAATCGTAGAAGATGCCGCCGACGCCGCGCGGCTCGTTGCGATGCTTGAGGTGGAAGTAGTCGTCGCACCACTCTTTATAGCGTCGGTAGTCGGCGAGCGGGGCATGAGCCTCGCAGGCATCTCGCAGGGCACGGTGGAACAGCCGGGTATCGGGATCCTCGGCCGTGCGGCGGCGGTCGAGCACGGGGGTGAGGTCGGCGCCGCCGCCGAACCATGCCTTGCTCGTCACCACGAAGCGCGTGTTCATGTGCACGGCCGGCACGTGGGGATTCCAAGGGTGGGCGATGAGGGAGATGCCCGAGGCCCAGAACCGCGGGTCGGCCTCGGCACCGGGGATTTGCTTGGCGAATTCCGGCGCAAAGGTTCCGTAGACGGTCGAGGAGTGCACGCCGGCCTTCTCGAAGACGCGCCCCTTCAACGTGCCCATCCGGCCGCCACCGCCGTCGTGCCCGTCGTGGTTGGTGCGCCGCCACGGCTTCATCACCGCCCGGCCGGCTTCAAGATCGAGGCGGGCGAACGGTCCTGGCGCGTCGATCTCCAACGCTTCCAGTTCGGCCAGGATCTCGCCCTGCAGCCGTTCGAACCAAAGGCGGGCCGCCTGCTTGTGGTCGGAGTCGGTCATTGGCGAGGGTCCAGCATTGCCGGCCCGGCCGGCGGCCGGCCGTTTCTAGAACAGGACGAGGCATCAACGAAACGTCATCGCGCTTCAACCCGGCGTGTCATCGCACGCGTTCGTCGGTGCGGGGGCACTACGGCGGCTGCGCCGCGATCCCTTCGGTTTGACGCAGCGCCTCGCCGAGCACCATGGCGGCGGCAACGGCGACGTTGAGCGAGCGCAACGGCGGCGCGATGGGAATGACGACCCGCTCGTCGGCTGCCTCGTGTACGATCGAGGGCACGCCCGCCGACTCGCGGCCGACGAGCAGCACGTCGTCGCGACGATAGCTCAGCCGGCCGTAGTGCCGGTCGGCATGGGTCGTCAACAGCACCAGCCGCCGCCCGTCGGCGCGCCGCCACGCTTCGAAGGCGGCGAACGATCGGTGGCGGGTCACGGCGACCGCATCGAGGTAGTCGAGCCCGGCGCGGCGGAAATGACGGTCGCTGGCGGGAAATCCGGCGGGCTCGATGATGGCCGCCGCGACGCCGAGGCAGGCGCACAGCCGCAGCATGGTGCCGCAGTTCTGGGGGATGTCGGGCTGATACAGCGCGAGCACCAGATGCGAAGCGGGCTGAGGATGTGAGGGGGTGATCGTCCTAAGTCCTCAAGGCTGGCCGCAGACGAGCGAAGCGTCCGAACTTCTCCGCACGACCGCTTGTTGTTGCCTCAAAGGAACATGCACATGCCAGGCAAAAGCACGCGGCCCAAGCTCAAGACGCTCTCGGCAGCCGGCCTCGCAGCGCTGACGCTCGGCCTCACCCTGGCCGACACCGGCTCGGCTGCGGCGCGCCACTACCGGCGGGGCCACCATCGGGGCGACGGCGGACGGGGCCTGGGCATCGGGCTCGGCGTCGCAGCCGGCGCGCTGACGGCCGGTGCCCTCGCCAGCAGCTACAACAATCCGTACTACGGCTACGGCGGCTACTACCGCCGTCCCTACGGCTACGGCGTCTACAGCGCTCCCGGCTACGGATATGGCGGCTACTGAGCCCGTTCGGCACACTCGACGCACCTTTTTCGGTCTTCGGCGAGGCGCTCGCGCGCAGCCAGCAAGCCTTCCCGGCCCGTCCATCGCCATGCGACCTTTGCGCTTGCGTCCGCTGGTTCAGCGGATCGCCGTGTTGCGAAGCCCGCGTGGGAATGGCATATTCGGCAGGTCGGCGTCGAAGCACTTCCCTTCGTCCAGCCGGCGATTCACCGTGCTGAATCCATCGATGCCGCCTTCGTAAGCCGGCTGCGTCGGGGGTCGCCACAGCGAGACACCAAGAGATGAGCGCCCCCTCGACCTACGTCCCGCAGAGCGCCGCCGCGAAGTGGCTGGAAGCGCGGCTGCCGATTCTCGGGCTGGTCCATTCCTCGTTCGTGGCCTTTCCCAACCCGCGCAACCTGAACTATTTCTGGACCTTCGGCGGCATTCTCGCCTTCATGCTGGGATCGCAGATCCTGACCGGCGTGATCCTGGCGATGCATTACACGCCCGAAGCCTCGCTGGCCTTTAACTCGGTCGAGCACATCATGCGCGACGTGAACTACGGCTGGCTGCTGCGCTACGTG
>CALMGA010000245.1 GCA_937863205.1 uncultured Beijerinckiaceae bacterium | reverse complement strand
GCCGCGCTGCGGCTCGCCGACGCCGCCGAAAAGGCTGTCGCCGCCTGAGGCGCCACCCGCGACGCGACTCCGCCCGCGGCTCCGGGCCGCGGCCCGGTCCGGTCGTCGCGCCCGTCGGTCCTTCCGGCACGGGGGTGGTTCCACTCGGGCGCTTCGGCGCTCCCCACGGGGTGCGCGGCGAGATCCGCCTGCAAAGCTTCACGCGCGATCCCCTGGCCATCGCCGGCTACGGGCCGCTGCTGGCCGGCGACGGGCGGCGCTTCACCCTGACCCACGTGCGTCCGGTCCAGGTTCTTCCGACCCATGCGCAATCGGGCAGGGACGTCATGCTGATCGCCCGCGTCGCCGGCGTCGCCGACCGCACGGCGGCGGCGGCGCTGACCGGGATCGAACTGGCGGTGGAGCGGGCCGTGCTGCCGCCGCCGCCCGACGACGACGAGTTCTACATCGCCGATCTCCTCGGCATGGAAGCGGTGGACGGCGAGGGCCAGGTCCTGGGCCGGGTCGCCGACGTGCCGAACTACGGCGGCGGCGACCTCGTGGAGGTGCGCCCGGTCGGCGGCGGCGAGACCCTGCTGTTTCCCTTCCGCAAGGAGGTGGTGACTGCGGTCGATCTCGCCCGGCGACGCCTCACCATCGTGCCACCGGCGGATGTGGAGGAAGACGGGACGGCGGATGACAGCAAAGCGGAAGATGCCGAACTCGACGGCGTCAAAGACGGCGGCGCTTGACGCCCGCGTCGAAGGCCGTCCGGCAGGGCGCGCTGAGCGAGGCGCGGTTCTGCTTCATGCAGGCGAGGAGCTGATCCTCGTCGGGGTAGGTGTGCATGCAGAAGCGGATGGCGTCCGTGGTGCAGGCCGACTTCTCCTGCGGGGTCACGTGATATTTGTCCATGTCCTGCGCCAACAGGCAGACCGGCTGGGAGGCGAGCAGAAGACCCGCGGCAACGGCCTGCAAGCGCATTCCTCGGCCTTTCCTGATCGCTCGACGGCGCGTTCGTGACATTTCCCTTCTTGAGGGCAAAGCCGGCTCGGACGCAAGACGCGCGCGCGTTTAAGGTTGATCCGCGGGCGCCGGCTCGGCTCGCGGGACGTCCGACGGTCGGGAAACCCGACGAGCTCGGCGCCCCGCCGTTGGTCGATGATGCAGCACTTTGCCGCCCGTACCGGACTGGCGTATGGTGGCGCAAATGCAGCACAACCCGACGACCTTCGCCGCCAAGCCATCCTGCCCCGCGTTCGCGTGCCCGGCCTCATCGGGCCTGAAGCCGCGCCGCCACGGGCTGTCGCGTTTCGAACCGTCGCGTCGCCGCGTTCTCGACATGCTGCTGCTCGGCGGCGCGGCGGCGCTGGCGACGCCTGCGTTCGCCGCGCCAACGGAAGATCTGCCGGTGTTCAAGGTCGGCACCCTGCCCTTCGGCACGGTGCAGTGGGAGGTGCAGACCATCATCGAGCACGGCCTCGACAGGGCCGCCGGGGTGCGGATCGTCAACGTGCCGCTCGCTTCCAACGATGCGGCGCGGGTCGCCTTCCTGTCCGGCTCGGTGGACGCCATCGTCAACGACCTCCTGTTCGCCGCCCGGCTGCGGACGGAAGGCAAGGCGATCCGCTTCCTGCCCTTTTCCACCAAGGAAGGGGCGCTGATGGTTTCCGCGTCCTCGCCGATCCGCAGCCTCGACGACCTCAGGGGCAGAAGCATCGGCGTGGCCGGCGGGCCCCTCGACAAGAGCTGGCTGGTGCTGCGCGCGACGGCGAGCAGGCATGGTCTCGACCTCGGGCGCGACGCCAAGCCGGTGTTCGGCGCCCCGCCGCTTCTCGCCGCCAAGGTCGAGAGCGGCGAGCTGGACTGCGGCCTGCTGTACTGGAGCGCTTGCGCCCGCCTGGCCGCGAAGGGGTACCGTCAGGTCGTCAGCGTCGAGCAGCTCGCCGACGAGCTCGGCGCCCACGGCAAGATCGCCTTCGTCGGCTTCCTGTTCAGGGACGAGGCGCCCCCGCCGGTTCTCGCCGGCTTCGCCAAGTCCGTGCGGCAGGCGGAAACGCTGCTTGCCAGCGATCCCGCCGCCTGGAACGCCGTGCGCCCCCTGATGCAGGCCAAGGACGACGCGACGTTTGAGGCTTTGAAGCGGGCCTTCATCGACGGCATTCCCCACAAGGGACGCGCCGACGAGATCAAGGATGCCAGCGCGTTCTTCGCCGCGATCGCCAGGATCGGCGGACCGGCCCTGGTCGGCAATGCGACGAGCCTTCCCGAAAGCCTCTACGTCGATCAGGCCGTCTACGGCTGATTCGTTGCAATCGCTGCGCTCTCGAGCCCTGAACGATCGGGTCCTGCGCCTGCGAGCCGCGCGTTTCCAGGCCGTGCCCCAGGCCGTGAGCTTCGTGGCCTCCGTCATCGGCTTCGTCGTCGTCTGGGGCCTGGTCGCCGCCCTCGCCCGCTCCCAGTATCTGCCCACGCCCTGGTCGGTCGCCGCCTTCATCGCCACCGATCTCGTCCACGGCGACATGCTCTTCAACATCGGCATGACGCTGTGGCGCGCCACCGCCTCGTTCTGCCTCGCCATGGTGATCGGCTGCGGGCTCGGCCTGCTGTTCGGGCGTGTGTCGGGCGCCGACAGCCTGTTCATGCCCTGGGTGCTCGTCTTGATGAACACCCCCGTTCTGGTGATCGGCGTGCTTTGCTTCATCTGGTTCAAGACCACCGAAGCTTCCGCCATCCTGGCCGTGGTGCTGTCGAAGTTTCCCAACAACACCATCATCATCCGCGACGGCGTGCGCGCCTTTGATCCCGGCCTCGACGACGTCGCCGCCATCTACCGCTTCGGTCCATGGGCCCGCTTCCGCCACCTCTACCTGCCGCAGGCCATGCCCTTCGTGATCGCCGCCGCCCGCTCCGGCATCGGCATCGTGTGGAAGATCGTGCTGGTGATCGAGCTTTTTGGCCTGTCGAGCGGCGTCGGCTTCGCCATCTCCACCTATTTCGGGCTGTTCGAGGTCAAGCAGATCATCGGCTACAGCGTCGCTTTCTCGCTCGTCATGCTGGCGGTCGAGGTGCTCGTCCTTCAACCGCTCGACACCTATGCCCGACGCTGGCGCTCCGCCGCTTCTTGATGTCGACATCGCGGCCAAGGTCCACGGGGGCAAGGCCCACGGCTGGAGAACCCGCGCGCGCGGGGACGCGGTCGGGCGGCTGCCGGTGATCGCGGGTTTGCGGTTCCGCCTCGCGTCCGGCCTCGTCACCTGCCTCGTCGGGCCGTCGGGCTGCGGCAAGACCACGGCTCTGCGCATCATCATGGGCCTCGACCGGACCTTCGAGGGCAGCGTGACGCCGCCGCCGGCATCGCTGCGGCTCGGCGTGGTGTTTCAGGACCCGCGCCTGCTGCCCTGGCGCACGGTGGAGCAGAACATCCGCCTTGCCGCGCCGCACCTGCCGGCGCCCGACCTCGACGACCTGCTCGTCGAGGTCGGCCTCGATGCGTGGCGAAGGCATCGGCCGCTGCAGCTTTCGGGCGGCATGGCGCGCCGCGTCGCCCTGGCGCGGGCGCTCGCCGTCGAGCCGGTCCTGCTCGTGCTCGACGAAGCCTTCGTGTCGCTCGATGAGCGGAGCGCAGAAGATCTGCGCGCGGCCGTGTTCGCCGCTGTTGAGCGCCGCAACATCGGCGTCCTGATGGTCACGCACGATCTCCGCGAAGCCTTGCGATACAGCGACCGCATCCTGCTGCTGAGCCCCCGGCCGACCCGCGTGCTGGAAACCGTGGTGCTCGACACGCCGCGGAGTTCGCGGACGGCGATCTGGGTGGAAGCCGAGCGGCGAAACCTGACCCGCGCCGGCTTGGCCGTGCCGCAACGGGACGGGATGCCGACCTAGAGCATCGGACCCTTGATCGGGTCCGGCTCGATGCTCTGATCTGTTGTGTCACATCGAATTTGTCCGAAAACCGCTGCGCACTTTTCGGTCCGATGCTCTGGGCCAGCGGAACACAAGGCGCGGGAGAATTTCCTAAAAAGATTTGTCGCAGCCGCAACAATATCTTACGTGCCCGCGAGAGCATCTCGAACGGGTTGCGGCGATAGGAAGCTCTCTCCCGAAAGAGGGATCGGCACTTCTTATCCTTGTCTAAGAATCGGCTTGCGCCGACAAAACGGATTGGTAGTGTCCCGCGTCTTCGGTGCCCACGGAAACAGCGCGAAGGTCTTGCTTGTGGCAGAGATGCAACAAACGATAGGTCGCCGAAGCTAGCCTTGATCTCGCGTTCAATCCCGTAAATTTGCAGCAAATGCATCGACTCCGTCCCGGGTACGAATGCATCCCTGCGTCTTGGAGGAAACTATATGAAAAATATCGGCTTGGCTGCCGCCACGGCCTGCCTGCTCGCCTATTCCCTGCCCGTGATGGCGGATGATGCGGCCAACACCACTGCGTCCGTGACCGGTCCTTCCGTTGCGAAACTGATGCAGGACCCCGCCGACTGGGCGATCCAGACCGGCGATTACGCCAATACCCGTTATTCCAAGCTCGACCAGATCAACGCGTCCAACGTGAAGAACCTCCAGGTCGCCTGGACCTTCTCCACCGGCGTGCTGCGCGGTCACGAAGGCTCGCCTCTCGTCATCGGCGACATGATGTACGTTCACACACCCTTCCCCAACATCGTCTACGCCCTCAACCTCAACGACGACGGCAAGATCGTTTGGAAGTACACGCCCAAGCAGGACCCCAACGTCATCCCGGTGATGTGCTGCGACACGGTCAACCGCGGCCTCGCCTATGACAACGGCAAGATCTTCCTGCACCAGGCCGACACCAACGTCGTCGCCCTCGACGCCAAGTCCGGCAAGGAGCTGTGGAAGGTCGCCAACGGCGATCCCAAGAAGGGCGAAACCAACACCGCCACCGTTCTGCCGGTCAACGGCAAGATCATCGTCGGCATTTCCGGCGGCGAGTTCGGCGTGCAGTGCCACGTGACAGCCTACGACGAGAACACCGGCAAGAAG
Source organism: uncultured Beijerinckiaceae bacterium (assembly GCA_937863205.1). The sequence goes on along the minus strand of CALMGA010000245.1, from coordinate 148 downwards.
GTGTGGCGCGCCTATTCCGAAGGCCCGGATGACCAGCTGATGGTTGACCCGGAGAAGACCACGCAGTTCGGCAAGCCGATCGGCAAGGACTCTTCGCTGAAGACCTGGGAAGGCGACCAGTGGAAGACCGGCGGCGGCTGCACCTGGG
>CALMGA010000244.1 GCA_937863205.1 uncultured Beijerinckiaceae bacterium | reverse complement strand
AAGCGCTTCGCCGCCAAGGAGGCCTGCGCCAAGGCGCTCGGCACCGGCATCAGCCGCGGCGTCAGCTGGCGCGACATGGGCGTGGTCAACCTGCCCTCGGGCAAGCCGACCTTCCATCTCACCGGCGGTGCCGCCGCGCGGCTCGCCGCGATGCTGCCGGCGGGCCACGAGGCGTTGATCCACCTCGCGATCACCGACGAGCACCCCAACGCGATGGCCTTCGTGGTGATCGAGGCGGTGCCAGTTGCCGCTGCGGGCGCTTAGGGGATCGTCACCACCACCCGGCCGCGGATCGCGCCGTCGATGATGGCGCGCGCGGCATCGATCACCTCGTCGAAGCGGATCGTCCGCGTTGCCGTGGCGAGCTTGTCGCGGTCGAGGTCGCGGGCGAGGCGCGCCCATGCCTGGTCCCGCACCGCCTTGGGGCAGTACACGCTGTCGATGCCGAGCAGCGCCACGCCGCGCAGGATGAACGGCGCCACGCTGGCCGGCAGGTCCATGCCGCCGGCGAGGCCGCATGCCGCGACGGCGCCGCCGCGCCGGGTCTGCGCGACGAGGTTGGCCAGCGTGGTCGAGCCGACCGAATCGACGCCGACGGCCCAGCGCTCCTTGCCCAGCGGCTTGCCCTTCTCCGACAGTGCGGCTCGATCGAGGATCTCGTCGGCGCCGAGGTTTCGGAGGTAATCGGCCTCGGCCGGACGTCCGGTCGAGGCCAGGCAGTGCCAGCCGGCAGCCTTGAGCAGCATCAGGGCGAAGGCTCCAACGCCGCCGGCCGCGCCGGTGACGATCGCCGGGCCGTCGGCCGGCGTAAGGCCGTGGCGCTCCAGGGCAAGCACCGACAGGGCAGCCGTGTAGCCGGCGGTGCCGATCGCCATCGCGTCATGGGCGGACAACCCATCGGGCAGCTTGACCAGCCAGTCGCCCTTGACGCGGGCCTTCTCGGCATAGCCGCCGAAATGCGTCTCCCCCAAGCCCCAGCCGTTGCACACCACGGCGTCGCCCGGCGCATAGGCCGGGTTCTGCGAGGACTCCACCGTTCCGGCGAAGTCGATGCCGCCGATCATCGGCGACACCCGCACCACCGGGCTCTTGCCGGTGATGGCGAGGCCGTCCTTGTAGTTCACGGTGGAATGCGACACGCGAACGGTGACGTCGCCCGCCATCAGCGAGGCCTCGTCGAAGTCGACGAGCGCGGCCTGGGTGCCGCGGTCCGTTTTGTCGATGCGCAAGGCCTTCATGTCCGCTCCGTCGCTTGTTCGTCCGACCCTGCCTTACATGCCGGAATAGTTCGGTCCACCGCCGCCTTCGGGCGGGACCCAGGTGATGTTCTGTGCGGGATCCTTGATGTCGCAGGTCTTGCAGTGCACGCAGTTCTGCGCGTTGATGACGAAGCGCGGCTCGGTCTTGGCCGCCTCGTCGGCATAGGCGACCTCATAGACGCCGGCGGGGCAGTACAGCCGCGAGGGGGCGCCATAGGTCGGCAGGTTCTTGCGGATCGGGATCGTCGGATCGGCCAGCACGAGGTGCGGCGGCTGGTTCTCCTCGTGGTTGGTGCCGCTGAGATAGATCGAGGAGGGCTTGTCGAACGACAGCTTGCCGTCGGGCCGGGGATAGCTGATCGGCGTCACCGCGCTCAGCGGCTTCAGCGCTTGATAGTCGGCCTTGCCGTGGCTCATCGTGCCGAACAGCGACAGGCCGGCGAGCGCGTTGGTCCACATGTCGAAGCCGCCCAGCACCACGCCGCCGAACGTGCCGAACTTCGACCACAGCGGCTTGACGTTGCGCACGGGCTTGAGGTCCCGTCCCACGGCCGTGTCGCGCCAGCCATCGGCGTAGGCATCGAGCCGATCGTGCGCGCGCCCGGCCGCCATCGCCGCCGCCGCCGCCTCGGCCGCCTGCATGCCGGTGCGGATGGCGTTGTGCGAGCCCTTGATGCGGGGCACGTTGACGAAGCCGGCCGCGCAGCCGATCAGGGCCGCGCCGGGCACGGCGAGCTGCGGCACCGACTGCCAGCCGCCCTCCGTGATGGCGCGTGCGCCGAAAACGAGACGCTCGCCACCCTCCAGCATGGCCGCGATGGCGGGATGGGTCTTGAAGCGCTGGAACTCGTCGAAGGGCGACAGCGTCGGATTGGTGTAGTTCAGGTGCACCACGAAGCCGATGCTGACCCGATTGTCACCGTAGTGGTACATGAACGAGCCGCCGCCGGTCGCGTTGTCGAGCGGCCAGCCGAAGGTGTGCTGGACCAACCCGGGCTGGTGCTGCTCCGGCTTTACCCGCCACAGCTCCTTGAGGCCGATGCCGTACTTCTGCGGCTCGCCGTCGGCGTGCAGCTTGTGCGAATGGATGAGCTGCTTGCTCAGCGTGCCTCGGGCGCCTTCCGCGAGGAGGGTGTAGCGCCCGCGCAGTTCCATGCCGCGGGTGAAGTTGGCCGTCGGCAGCCCGTTCCGGCCGATCCCCATATCGCCGCTGGCGACACCGACGACTGCGCCCGTCTCGTCGTGGAGAAGTTCGGTCGCGGCGAAGCCGGGATAAATGTCGACGCCGAGCGCTTCGGCGCGCGCGGCGAGGTATTTGGCGACGTCCGACAGCGAGCCGATGAAGTTGCCGTGGTTCGACAGCATCGGCGGCATCAGGACGCTCGGCAGCGCCACCTTGGCTGTGCGCGTCAGGTAGAAGAAGCGATCGGCGACCACCGGCGTCTTCAACGGGCGCTCGGCGTCCTCGCGCCAGTCGGGGAGCAGTTCGTCCAGCGCGCCGGGATCCATCACCAGCCCCGACAGGATGTGGGCGCCGACCTCCGAGCCCTTCTCCAGCACCACCACCGACAGGTCGGGGTCGATCTGCTTGAGGCGGATCGCGGCGGCGAGGCCGGCGGGCCCGCCGCCGACGATCACCACGTCGAACTCCATGCTTTCGCGCGGCTCAAAGGCCGCTTCGCTGCCGCTCATCGCTCAAGCATCCTGCTGTCGTCCGGTCGTCGAAGACGTCCCGCCCGGGACGGCTGCCTCATCCCGGAGGTTGCCCCAAGACGCGCGATGGATCATGCGGCCGGATACACCTGCGCGCGGGCGCTTCCGTTCCGCGCCAGGGCGATGTAGGCGGAAGAGGCACATGGAACAAGCCGAACCGGCCCAACACTCCCCGAACGACGCAGACGAAGGTCCGGCGCTGGAAGCCCTTCTGCGCTGGTATGTCGCCATGGGCGTCGATGCCGTGATCGGCGACACGGCGCGCGACTGCTTCGCCCAGGGGCATGATCGCCCCGGCCCGGCGTTTCCGGCGACCGCTGCGCCTTCGCTCGCCAGAGTGGCCGAGCGGGCGGACGGGCGCACGTCCCTTCCACTCGCCGCGCCGGCTTCGGCGGAAGCGCTGATCCGCCGGGCGGAAGAGCTGGCCGCCGCCGCCGCGACGCTGGAGCAGCTCGCGGCGGCCTGGGCCGCGCTGCCCGGCTGCGGCCTCGCCGCCACCGCGACGGGCATGATCTTCGCCGCCGGAACGCCGGGAAGCCGGGTCATGCTGGTCGGCGGCGCGCCGGACTCCGACGACGAGCGGGGCGCCCAGGCTTTCGCCGGCGGCAAGGGCCGGCTGCTCGATGCGATGCTGCGGGCGATCGGACTGACGCGCGAGGAAGTGTATCTTGCCAACGTGGTGCCCTGGCGCCCGCCCGGCAACAGGGTGCCGACGCCGCTCGAACTCTCGCTCTGCCTGCCCTTCGCCAGGCGGCAGATCGCGCTGGCCGCGCCGTCGCTTCTGGTGTGCCTGGGCGAACGGGCCGCCCAGCCCCTGCTCGGCAGCCGGGAGCCGGCCAGCCGCCTGCGCGGGCGCTGGGTCAGCTTCGAGGGCGAGGCGACAACGGTGAAGACGCTGGTGACCTTCTCGCTGGACTACCTGCTGAAGCAGCCGCTGGGCAAGCGCCGCGCCTGGGCGGACCTGCTGATGATCGCCGACGCGCTGGCGACCGCAGGCTGATGGCGGGCCGCGCGGGGATCGGCTAAGCAGGTCTCGCAAAAGTGCCCCGCGGTTTTGCGATCCAAACCTGCGGCACAGCAAAGGACCAAGCAGGTGAAGCGTTGGCCTGCCAACGCGAACCTGCTTCGACCCGGCCGACCGCGGACACGGGACTCTGCCGGCGGGATCGGGCCAAGGGGGGGTGGATCATGGAATGGGAGAACTTCCGTCGCTCGGACGATGTCGAGGACCGTCGCGACGACCCGGGCGGCGGTTTTGATCCCGGCGGTGGCGGCGGCATGGTCGGCGGCGCCGGCGGCCTCGGGCTCGGCACGATCGTCGTGCTCGGTCTGCTGGGCTGGGCGCTCGGCATCGATCCGCGCGTGCTCATCAATGGCGCCGAAATGGCCAACGGCGCGCGGAGCGGCGGCGGCATCCAGTCCCAGGACACCCGGCAAGACGGCTCGGCGCAAGGCGGTCGCCAGACCCGCGCGGGGACGCCGCGCGACCAGCTCGGCCAGTTCGCCGCCGCGATTCTCGGCGAAACCGAAGACGTGTGGTCGCGCATCCTGCCGGCGCAGACCGGGGTGCGCTACCAGCCGGTCAACCTCGTGCTGTTCAGCGGCCGGACCCGTTCGGCCTGCGGCGGCGCGCAGGCGGCAATGGGACCGTTCTACTGCCCCATCGACAAGAAGGTGTACCTCGACCTGAGCTTCTTCAGCGAAATGCAGCGGAAGCTCGGCGGTGGCGGCGACTTCGCTTACGCCTACGTCATCGCCCACGAGATCGGCCACCACGTCCAGGACCTGCTGGGCACGCTGGGTAAGGTGCAGGGCGCCGAACAGCGGGCCGGCGCGACGCAGCGCAACGCGCTGTCGCAACGAATCGAGCTGCAGGCCGATTGTTTCGCCGGCGTTTGGGCGGCCAATGCCAACAAGAAGGACAACTTCATCCAGCCCGGCGACGTCGAGAAGGCGGTCAACACCGCCAAGGCGATCGGCGACGACAAGCTGCAGGAAAGCGCGCAAGGCTATGTCGTGCCCGACAGCTTCACCCACGGCAGCTCGGCGCAGCGCGTGCACTGGCTGCAGACCGGGCTCGACAGCGGGCGGGTCAGCGCGTGCGACACCTTCGCCGGCACGAGCTTCGCCGGCAGCGGAAGCGAGTGAGCCGGCCTCACGGTAGGGGCCGCGCCCGAGCTGCCAACCGCGTGCCGCCACGGCAGGAGCGCACCAGCGCGGCGAAATCCGCCGCCTGCCGGCACGAGGGCGCCGGGGCGAGAATGCCGACGCTCGGCGCGCGATCGGGCAGGAGGCGCTGCCAGAAGGTGGTCGGGGCTGCGAGCAGCAGGGCGGGATACGCCGCACCCTCGCGTCGGGCCAGTTCCTCGATCAATTCGGACCCCGGCGCGAAACCGGCCTTGAGAACGAGAACGGTGCCGCCCCGCACCTGATCGGCGGCCGCGCGCAGGCGCCGGCCCTCGTCGTCGGCCACGACCAGACGGCACCCGACCGCATCCGACACGCCATCAAGCTGCAGCCCGGCCGAGGCGGCCAGCGTCAGGTCGCCGATCAGGCCGGCGACGGCGGCGCTGACCAGCCACGACAGCGAGCGGATCACGAGATCCTGTCCGGCGCTGCCGCGCGGAAAGGACGCTGGTTCAAGAACGATCGCCGAGATCACGTGGCTCGCGGGGTAAACTGCGCGGTGAGACACCGCTCCGCGCATCGACTTGACGGCGACGAAGAACACAGGCGAAAAGCAAGCCGAATGCCGGAGTTGTCCACAGAACAGCTGGACTTCTGGTTTATGTTCACTTATTGTTCCTGTCGTCACGAGGTCAGATCAACGTGTCGGCACAAGTTCATTCGCAACGATCCGTTTCCGTTCCCGCTCAGCGTGCCCGTTTGTTCTCGACGTTGAGCGAAATGGGCCTGCCGAATCGCCAGCCGCCAGCCAGGGGGCGCGGCGCCACGAGCAATCCGGCCGCACGCCACGAAACCGTGTCGCGGATCGCCGACGACGATGGGTGGGGGTCGCTGGCGACGCTTGGCGCGCTGCGCACGCAGGTCGTGGATGAGCGCGCCCGCACGGTGATCACCCGCAACGAGTCGCCCGACATCTCGTTTGATCGGTCGATCAACCCTTATCGCGGCTGCGAGCACGGCTGCAGCTACTGCTACGCAAGGCCGAGCCACGCCAACATGGGCCTGTCGCCCGGGCTCGATTTCGAAACGCACCTGTTCGCCAAGACCGGCGCGGCCGAGGTTTTGCTGCGCGAGCTTGCGTCGCCGCGCTACGAGGCCAGGACGATCGCCATCGGCACCAACACGGATCCCTACCAGCCCATCGAGCGCAAACGGAAGATCACGAGGGCGATCCTGGAAGTGCTGGCGGCGGCCGATCACCCGGTCGGCATCGTCACCAAATCGGCGCTCGTATTGCGCGACCTCGACCTTCTCGCCCCGATGGCCGCCAAGGGACTCGTCAAGGTGGCGATCTCGGTCGCGACGCTTGATCCCGATCTCGCCCGCAAGATGGAGCCGCGCGCCAGCACGCCCGAGCGGCGGCTCCACACCATCGCCGAACTGACCCGCGCCGGCGTGCCGACCAGCGTCATGGTGGCGCCGATCATTCCCGCGATCAACGATGCGGAGATCGAGACGGTGCTGACGCGGGCGGCGGCGGCGGGGGCGGCCGAGGCCGGCTACGTCATGCTTCGCTTGCCGCTGGACGTGCGCGACCTGTTCCAGGACTGGCTCGCCGTTCACTTCCCCGACAAGCTGCGCCACGTGATGACCCTGATCGCCTCGACCCGCAACGGCAAGACCTACGACGCCAAGTGGGGCGAGCGGATGACCGGCACCGGCCCGTTCGCCTGGATGATCGGGCGCAGGTTCGAGGCGGCCGTCGCGCGCAACGGCTTCAGCCGGGATCGGTTGAAGCTCCGCACCGACCTGTTCCGTCGTCCGGGATCGCAGGGCCAGCAGCAACTGTCCCTGTTTTGAGGGATCAGCGCGAAGTCGCCGTGAAGCGGAGGGCCAGCCAGATGCCGAGCGCGAACAGGACGGCGATCAGCGCATAGGTCGCGATC
>CALMGA010000243.1 GCA_937863205.1 uncultured Beijerinckiaceae bacterium | reverse complement strand
TTAGAGCATCGGACCGAAAAGTGCGCAGCGGTTTCCGGATGATCCGATGCGTCACAAAGGGTGAGAGCATCGGACCGGATCCAATAGTCGGTCCGATGCTCTAGCGCCTTCAGTGCGCGCCGATACCCACGAGCTGGCCGAGATCCTTGAAGAAGATGCGGACGTGGGCGACCGGCTTGCGGCGCACCAGCTCCTTGTTCATGTAGGACTGCCAGGTCAGCTCCTGGACGTCCTTGTCCCGGCAGATCGCCACGAACTTCTCCCGGCGCTTGTCGCTGGAGTACCAGAAGTACTGCATGATCCCGAGCACGAAGAAGACCGTGCCGTGGGCCTTGGTGAAGCGCTTGCGGGCGGTGCGCAGGGCGCGGGCATCGCCGGTGGCGAGCACGGTTTCCACCGCATCGGCGGCGAAGCGGGCCGAGGCCATGGCGTAGTAGATGCCTTCGCCAGACGCCGGCGCCACCACGCCGGCGGCATCGCCGACCAGGATCACGTCGCGCCCGTTGTCCCAGCGCTTCAGCGGCTTCAGCGGGATCGGCGCGCCCTCGCGGCGCAGCGTCTTCAGCTCGGTCAGGCCGGTGCGCGCGCGCAGCTCGGTGATGGCGTTGCGCAGGGAGAAGCCCTTGCGGGCGCTGCCGGTGCCGATGCTCATCGACGTGCCGTGCGGGAAGATCCAGGAATAGAAGTCCGGCGACAGCGTGCCGTCGTAGTAGATGTCGCAGCGCGTCGGCGCGTAGCTGTCGGCCGCCCCGGCGCTCGTGGTGGCCGGCGCTTCCACGATCTCGTGATAGGCGAAGACGAACTTGGCCGTCTTGAAGCCCGGCACGGCCTGCCGCCCGACCGCGGAGTTGGCGCCATCCGCACCGACAACCGTGCGGGCGCGCAGGCTGACCATGCCCTCCTCAGTCTTGGCATGCACCACCGCCGTCCCGTCGGCGTCGCGCGTGATCTCGGTGAAGGTGCCGGCAATGCGCCGGGCACCGGCCGCCGCGGCGCGATCGCGCAGCCATTCGTCGAAGGCTTCGCGGTCGACGATGCCGACATAGCCGCCCTTGTTCGCTCCCTCGGCGATCGGCATGTCAACGGTTGCGCCCTTGGGCGACACCATGCGCGCGGAGGAGATGCGGGCGCACAGCAACTCGTCGGGGATGGCGAAGTCGCGCACGAGGCGGGGCGGAATGGCGCCGCCGCACGGCTTGATGCGCCCGGCCCGGTCGAGCAGCACCACCGAGCGCCCGGCCTTCGCCAGATCGGTGGCGACCGTCGCCCCGGCTGGCCCGCCGCCGACCACCACAACATCGACCGGTTCCGTCGCGCTCATCGCTGAAGCTCCAATGGTCAGATCAAGGCGCGCACGGCCAAGGCGCGCACGGCGAAGGCGCTCACCATCATTCCGGCGACGAACAAAGGAACGCCGATCCCCGAATACCAGAGCGCCCTGGCCACCGGCGCGCGGAGGAAGCGGGCCATCAAGCAACCCTGGCCGACGACGAGCAGGGCGACGGCGAGCGCCGCGACCGGATGACCCCAATGCCCGAGCAGGCCGATGACGCCGAACTGCGGTGCGAGCATCATCGCGCAGGCGACCAGCGCGGCTCGCGGCGGCCCGTAGATCACCGGCAGCGAGCGGATGCCGGTCTGCCGGTCGCCGGCGATCGCCTTGAAGTCGTTGAGGGTCATGATGCCGTGCGCGCCGGCGCTGTAAAGACCGGCGAGGATCAGCGATGGCAGGGGCGGCAGGCCTCCTCCCAGCATCACCGCCGCCCCCGTGACCCAGGCGAGGCCCTCGTAGCACAGGCCGCAGGCGGCGTAGCCGAGCCAGCCGTTGCGCTTGAGCCGCAGCGGCGGCGCGCTGTAGGCCCAGGCGAGAGCGAGGCCGACCGCCGCCGCGCCCAACACGGTCGGTCCCAGCGCCGCCGCGACCGCCAGCGACACCAGCGTCCAGGCGCAGGCCAGCCAGAGACCCCAGCGCCCGGGCATGCGCCCCGACGGGATCGGGCGGTGCGGCTCGTTGATGGCGTCGACGTGGCGGTCGTACCAGTCGTTCACCGCCTGGCTGGTTGCGCACACGAACGGGCCGGCGAGCAGGATGCCGGCGAGCGCGGTCGGCCAGTGCGGCCCCAGCGGACGGCCGGAGGCTATGAGCCCGCAGGCGAAGGCCCACATCGGCGGAAACCAGGTGATCGGCTTGAACAGCTCCAGCACCGCCGCCGGGGTGGGCAGGGTGCCGCGCGCGGACAGTCTTTTAGGTGCCGACGACGCGTGCAGGCTCATGCCGCAACCTCGGCCAGTTCGCGCGCGGGGGACGATGCTGCCGGCAGCACGCCCTCCAGCCGGTCTTCCAGCTCGTCGCCGGCCTGCTGCAGGGCGCGCAGCGTGGCCTCGTCGGGGGTCCAATAGTTGCGGGCCTGCGCTTCCATCAGCCGGTCGGCGAGCTTGGCTGTGGCGGTCGGGTTGAGACGGGCGAGCCGGTCGCGCATCGCGGGATCGAGCACGTAGGTTTCCGTGATCTTCTGGTAAACCCAGGGCGCCACCTCCCCGGTCGTCGCCGACCAGCCGACGGTGTTGGTGACGTGACTCTCGATCTGGCGCACGCCCTCGTAGCCGTGCTTGAGCATGCCCTCGTACCATTTCGGATTGAGGATGCGGGTGCGGGTTTCCAGCGCGACCTGCTCGGACAGGGTGCGGATCTGGCCCTTGCCGGTGGTGGCGTCGCCGATGTAGACCGGCGCCGCCGTGCCGCCCCGCGCTTGGCGCACGGCGCGGCTGATGCCGCCCAGCGTGTCGAAGTAGTTGTCGATGGTGGTGACGCCGAGTTCGACCGAGTCGAGGTTCTGGAAGGCGACGTCGACCCCTGCCAGCACGCTGTCGAGCAGGGCGGCCTGCTTCACCGGCCGACCGTTGGTGCCGTAGGCGAAGCCCTTGCGCGCCTTGTAGGCGTCGGCCAGTTCATCCTCGTCCTGCCAGCAGCCGCTTTCCAGCATGTGGTTGACGTTGGCCCCATAGGCGCCTTCCGCGTTGCCGAAGACCCGCAGCGCCGCGGTGGCGAGGTCGCCGCCGTGCTTCGCCTGGAAGGCGAGGGCGTGCTTGCGCACGAAGTTCTGCTCGGCCGGCTCGTCGGCCTCCGCAGCCAGCAGCGCCGCTTCCGCCAGAAGCCGGATCTGCAGCGGCAGCAGGTCGCGGAAGATGCCGGACATGGTCGCCACCACGTCGATGCGCGGGCGGCCCAACTCGGCCAGCGGCAGCAGGGCGGCCCCGGCGAGCCGGCCGTAGCCGTCGAAGCGCGGCCTGGCCCCCAGCAGCGCCAGCACCATCGCGATCGGCGCGCCCTCGGTCTTCAGACAATCGGTGCCCCACAGCACCACGGCGACCGTTTCCGGAACGCCTGCCCCGTCGGCGGCGTGGCGGCTGAGCAGGCGCTCAGCCTGCCGGGCGCCGTCGGTGCAGGCGTAGTTCGAGGGCAGCTTGAAGGGATCGAAGCCGTGCAGGTTGCGCCCGGTCGGCAGCACGTCGGGGGTGCGCAGCAGGTCGCCGCCCGGTGCCGGCCGGATGAAGCGGCCATCGAGCGCCCGGACCAGGGCCGGGATCTCGTGATCGCGGGAAAGCAGGACGTCCGTGGCGGCCAGCGCGACCACGCTGGCGAGCCGCTCGGGCGCGAGCCCTGCGGCGGCGAGCACGGCGGCGGCGGGTTGGCCGGCCACGATGGCATCGGCTGCGGCGCGCGACAGGTCAAGATCGTGCGAAGCGCCGGCGATGGCGATGAGCTGCTCGGCCCGCTCGGCCGGCGAGGGCACGCTGCCAACCGCATGAAGCCCGTGCGGGATCAGCGTGTATTCGAGTTCGAGCACGTCGGCGGCGAGCTTGGCGATCGCCGCCTCGGCCTCGGCGCCCCAGGCCGGCTCGCTCGGCGCGAGGTCGAGGGCGGCGGCCTGCGCCTGAAGGGTGGCGCCGCGTTCGCCGCGCTGGTCGTGCGACTCCGGCGGCAGCAGGCGCCATTGCTCGATGCCGGCCTTGAGGTCGAGCAGGCCGCGGTACAGGCCGGAATGGGCCACCGGCGGCGTCATGTAGCTGATCAGCGTCGCCGCCGTGCGCCGCTTGGCGAGTGCGCCTTCCGACGGGTTGTTGGAGGCATAGAGGTAGAAGTTCGGCAGGTCGCCGATCAGCCGGTCCGGCCAGCAGCGGGCGGACAGGCCGGCCTGCTTGCCGGGCATGAACTCCAGCGCGCCATGGGTGCCGAAGTGCAGCACGGCATCGGCGGCGAAGTCTTCGCGCAGCCAACGGTAGAAGGCGCAAAAGGCGTGGGTCGGGGCGAAACCTTTCTCGAAGAGCAGCCGCATCGGGTCGCCCTCGTAGCCGAAGGCCGGCTGCACGCCCACGAAGACGTTGCCGAAGCGCTCGCCCAGGATGAACAGGCTGCGCCCGTCGCTGTTGTGGCGCCCGGGCGCCGGGCCCCATTGCGCCTCGATCTCGCGCAGGTGCGGCTCGCGCCGGACGTGCTCGTCGGCCGGGATGCGGACGTGGACGTTGGCGTTGGCACCGAAACGCGCGGCGTTGCCGGCGATGATGCGATCCCGCAGCTCGTCGACGCTGGCCGGCACCTCCACCGTATAGCCCTCGCCCTTCAGGCCGCGCAGCGTCTGCCGCAGCGACTCGAAGACGCTGAGATAGGCCGCGGAGCCGACGCTGCCGGCATTGGGCGGGAAGTTGAACAGCACCACGCCGACCCGCCGGCCGGCACGGGTCGAGCGGCGCAGCGCCACCAGCTTGGCGACGCGGGCGGCCAGCATGTCCGCCCGCTCCGCGCAGGACTGCATGGCGCGCTGGCGGTCGTCCCTCGGGAAGACGCAGCCGCGCGCGCAGCCGGTGCAGGTTTCGCCGGCACCGTCGGAGCGGCCGCCGAACAGGGTCGGGCCGGTGGCGCCGTCGAGTTCGGGAATGGCCACCATGATGGTCGCCTCGACCGGCAGCATGCCGCGCTCCGACGCACCCCACTGCTCCAGCGTCTGGAACTCGGCGGGGTGGGCGGCGACGTAGGGCACGTCGAGCTTGGCCAGCACATCCTCGGCCGCCTTGGCATCGTTGTAGGCCGGACCGCCGATCAGCGAGAAGCCGGTCAGCGACAGCAGCGCGTCGATCGTCGGGCGGCCATCGGCGACGAAGAAGCGCTCGATGGCCGGGCGGGCGTCGAGGCCGCTGGCGAAGGCCGGCACCACGCGCAGGCCCTGGCGCTCCAGGCTGGCGATCACGCCATCGTAATGCGCGGTGTTGCCGGCGAGGAGGTAGGATCGCATCACCAGCACGCCGACGGTTCCGCAGTCCGGGCCGCTCGCCCGATCCACCGTCGGCAAGGCGTCGGCGCGGGTTGCGAAGCGGTCGGCCAGTCGGGGATGGTAGAGGCCGACGTCGGGATAATCGATCGGCGGCGCCGGCTGCACGGCCTCGCGCAGGTTGCGGCGCGGCCCGTCGGCATAGCGGTGCACCAGCAGGCGCACGAGGTTGCCGAGGTTCTCCCGGCTGCCGCCGAGCCAGTATTGCAGCACCAGGAAGTAGGCGCGCAGGTCCTGCGCCGTGCCGGGAATCAGCCGCAGGATGCGCGGCAGGCGGCGCAGCATCGCCATCTGCCGGGAGCCGCCATGGGAACCCCCTTGGGAACTTCCTTGGGAACTTCCTTGCGAGGCGCCCTGCGTCGAGCTTTTGGGGCGCAACTTCTTCAGAAGGGACAGCGCGCCGCCCGACGAGCCATCCATGCTCAAGCGGCCGAGACGGGTCAGCCTCACGATCTCCTTGGCCGACAGCGCGCACACCATCGCGTCGCAGCCCTCGCGGCGGGCCTGCAGGGCGGGCAGGATGGAGAGGAAGTGATCCTCCATGAACAGCATGCCGCAGATGATGATGTCGCCGCTCGCGATGGCGGCGCGGCAGCGATCCAGGGCGCGCGCGTCGGCACTCCATTCGGAGGCGGCGTGGAGGCTGAGGGCGAGGCCGGGCAGTTCGCGCCGCAGTTCGTCGCGTGCCAGCTCGATCGCCCCGGCGAAGTGGGTGTCCATCGCGACGACGACGACGTTGATGGCCGTGGCGTTTGTGGCCGACAGTGTCTTCAGCATCGGCGGTGAACGTGTCCCGGCACTGGTGAGGAGCAGCACCGAGAGGCTAAGCGAGTTCGCCGGGAAGTGTCAATCTGGCTTGACGTCAACCTTTCCGAAAGCGGGGCGCGTCAGGACGTGCGGCGGCTTCGCCAACCGAGAAAGCGCCGTGCTCGCTTGAGCATTCGGTCGAGGGGCGGCTTGCATGGGGGAGCGATGCAGAAAGGTGCAAAGCAGCGTTCTGCTCGCCTTCGCTATAGCTGGTGATATATAACGACCGTGTCGCTCTGAGCGGCGTTCCAGCCAACCTTCGGACCACCCGCGCATGTTTACCTGCATCGGCTGCGGCGCCCAGTCCGCCAGCGAACACCTCAGGCCGTATGGCCACGCTGAAGGCTGCGGCTTGATGGTGGACGCAACCAGCCCCGCCGCGCGCCGCGGCGGCGTCCCGACCTTTGCGGCGTTGCGCGTCAATAGGACCTGCCTGGGCGGGACCGCTTTGATCCTGCTCCTCACGACGGCGCTGCGCGCGGAGGAGCCGAAGGGCTGCGATGCCTTCAAGTGGTCATTGAAGCAGGAGGCCGCGCAATTGGCGGCCGCTGGCAGGCAGGCCGCTCCCACGGACGGATCCGCGCTGACGAACGCGACGGCCTACGAACTCAAGCTGTCGCCGCTCGCCGAGGCCAAGCTGCCGCAGCCGCCCGAACACAAGCCGAAGATGGACCCATCCATGGCCGGCTTCGTCCGCTTCGCCGCGCCGCCGGTCGCCGGCGCCTATCAGATCGCGATCTCCCAGGCAGCCTGGATCGACGTGGTGCAGGACGGCCGCTACGTCAGGCCATCCGCCTTCAGCGGCGCCACCGACTGCCCCGGCGTGCGCAAGAGCATTCGCTTCGATCTCGCACCCAAGCCGTTCGCGGTGCAGATCAGCGGCACCACGGCGTCCTCCGTTGCGATGCTCGTGGAACCGGTCCGTCCATGAGGTCGCGACGATCGCGGGATCGGGCAAGGGCCTCGTGGCGAGCGACGATCGTCTCGATCCCGGCCGCAGCGGTCCCGACTGCGACCCTCTTGGGAGCGACGATGCCGGACGCCGCGTGCCGCCCATCCGGGCGGGTTGCGGCGTTCAGTCGAGGTCGCGACCTTTGGTTTCCGGCATCAAACATGCGGCGGCGGCGCCGAGGACACTCGTCACGGCGAGGTAATACGCCGGCGAGAGGCGGTCGCCGCTCACGATGATGAGCTTGTTGACGAACCACTGTGTCGAGCCGCCAAACAGCGTGACGCTCAACGCGTAGGAGATCGCCAAGCCGGCGCTGCGCACGGCGCGCGGCAAAGCCTCGGGAATGCCGACGATCGAGCCGGCGCCGGCGAAGGCTGCCAGCGCGGAGATGGCGATCGTCACGCCAAGCACGCTCGTCGCCGACGGCGCATGGACGACCCAGGCGAAGGCCGGCACGGCGACGAGTGCGAGAAGGCCGCGCGGCACCAGCATCACGTAACGGCGGCCGACCCGGTCGGCGAGCCAGCCGCCGGCGAGGCTGAACACGACCGACGCCACGCCGAGCGCGAGCGTCGCCCCGGTCGAGATCGTCAGCGACAGGCCGAGCGTCACGTTGGCATAGGTCGCCATGTTGATGCCGACGTAGGTCGCGACCGTCGAGGCCATGATCATGGTGGTGGCGAGCAGCAGCGTTCGCCCGTGACCGGCGCCGAGCTGGCGGAGCGCCTGAGCGAGCGAGGGCGGCGCCCCGGCGTCCTCGTCCACCCCGGCCGTTTCGGGCAGCGTGCTGCGGATGAAAAGCCCGACCGGCACGATGGCGACGCCGATCAGGAAGGGGATGCGCCAGCCCCAGGCCTGCATCGACTCGCCGCCGAGCACGGCCGCCAGCGGCAGGCCGATGATGCCGGCGAAGAGCGCGGCCAATCCCTGGCTCGCCGGCTGCCAGCTGGCAAACAGGCCGCGCCGCGAGGCGGGCGCCGCTTCGAGCAGGTAAGCCGTCGTCGGCCCGACCTCGCCGCCGAGCGCGAAGCCCTGGATGAGCCGGCCGGCGATGACGATGGCCGGAGCCGCCCAGCCGATCGTCGCGAAGCGCGGCGTCGCCGCGAGCATCAGCATGCCGACGGCCATCAGCACGATGGTGAGCAGCATCGCCGGTTTGCGTCCGGCGCGGTCGGCATAGGTCCCGAGAACGATCGCGCCGACCGGCCGGGTGAAGAACCCCACCCAGAACACAAGCAGCGAGGAGAGCAGGCTGGCGGTCGGGCTCGACGAGGGGAAGTAGGCACCGCCGATCTGCTTGGCGAACAGGGAGAAGATGATGAAGTCATAGAATTCGAGCGCGTTGCCGAGGACCACGGCGGCCACGGCCTTGCCGTCGAGCGGCGTCCTGTCTGGCTGGTCCACGGCCGCATTCATCACGGTTCCATCCTGCGCTGCGAGAGCAAAGGCCGATCGGACGCGGCGATCGTTTCACGCCGCCGATCGACGGGCTTGGCGTCCCGACCTGCAAGAAGGACAACAGGATCCGGACCTCGCCGCAACGAGGGTCCCGTCATCGCGACGTCGTACGGGTCGGGGTGACCACCTCCCTCGACCTGACGCGAAGCCACCGCGAAGAGGGCAACATCCCCCACCGGTCTCGTTTTCGGGAACAAACAGGTCGCCGATGCGACCGCTTTGGAATGGACAGACGGAGGTCGGCGGAGAAGAATCGTCTCTTCGATCCATCTCCCTTGTCGAGGGCCATATGCTCAGCCCCCTTCGCAGAAGTGTCCTTGTCGCGGCCGTCGCATGGGCAGCGGTCGCCTGCGCGTCGTCCGCGCGAGGGGCGGAACTCAGCGAGGTGCGCCTGGACTGGGCGACCTACAACCCGGTCAGCATCGTGCTGAAGGACCAGGGCCGGCTGGAGAAGGCGCTCGGGGACAGGCACATCGGCGTGCGCTGGGTGCAGTCGCGCGGATCCAACAAGGCGCTGGAGTTCCTCAACGCCGGGTCGATCGACTTCGGCTCCACCGCCGGCTCGGCGGCCCTCGTCGCCCGCATCAACGGCAACCCGATCAAGGCGATCTACACCTACTCCGCGCCGGAATGGACGGCGCTGGTCACGAGGAAAGACTCCGGCATCAAGACGGTCGCCGACCTCAAGGGCCGGCGCGTCGCCGTCACCCGCGGGACCGACCCGGACATCTTCCTCATCCGCGCCCTGGCGAGCGTCGGCCTGAGCGAGAAGGACGTTCGTCCCGTGCTGCTGCAGCATCCCGACGGGCGCACCGCGCTCGACCGTGGCGACGTCGACGCCTGGGCCGGCCTCGACCCGATGATGGCGGCGGCCGAGATCGAGAACGGCGACGTGCTGTTCTATCGCGACAAGGGCGCCAACACCTTCGGCGTGCTCGACGTGCGCGAGGCCTTCGCCGGCGAGCACCCGGACGTCGTGCGCATCGTGCTCGACGCCTACGAGGCGGCGCGGCTGTGGGCGCAGGCGCATCCCCGCGAGTTCAAGGCGCTGATCGTCAAGGCGACCGGCCTGCCGCCGGCCGTCATCGACCGGCAGATCGACGAGCGCACCGACCTGACGCGGAGCACGATCGGCGATGCCCAGCGCGGCGCCATCCTCGCCGCCGGCGTGGCCCTGCAGAAGGTCGGGGTGATCGCCGCCTCCGTCGATGTCAAGGGTGCACTCGACGCTCTCATCGACGGCCGCTTCCATTCCGCGTCGGTGCGGTGATGGTCGACCAGGCGCTGATCGAGCGGGTCGGCCATCAGAAACCGCACGCACATCGCCTGTGCCTGCAGGCGGTCCGGTTCGACGCTCCCCTGCGTTGGGCATGGCACCGGCGCCGCGCACTCGACGGGCTCGTTCGCGGCCTGCTCCTGCCTGCCATCGCGCTGGTCGCGTGGGAAGCGGCCGTCCGCACCGGCTTCGTCGCCGGCCGCCTGATGCCGCCGCCGAGCCGCATCTGGCAGACGGCCTGCGGCCTTGCGCAAGGCGGCGAACTCGTCCGCCATGTCGTCGCCACGCTGGCCCGCGTCGGGCTCGGCTTCGCGATCGGGACCACGCTGGGCACGCTGCTCGGGGCGTTCTGCGGCGTCCGCGCGGGTGCGCGTCAAGCCATCGATCCGACGATCCAGGCGCTGCGGGCGATCCCGTCGATCGCCTGGGTGCCGCTGTTCATCCTGTGGTTCGGCATCTTCGAGGCGTCCAAGGTGACGCTGATCGCGCTGGGCGTGTTCTTCCCCGTCTACCTCGGCGTGCTCGGCGCGATCTCCTCCGTCGACCGCAAGCTGGTGGAGGTCGGGCGCACCTTCCGCCTGTCGTCGCTGGCGCTGACCCGCCGCATCCTGCTGCCGGCCGTGCTGCCGGCCTGGGTCACGGCGCTGCGGACCGGGCTCGGGCTCGGCTTCATGTTCGTGGTCGCGGCCGAGATCATGGGTGCTTCGGAGGGTCTCGGCTACCTCCTCGTCGATGGCCAGCAACTCGGCAAGCCGGACGAGATCCTCGTCGCGCTGATCGCCTTCGCCCTGGTCGGACAGGCCTGCGACCTCGCCCTTGTGCTCGCCACGCGACCGCTGATCGCGTGGCAGGACGTCGACCGGAGGCCGTTCTGATGCTCACCATCGACCGCCTGTCCAAGACCTACCCCGATGGCACGCGCGCCCTGGCCAACATCTCGCTGAACGTCGCCGACGGCGGGATCACCCTCCTGCTCGGCGCCTCGGGCTGCGGCAAGACGAGCCTGCTGCGCATCCTCGCCGGCCTCGAACTGCCGAGCGGAGGGTCGGTCGCGCTCGACGGCGAACCGTTGCGCGGCCCTCATCCCGCGATCAGCCTCGTCTTCCAGGAGCCGCGGCTGCTGCCCTGGCTTAACGTCGCGGAGAACGTCGGCTTCGGCCTGCGCGCCTTGCCGCGCAAGAGGCGCGAGAGCGAGGTCGCGTCGATCCTCGATCGCGTCGGCCTCTTCGCCCAGCGCCGCAAGCTGCCGCGCGAGCTGAGCGGCGGGCAGCAGCAGAGGGTGGCGCTGGCCCGCGCCCTGGTCACCCGGCCCAAGGTGCTGCTGCTCGACGAGCCGTTCTCCGCGCTCGATGCGATGACGCGGGAAGGGCTGCAGGACCATCTCCTCGACCTTTGCGCGGCGAGCGCGCCGACGGTCGTCATGGTCACCCACGATGTCGACGAGGCGCTGGTCCTCGGCGACCGCATCGCCGTTCTCCGGCCCGATCCGGGCACGCTCGCCGGCCTCGTCGAACTTCCAACCGCCAAGCCGCGGGCACGCGACGGCGTTGCTAGCGCGATGCTGAAGCGCCGGCTCCGCTTCCTGCTCGACGCCGGGCGGACCCGATCGCCGGTCAGGCGCGAGGCGCGGCTTTCGCACTGGTCGAGCCGGACGCCGCCGATGGAGGCCCATCCTTGAGCAAGCGAGCGGATCCGCCCCGCAGCCCCGCCCACGTGCTGCGTGATGATGTCGAGGCGATCGCGGTCGCGGAGCGGCTCGCCGCCGGCTTCGGCGAGGAAGCGTCGGAGCGTGACAGGGAGCGGCGACTGCCCTGGGCCGAGCTCGACGCCTTCTCGCAAAGTGGCCTCTGGTCGATGAACGTGCCGCCGGCCTACGGCGGCCCCGGTGTGTCCTACGCGACGGTCGCCCGCGTTTTCGCGATTATTGCGTCCGGCGACGCCTCGATCGCCCAGATCGCGCAGAACCACATCAGCCTCCTCGACATCGTTCGCTTCGACCCCGACGAGGACCGGAAGCGCTTCCTTTTCGGTGAGGCGCTGCGCGGCATCCGCTTCGGCAATGCGCTGGCCGAGCGCGGCGGCCGCACGGTGCTCGACATGGCGACGCGGATCGGGCGCGACAGCGAGGGCTTCGTCCTCACCGGCCGCAAGTTCTACGCGACGGGCGCACTCTTCGCCCATCTCGTGCCGGTGCACGCCATCGACGAGGCGGGTCGCCACGTCCTCGCCTTCCTCGACCGCGACGCGCCCGGGCTTGAGGTCATCGACGACTGGTCCGGCATCGGCCAGCGCACCACCGCGAGCGGCACGGTGGTGCTCGACCGCGTCCGGGTCGGCAGCGAGCGCATCGTGCCCTCCCACCTCGCCTTCGACGCGCCCAGCGTCCACGGCGCCATGGCGCAGATCATCCACGCCGCCATTGACGCCGGCATCGCCAGCCGCGCGATCGCCGAAACCCTGGCGTTCGTCCGCGAGCACGCCAGGCCCTGGGCCGACAGCGGCCTGGAGAGGGCCTCCGATGATCCCTTCATCCTGCGCGAGGTCGCCGCCCTGCACCTCAAGCTCCACATGGCGGAAGCGCTGCTCGCCAAGGCCGGCCGGGCGATCGACGCCGGCCTCGCCGACGAGAACGCCGACACGGCGGCGGCCGCCTCCATCGCGGTCGCCGAGGCCAAGGTGCTGAGCACGGAGATCGCGGTGGAGGCCGGCAGCAAGCTGTTCGAACTGGCGGGCACGCGCGCCTGCCTGTCGGCGCTCAACCTCGACAGGCACTGGCGCGACGCCCGCGTGCACACGGTGCACGACCCCGTGCGTTGGAAGCTCTTCGCGATCGGCGACTACGTCGTCAACGGCCGCAAGCCGCCGCGCCACTCCTGGCTGTGAAGAGGCCGGAATGAACCAGCGCGTGGACCAGCCCTTTCCGTCTCCGCCGCCGGCCCGGCCCGTGCCGCCGCTGCCGCCGCGCACCCGTCCGGCCACGCGGCTGCGCGACGATGCCGAAGCCATCGCGGCGGCCCACCGCCTCGCCGCCCAGTTCGCCGCCGGCGCCTTCGAGCGTGATCGCGAGCGACGCCTGCCCTGGGCCGAGATGGAGGCCTATTCCGACTCCGGCCTCCTCGCGGCAACGGTGCCGAGGACCTACGGCGGCGCCGAAATCTCGGCGGCGACGCTTGCCGAGGTGATCGCGATCATTTCCGCCGCGGACGGCAGCCTCGGCCAGATCCCGCAAAGCCACTTCTACATGGTGGAAGCCCTGCGCCTCGACGCGCCCGAAGAGATGCGGCGCTTCTTTTTCGCGCGCGTGCTCGACGGCGAACGGCTCGGCAACGCCCTCAGCGAGGTCGGCGGCAAGCACGCCGCCGATTACAAGACCTATGTCCGCCGGGAGGATGAGGGGCGCGGAGACTGGCGCCTCGACGGCCGCAAGTTCTACTGCACCGGCGCCCTGTTCGCGCACTGGGTCGCCTGCGTAGCGGTGACGCCCGATACCCGGCGTCGGCACATCTGCTTCCTCCCGCGCGACGCCACGCCGGGGCTGACGCTGATCGACGACTGGTCCGGCTTCGGACAGAGCACCACCGGCAGCGGAACCACGATCTTCGACGACATCCTCGTGCCGGACGACAGGGTGTTCGACCACGAGAATGCCTTCGAGCGCCGCACCCGGATGGGCTCGTTCGCCCAGATCATCCATGCCGCCATCGACGTCGGCATCGCGCGCGGCGCCTTCACCGTCGGGCTCGACCACCTGCGCAGGTCCGCGCGGCCCTACGGCGCCAGCGGCATCGCCAAGGTGACGGACGATCCGCACATGATCGCCGCCGTGGGCGACCTCAAGGTGCGCATGTCCGCCGCCGACGCCATGCTGGAGCGGGCCGGCGCCTTCGTCGACCGCGCCGGCGCCGAGCCGACGGAGGAGAACGTCGTCGCCGCCTCCATCGCCGTCGCCGAGGCCAAGATCGCCGGCAACGACATCGCCTTGCTGCTCGGCAACAGGATGTTCGAGCTGACCGGCACCCGGGCCGTGCTCGCCCACCTCAACCTCGACATCTACTGGCGCAACGGCCGCACCCACACGCTGCACGATCCCGTGCGCTGGAAGTACCACTACGTCGGCGACTTCTGGCTGAACGGCAAGGCGCCGCCCTCGACGGGCACGCTGTAGGCATGGTTCGCGAGATCCTGTTCAACGCCTTCGTGATGAACTGCGTGGCGCACCAGTCGCCGGGCCTGTGGCGTCACCCCGACGACCGCTCGAGCGACTACACCACGCTGAAGCATTGGGCCGACCTCGCCGGCCTGCTGGAGCGCGGGCTCTTCGACGCCATGTTCATCGCCGACGTGCTCGGCGCCTACGACGTCTACGGCGCCTCGCCCGAAGCGGCGCTGCGCGGCGGGGTGCAGGTGCCGGTGAACGATCCGATGATGCTGGTGCCGGCGATGGCGCTGGCGACCGAGCACCTCGGGTTCGGCGTCACGGCCAACCTGAGCTACGAGCCGCCCTACGTCTTCGCCCGCCGCCTGTCGACGCTCGACCACCTCACGGGCGGGCGCATCGGCTGGAACGTCGTGACCGGCTATCTCGATAGCGCCGCGCGCGGCGTGGGCGAGCGGCTCGGGGCGCACGACGACCGTTACGACCGCGCCGACGAGTTCATGGACGTCGTCTACAAGCTGTGGGAAGGCAGCTGGGCCGACGATGCCGTGCGTCGCGACCGCGCCGCCGGGATCTACGCCGACCCCGCCAAGGTCCGCCGGGTCGTGCACGAAGGCGCGCACTACCGCGTCGACGCGATCCACCTCGCCGAGCCCTCGCCGCAGCGCACGCCCGTGCTGTTCCAGGCCGGCAGTTCGACGAAGGGCCGCGACTTCGCCGCCCGGCATGCCGAGTGCGTCTTCGTGTCCGGCCCGTCGGCGGGGGTGATCGCGCCGCGCGTCGCGGCGATCCGCCGAGCCGCCCAAGCCCATCGGCGCGGACGCGACGACCTCAAGGTCTTCTCGCTGATGACGGTGGTGCTGGGCTCGACCGAGTGCGAGGCGCAGGCCCGGCTCGCGGCTTATCGCGAACTGGCAAGCCCGGAGGGCGGACTGGTGCTGATGTCGGGCTGGACGGGCGTCGACTTCGCGGCCTTTTCACCCGACGACGAGGTCCGCCACGTCGAGAACGACGCCGGTCGCACCGCGATGGACAACATCACCCGCGCCGACCCCGATCGTACCTGGACGGTGCGCGAGGTCGGCCGGCACGTCGCGCTGGGCGGCATCGGGCCGATCGCCTGCGGCACGCCGGCCCAGGTCGCCGACACCATGGAGCGCTGGATCGCCGATACGGACGTTGACGGCTTCAATCTCGCCTATGCGCTGATGCCCGGCACCTTCGCCGACATCGTCGACCACCTCGTGCCCGAGCTGCAGCGGCGCGGCCGCTACAAAGCGGATTACCGGCCGGGAACGCTGCGCGGGAAGCTGTTCGGCGAGGGCGCGCGGCTGCGACCGCCGCATCCGGCCTGCGCGGCCAGGATCTGACCATTCACGTTGCCGCGACGATGCGATCGGCGACGCCCTCGCCGACCAGCGGGATCGGCGCGCGCCCGTAGTCCAGCGCGTCCTCCCGCGGATCGAAGCCGCAGGAAGGTCGTGACGCCGAGGTCGTCGTCGAGCCGGGCAATCGGCGACCCGCTCCGGGCGCCCCGACCAGCAGCGCCCGTGCGCGCTCGTCGGCATCCTCGGTTCCCGCCCGCGGTGATCTCGTGCACACGCGCCAGAGTCTCGTAGCGCATGAACGTCGGCCTGCCTGGCCGCGAGGCGCGGCCGAAAGAGATCGGGATGTGCGGCCGGTCGGGTCGCTGGCCCTGCTTTTGCCACGCCGGAGGGCCGCACGCGACAGCGAATGGATGGAGTGAACCCATGATGTTGAAGGCGCTGGGCCTGGTGCCCTGGATCGTCCTTCTCGTCGGCATGCCGTTCATGAACCGCGTCGAGCCCTTCGTGCTGGGGCTTCCACTGCCGCTCGCCTGGGCAACGGCCTGCACGCTGTTCTCCGCCGCGACCTTGTTCGTGATCTACCGGCTCGACGGGCGGAACCGGGCATGAACGTCGCGACGCTTCTGATCGCGCTCACGATGCTCGGCGCGCTGGTCATCGCCGTGCTCGGTGGCCGCAGGGGCATCCATCAGGGCGGCGGACTCGAGAGCTGGAGCGTCGGCGGGCGCAGCTTCGGCGCGATCCTGGTCTTCCTGCTGATGGCCGGCGAGATCTACACGACCTTCACCTTCCTCGGCGCATCGGGCTACGCCTACGG
>CALMGA010000242.1 GCA_937863205.1 uncultured Beijerinckiaceae bacterium | reverse complement strand
CCGCTGCCTCGCCCAAGGGGGCGCCGGCGCCGCCATGCTCGATGGGTGCGCGCAGCGCCAAGAGCCCGGCCTCGGCAAGCGCCACGAAGTTGGCGTGGGGGAAGGATGCCGCGCGGTCGTGCTCGCCGGCGGTTCGGGCGAACAGGGCGGCGAGCGCGCGGGCGCGGTCGAGGGCCGATGTCGGCGGCCCGAGGCCGGCGCTCATGTGCGGCTCTCCCGTGGACGCCAGATGCGGACGGCAGCGGCATCGATCGTGCGGGGGATGAGCTTGGCCTCGTAGAAGGTGTCAGCGATCGCCTGCTGGTCGCCGAGCGCGTGGGGGTCGACCGGCTCCACATCGTAGGACCGGCGGCGGTTCACCATTCTCACCACCGCCTCCGGCACGTTGCCCCAGAGCGGCGACAGCCGCCGCGCCGCCTCGTCGGGGTTGGCGCGCACCCATGCGCCCTTGGCGACAAGCGCATCGAAGACGATCCCAACCATCTCGGGGTGCGCCTCGGCGAAGCCGTTCGTCACCGTGTAGTAGCGGTGGTACTGCGACAAGCCTGTGGCGTCGCACAGCGTGCGCGTCGGCGCCTTGCTCTCGGCGATGGCGAGGAAGGGGTCCCAGATCGCCCAGGCGTCGAGCGAGCCGCGTTCGAAGGCGGCCGCCGCGTCGGACGGCGTCAGGTAGGCCGGGCGGATGTCGGCGAAGCTGAGGCCGGCGCGCTTGAGCGCTGCCGCCAGGATGAAGTGGCAGCCCGAACCGCGGTGGACGCCGACAAGCTTGCCCTTGAGATCGGCGATCACGCGGATGGCGGACTCCTTGCGCACGATGATCGCCTCGGCCTGCGGGTTATGCACCTCGCGGGCGTAGAAGGTCAGCGGCGCCCCGGCGCTCTGCGTGAAGATCGGTACGGCGTCGGCGCAATCCGCGTGGAAGTCGCAGATGGCGGCGTCCATCTCCGTGATGACGTCGTCGAACTGCGCCCAACCGACACCGTATCCTTTGGCGGCGAAGGCGGCATCGAGTGCGCGATCCTCCTTGAGAAGGGTCAGCAGCGTCGAGGAGCGCTGGAAGGAGAAGCGCACGGTGGGCGCGGCGGCGGCCGCGGAGTGCATCCCAGCCGCGGCCAGGACCCCTGCCACCATCGTTCCGACCTTCCTCCGCGTGACGATCATGCCTCAAGCTTGCTCCGGCAACGGACGGGAGGCGGCAGGCAATGCCCGCGTCGGCGGCATGTCAAGTCACCAAAGATAAATGCTCCCTCGGGCCGGCAGGCCGGATGCGGCATCCCACGTGAGCGCTATTTTTGAAAAAAATGTTTTGCTGCTGCTTGCCAAGGTTCGCCGCGCTTGATCATGGAAACGCTGACTTCGCAGCATACCCCTGCCGCGCCAGCCGATGCCGTCCCGCGATCTAATCGCTGCAGCACTATAGCCGGTGTGGTGAAGGATTTCGGATGCCGGCCGGTCACGCTTCTGCGGCCAAGCGAGGGCCGGCGTCCGGAAGCCGCCCATGCACGAACCCGCGGGTCTGCGCGTGACGCCTACGGGGTTTTGATCGGTCCGCGATCGTGTCGACCAAGGCGCGGCGGCCGGGTAAGCCGGGGCGACATGGCTCCGCATCGGGAGTTCACGGCCGGAAGCGCGGTCGGGGCAGCCTTCGCCAGGACGGCGGCGGTGGATTCGACATGACGGCACGCGCGGTGTCCCGGCGGCCGCCCGCCGCTCTCGTCAAGCGCGAGCAGGCGGCCCTTCGAGATCGCGACCCGATGCGTGTAGCGGCTGAGGTCGGCGAGCTCGGCCTTTGGCCCGGCGAACGGCGGCTTGGCGAAGACCACCCAGCGCGTCTTCCGCGCGGGGGCGAGGTGGCGAAGGCGCGGCGGTCGGCGAGGCCGGCCCCTCGCCGAAGAACCGCGGCCGGCCGGCGTCGTGCAGCTTGATGAGCCCGGCGAGGAACAGCCGGCGGAACAGCGCGCCGAGCACCCTGACCGACAGAAGAAAGGCCGGGCGTGACGCCACCCAGCGCCGACCATCAAGCAACAGGCCGCCGCCGGGCACGATCATGTGCAGGTGCGGATGGTGGGTCAGCGCCGAGCCCCAGGTTTGCAGCACGGCGGTGAGGCCGATGCGGGCGCCGAGGTGGCGCGGGTCGGCGGCGATGGTGAGCATGGTCTGCGATGCGGCTGGGAAGAGCAGGTCGTACACCGCCGCCGTGTTGTTGAACGCGATGTCGGCGACAACGGCCGGCACGGTGAAGACCACATGAAAGGTGCCGACCGGCAGTAGGTCGGCCCGGCGCGCCGCCAGCCACTCGCGCGCCGCCGCGCCCTGGCACTTCGGGCCGTGCCGGTTGCGGCAGCTGTTGTCGGCGATGCGGGCGTGGCCGCAGTCCGCGCAGCCCTCGACGTGGCCGCCGAGCGCCGCCATCCGACAGGTCTCGACCGCCGACATCACCTTGAGCAGGTCGAGGCCGATGTGACCGGCATGGCCCGCCACGCCGGCCCGTGCCGACGGAAGACGTCGGCGACCTCGAGCCCGGTGCGCACCGCGGCTCAGCCGCCGGGGCTGCGGCCCTCCATCGGCAGCTTGAGCGCCTCGATCGGGCTTGCGACCGCGCGGATCGTCTTGGTGGCGACCCAGGCATGCAGCGCGGTGGTGTCGAGCTTGGCCGACCTTTGTCAAAGGATGGCCGAACGGGACGGGGATGGCGCACCAGGACGAGGCGCCGCGACAGGTCGGGGCGGTCCTGTTTGATCCCGGGTTTTGATGGTGCAATTTCCTCGCCGGAGTGGAAGGATGCGC
>CALMGA010000241.1 GCA_937863205.1 uncultured Beijerinckiaceae bacterium | reverse complement strand
GCCCGGCCGGCCGGCGAGCGCGGCGGCGCTGCACGGCTTCCTCGCCGAAACCGCCAAGCGCTTCCCGCAGGCCGGCTGGGAACCTCGCAGCCGCGAGAACGTGTCGCCGCAGTTCTCGCGCGACCTCAAGCGCTTCACCCAGTTCCTCACCCTCGTCGGCCTGACGGCGCTGGTGATCGGCGGCGTCGGCGTCGCCAACGCGATCCGCGGCTTCGTCGAGCGCAAGCGGCCGGCGATCGCCACCCTGAAGTCGCTCGGCGCCACCGGTACCTTCGTCTTCGCCCTGATGCTCGCGCAGGCGATGGGCATCGCCGCCCTCGGCATCGCGATCGGGCTTTGCGTCGGCATTGCCCTGCCCTTTGCCGTCGCAGCCGCCTTCGGCGCGGTGCTGCCCTTTCCGCTGGCGCCGGCGGTGTACCCGGCCGAGATCGCCGCCGGCGTCGCCTACGGCGGGCTGACGGCGCTCTGCTTCTCGCTCGGGCCGCTCGGGCGCGCCCACGACGTGCCGGTGTCGGCGCTGTTCCGCGATGCCGTGGACCCCGCCGGCCGCTCCCTGCGCCCGCAATACCTCGCGATGATCGCGCTCGCCGCCCTGGCCCTGCTCGCCACGGTGCTGGCGCTGTCGCATCAGCGCACGCTGGCGGTCATCTACCTCGCCGCGACCACCGCGGGCTTCGTGGTCCTGCGCGTCGTCGGCTGGGGGCTGATGCTCGTCGCGCGCCGCGCGCCGCGCGCCCGCGGCGTGTCGCTGCGCCTCGCGCTGGCCAACATCCACCGGCCCGGCGCGGTCACCCCCTCCGTGGTGCTGTCGCTCGGTCTCGGTCTGGCGCTGCTCGTCGCGCTCACCCTGATCGACGGCAACATCCGGGCGCAACTCACCCGCGGCGCGCCGGGCGAAACGCCGTCGTTCTTCTTCCTGGACGTGCAGAGCGGCGTGGCGCCGGCGTTCCGCGACTTCCTCAAGACGCACGCGCAGGGCGGGCGGCTGGAGTTCGTGCCGATGATGCGCGGGCGCATCGTCCGGCTGAACGCGACGGCCGTCGCCGACGTGAAGCCCTCGGAGAAGGCCGCCTGGGTGCTGCAGGGCGACCGCGGCATCACCTTCTCCGACGCCGTGCCCGACGGCTCCACCCTGATCAAGGGCCGGTGGTGGCCGGCGGACTACAGCGGCAGGCCGCTGGTCTCGATGGAGGACGACATCGCCGAGGGCCTCGGCCTGCACCTCGGCGACACGGTGACGGTCAACGTCCTCGGCCGCGAGATCACCGCCGCCATCGGCAACACCCGGAAAGTGGACTGGCGCAAGCTCGGCATCAACTTCGTGATGGTGTTCTCGGCCAACAGCTTCGCCGGCGCGCCGTACTCCGACCTCGCCACCGTGACCTACCCCCCCGCGGCGAGCGCGGCCGCCGGCCAGGGCCGCGAGCTGGCGCTGCTGCGCGAGGTGGCGACGGCCTATCCCACCGTCACCAGCGTGCGCGTCAAGGACGCGCTCGACGCCGTCAGCGGCGTGGTGGCGCAGCTCGCGACCGCGATTCGCGGCGCCGCCGGCATCGCGCTCGTCTCCTCCGTGCTGGTGCTCGCCGGCGCACTCGCCGCCGGCCAGCAGGCGAGGGCCTACGACGCCGTGGTGCTGAAGACGCTCGGTGCCACCCGCGCCCGCCTGCTCGCGGCGCTGCTGCTCGAATACGGCATCCTGGGCGCGGCGACGGCGCTGTTCGGGGTGCTGGCCGGCACGGCCGCGGCCTACGGCGTCGTTGCCAGGGTGATGTCGCTCGACTTCACCTTCCTGTGGCGGCAGGCGCTGGTGGCGGCGTTCGCCGCGCTCGTCGTGACGGTCGGACTCGGCCTGCTCGGCACTTGGCGCATCCTCGGCCGCAAGCCGGCGCTCTACCTGCGCGACCTGTAGCCGGCATCGCGCATAGAACGCCGGCATTACAGGAGTTTAAGGTTGCGCCGCTCCGGGCGCGGCTTGTGCCGGCATCGCCTTCGCGCCATATTCCACCCGTGCCGCCCGGCTTGTCGGGCGGTCGGGAAGCTCAGCGCTTTCTCTCGATCCCAGAGGGTTTCATGTCCGACTACGATCGCAACGCCGCGCGCTGGGGGCAGTCGCCTTCGCAGGCGCGTGGGGCCGCCGTCGATCAGGGCCTGCGCGCCTTCATGCTCGGCGTCTACAACAACATGCTGGTCGGCCTCGTGGTGACGGGCATCACGGCCTATGCCGTCGCCCACTTCGCCGTGACGAGCAATCCCGACCAGGCGACGGCCAACCTGCGCGGCCTGATGCTGACGCCGTTCGGCCAAGCCATCTACTTCAGCCCGATCCGCTACGTCGTGATGTTCGCGCCGCTCGCCTTCGTGCTGATCTTCTCCTTCTCCGTGCAGCGCATCGCCGCCGCCACGGCGCGCATCCTGTTCTTCGTGTTCTCCGCCGTGATGGGCTTGTCGATCTCGTCCATCCTGCTCGTCTATACCCAGACCTCGATCGCCAACGCCTTCTTCATCACCGCAGCCTCGTTCGGCGCCTTGAGCCTCTACGGCTACACGACGAAGCGCGACCTTGGGCCGATCGGCGCCTTCCTGATGATGGGCGTCGTCGGGCTGGTGCTCGTCAGCATCGTCAACACGCTGTTCGTGCATTCGGCCGGTCTCGGCTTCGGCCTGTCGGCGCTGGTGGTGCTGGTGTTTGCCGGTCTCACCGCCTACGACACGCAGAAGATCCGCGAGACCTACTACCAGGTCGCCGGCAATGTCGAAGAGGCGGCCCGCGTGTCGGTGATCGGGGCGCTCGCGCTGTACCTCGATTTCATCAACATCTTCCTCGCCATCCTGCGCCTGACGGGTTCGCAGCGCGACTGATCGCAGCGCGGCTGATCGAGGGCGTCTCGCCATCCGAACGAAGGCCCGGCTCTCGCGAGTCGGGCCTTTGCGTTTCGAGCGGTGCTGGTCAGCCCGAGACGAGCTTCAGCTTGCGGTCGAGGACGGCGAGCACCCGCTTGAGATCGGGGCCGCGCTTCAGGACCATTCCCGCCGTGTTGACCACGGAGAAGGCGCCCTGCTTGTTGCCGAGCCGGGGGTCCTTGACCACGCGGAACAGGGGATATTCCGCCGCGCGTCGGAAGATCGAGAAGATCGCCCTGTCCCGCGTGAAATCGACGGCGTAATCCCGCCACTCGCCCTCGGCGACCTTGCGCCCGTAGAGGTTGAGGATGTCGCGGAACTCGTGCCGGTCGAAGGTGACCACTTCGGCAGTTCCGCCCGGGCGCAACGGGAGCACCTCGGCCGATCCGCCCTCCGGCTTTGAATCCTCGCTCACCTGATCGCATCTCCCGCTTCATCGATCGAAGCGCGGAGACTGCGCCCAGTCGCCGCCGCTCGCAAGGGGGCGCGGTGCGGGTCCGCGACAGCGGCCGGGCGGGCGCGGCGGTCCCGGCAGCGTGAGCGGAAGCCACGCTTTCGCCCCGAGGCAGCCCCGCCGACGCCGCAACGAATCGCGAAGCAGGCGGTCTCGACCGCGGACTGGTTCGTCAGCCCCCCAGCCCACCGGATCGCGGCCGAAGCGCGGACGCGCTCGCCATGAGATGTGTCCCCCGGGGAGCCGGTTCGGAGCGCCTGCTCCGTCCGGCTCCTTCGCCATCGGGCTCTTCGCGCAACAAGTCTCTTGGCTCGACAGACCTTTTCGAGGGGCGCGGTCGCGACTTGAAATCGCGGTCCGGCCGGGCGATATGAGCCGCGTTTTTTCGAGGGTGTCTCCGCCCCGACCACGCTGCCTCGCGCCGTGCCGTCTCGCGCCGTGGCGCCTCGCGTGGCGGATCGGCCGCCCCAGCAGGAGTAGGCCGCGAGATGACCACCGGCGAAGGCGTGACGTCCACCAGCGAGCCGGCGCAGGCGACCACCCACGCCTTCCAGGCCGACGTCGCCCGCCTGCTGCACCTGATGGTGCATTCCGTCTATTCCGAGCGCGACATCTTCCTGCGCGAGCTGATCTCCAACGCCGCCGACGCCTGCGAGAAGCTGCGCTACGAAGCCGTCAGCGATCCTTCGTTGACGCAGGACGGCCAGCCCTTCGGCATCACGGTCGCCCTCGACAAGGACGCGAAGACGCTCGGCGTGTCCGACAACGGCATCGGCATGAGCGAGGACGACCTCGTCGCGGCGCTCGGCACCATCGCCTCGTCCGGCACCCGCGCCTTCCTCGACAGGATGATGGCCAAGGGCGACGCCGGCGGCGGGGAGAAGCCGCAGGTGTCCAACGACCTGATCGGGCAGTTCGGCATCGGCTTCTATTCCGCCTTCATGGTCGCGGATCACGTCGAGGTCGACACCCGGCGCGCCGGTGCCGACACGGCGCACCGCTGGACCTCGGACGGCAAGGGCTCCTATGCCATCGCGCCCCTCGACCTCGACCGCGCCCCGGTGCGCGGCACCCGCGTGGTGCTGCACCTCAACGAGGCGTCGCAGTCCTACCTGGAGCCCTACGCGGTCGAGCGCATCGTGCGCGAGCACTCCGGCGCGGTCGCCGTGCCGATCAACATCCTGGAGAAGCCCGGCGACGAGCCGCGCTCGCTCTCGGAAGGGACGGCGCTGTGGACCAAGCCGAAGTCCGAGATCTCGCCCGAGCAGTACAAGGAATTCTACCAGACGCTGGGGCAGTTCGACGACCCTGCGCTGACGGTGCACTGGCGCGCCGAGGGGCGCACCGAATACACCGTGCTCGCCTTCGTGCCGAGTTCGCGGCCCTTCGACCTGTTCGATCCACAGCGCAAGGGCAAGGCCAAGCTCTACGTTCGACGCGTGCTGATCTCGTCGGACGCCGAGATCCTGCCGAACTGGCTGCGCTTCATGCGGCTCGTCGTCGACTCGGCCGACCTGCCGCTCAACGTGTCGCGCGAGCTGATCCAGGAAAGCGCGACCTTCGCCGCGATCAAGAAAGGCGTCACCAACCGCATCGTGCAGGAGCTGACGAAGCTCGCCGAAAACGACGTGGCGACCTACGAGAAGGTTTGGGAGAACTTCGGCGGCGTGATCAAGGAGGGGCTCTACGAGGACCCCGAGCGCCGCGATACGCTCTACAAGCTCGCCCGCTTCGCGTCCTCGACGCATCCGGAGGGCAAGCGCACGCTTCCCGACTATGTCGCGGGGCTCAAGGTCAACCAGACCGCGATCTTCTACGCGCTCGGCGAGGATCTGAAGCGGCTGCAGGCCTCGCCGCAGCTCGAAGGCTTCAAGGCGAGAGGCATCGAGGTGCTGCTGCTGCCCGATCCCATCGATGCCTTCTGGGTCGGATCGGCGGCGGGCTTCGATGGCAAGCCGTTCAAGTCGATCTCTCAAGGGTCGGCCGAGATCAAGGACATCCCGCTGGCGGACGGCACCGAGGCGCCGAAGGCCGAGGCATCCGCCGAGCAGGTGTCGCTCTACGCCGCGATGAAGCAGACGCTCGGCGACGCGGTCGAGGATGTGCGCCCCTCCGACCGCCTGTCGGAGAGCCCGGCCTGCCTCGTCGCCACCGACCGCGGCCTCGACCTTCGGCTGGAACGCATGCTGGCCGAGCACGGCCAGCTCGGCGGCAAGGCGAGCAAGCCGGTGCTGGAGGTGAATCCGGCGCATCCCCTCATCGCGGCCCTGGGCGGCCAAGCCGACGCGCCCGACAGGTCGGCGTTCGACGACATCGTCTGGCT
>CALMGA010000240.1:1432-2311 GCA_937863205.1 uncultured Beijerinckiaceae bacterium | reverse complement strand
CGTAGCTTACGTTTCAAGCCCGCAGGAACTTTCATCCTTACGATTTTGATCGAATGACTATTATCATCCGGCAGAGTGTTCTTCAGGCCAAAGAGCAGGAAAGCACCTTGTTGGGCGAGAAGGCGCCGATTCGTAAGCCTCGGTTTTACAGCAACGGGACCGTCCAGGTCTAATCGCCTCATTCGCGGCAGGAAGTATGGCTTTTCCGCTTTGATAAATTGGAGGAGACGGCTTCCAGATTCACTGACTGCAACGTCGGCATCCGAAGCGCACGTTCGTAGCTCGCCTCGCTCAATCCCACTAAGATTTGAGAGATTTGCAATGCAACTGACGGTGTCACTGTCATAATACCTGACAGCACCAGGCGACATCGCAAGATAGAGAACTTCGCCGTCCTCCGTGTAAGGCCTGCCGCATGCAAAGTACAACGCGACAAGCGGATTGGTAGTCAAATCGAGAAGTCGAGTCATTAGTGAAAAGTGCTGCATTCTCACCAGCTGTTCGAAGGTACCCTTCTCCGCAACGAAATCAGATGGATGCATAGACACAAGTTCTCGAAGAATATTCCTCTCGTGCTTCCGGTTTGCTGCCTTCCGAAATAGCCCAGGCTGCAGGTTATGCCCTGGTGTCGTGTGTCCGCGATAGAACCGGGTCTCTGACGTGTTGATTGTACGCGCCTCTATGCGCTTCACGTAGTCTGCGAGGGTTGAAAGGGGGGTCGTCATGCTTCACTCTAAATCCAGCAAACTGGAGGGCGCAACGATGGCTCAGGCGTTCGAGGCCCCCAAGGTAGGGCAGCTTCTCCGGCAAGCGGCTCGCCCCGAACTCCGGAGGGACGGCTTCCCGGTTGCCGTGGATCACGTGTTTGCAGTGCACACC
>CALMGA010000240.1:860-1422 GCA_937863205.1 uncultured Beijerinckiaceae bacterium | reverse complement strand
CGGTAGAGACGTCGGTGGCGGAGGGAAACGGTGGACCTGTGCTGGCTGCGCTGGAAGCGACGGCGAGGCACATGCTAGAGGCCACGTTCGTGGCCAGTGTGGTCATGGACCTTTTGGACGTCAGTTTGGGATGGACTGCGTGGTCCACTCCCACCCGTTGAACCGCCCCTGCATCCCGACCCGCCTCACCGTCCCACGTCGGGCCATGTGGAAGAGCGAAGCCCCGACCCGCTGGATGAACAGCTTACGGAGGCGGGCATCCGTCAGGGGTAGGCGGCGATCTTCCATGAGCCGGTAGGCCAGCGTCTCCGTCGTTACGGGCGCCTCCGCCTCACGCAGCGCAGCTTCGATGGTGGCCTTCACCGCGCCGCGTAGCGCCTGATGCTGCGGCGGCACCGGCCTTGCTCGCTCGGTCTCGGTCGCGAGGTGAGGGGCAAAGACGCGCAGAGCGGCGTCGAGGCTGTCCAGGTCCCGGATCAGCGATCGAAGGTGCGCCTGCCCTTGTTCGATCTCGCCAGCCAGCAGCGCTCTCCGCTCTAGCAAGCCTGCAACCACCTCATCC
>CALMGA010000240.1:0-850 GCA_937863205.1 uncultured Beijerinckiaceae bacterium | reverse complement strand
CCAAGGCCAGGCCGACGAAATGTCCGTCCCGCAGGAGCGGGCGCCATCCTGCCATGGCGGCGCGCCGGGTCGGCAAGGGATGGCTCTCGGCCACGCCCGTCCAGGCGATGGCCAACAGGGCGGCGCCGGCCAGGGCCTCCGTCTTCGCGCGGACAATCTCACGTCCGTCCAAAAGGCCGACGAACGTGATTTCGTGGCTGGGCGGGGCCGCTTCGAACCACTGGCGTGGGCGAGTAGGCTGAACCATCAGACGCACCTCTTCAAAAAGATCGAGGGCGTGGTCGCCCCGCTTGGCGCGCCAACGCAGGCGTCGCTCAGTCCGCATGGGCCACCCTCCAAGCGACCCGGCCCTGCTTCAGCGGCACGGATGCGACATGACCCTGCTTGCGCTTGGCGATCAGACACGCGCCCACCCGGCTCCGGATCAGCCGGACGAGGTTGGCGTCGGCGGTGTCCAACTGGCGCTGACGCATGATCATCAACGCGAGATCGAGCGCGGTGAGCGGTGTAGTGGCCTCTCTAAGCGCCTCGTAGACCGACGCCGTCACCTCGCCCCACTCGGAGACGTGTTCGACAGGCACCGGCTTGGGCCGAACCACGGAGAGATCGACATCCGGCTGGAAGAGGCGGATGGTGTCGTCCACGACCTTCAAATTGGACAGCAGCCGAAGGTGATCGCGACGGTTCGCCTCCAGTTGGCCGGCGATCTCAGCGCGCTTGGCGACCAGCCCGTTCAGGAGGTTGGGGCTGTCCGCACCGGGTGGGATGGCGGGGTGGACCATCCCAAAAGGGTAGTCCCGCCTGACACTTAGGGCATCATGCCGCTTGGTGTGTTTGCTCCATAATGGCG
>CALMGA010000239.1 GCA_937863205.1 uncultured Beijerinckiaceae bacterium | reverse complement strand
CTGGAAGACATCATCGAGGAGATCGTCGGCGACATCCGCGACGAGCACGACCTCGTCGTGCAGGGCGTGCGCGCCCAGCCCGACGGCTCGGTGGTGGTGGAAGGCTCGGTGCCGATCCGCGACCTCAACCGGGTGATGGCCTGGGACCTGCCCGACGAGCACGCCACCACCATCGCCGGCCTGGTGATCCACGAGGCGCGCGCCATTCCCGAGGCGGGCCAGGTGTTCACCTTCCACCGCTTCCGCTTCGAAGTGCAGCGCAAGGTGCGGAACCGGCTGACCAGCCTGCGGGTGGTGCCGGCAGCGGCGCAGGTGCGGGAGGAGCGGTGAAGGGTTGGGCGCTCAGCGCGCCTTGCCCTCGATCTCCCAAATGACGGTGACGGACTCGTTGATCGTCTCGACGCCCGGCTCGGTGGGGATCGCCACGCGCACGATGACGCCAAGTGGTGGGGCACGCCGGCTCGGCAGATCGGCCGCGCCGGCGTTATTCGACTCATCGCCGATCTGGAGAACGCGGCCGAGCTTGACGTCGATGGCATCCGTGTAGGTCCGGGCCGCCGCCAAGGCGTCCTTGATGGCGTCGCCGTCGAGCCGGCGGCGCAGCTCCTGTTCCTTGGAATAGGAATAATCGATGCCGCGGAAGCCGTTGGCGCCCTTGTCGATCAGCTCGCGGGCGAGGCTCCCGGCCTTTGAGAGATCATGCACGCGCACCGTCACCGTTTCATCGGCGGCATAGCCGCGGAAGGTGCGGCGGGTGAGATGGGTCTGCGCATCGACCGTGCTGTCGTACTGCGCATCGAGGCTGAAACTCGTCTTGATGTCCTTGGCGTCGATGCCACGGGCCTTGATCGCCGCGACGACCTCGTTTGCCTGCTTGGCCGTGGCGGCCGCCGCCGCCTCCGCCGTCGGCAGCTCGTTGTTGATGCCGAGCCGGATATCGGCCTGGTCGGGCACCACCTCGGCGCTGGCCTGGCCGGCCGTGGTGATGTGGGGAACGCTGTCGCGCAGGGCGGCGGGGTCGGCCAGGGCCGGTGTCGCGCAGGCAAGGCTGAGGGGAAGGAGAAGGCGATGGATCATGCAATGGTCTTCGAAAACGCCTCGTTCGGACGGGGATGATCTACCCCCTCGGTTCTTCGCTCGCGCGGCTCTCGCCCCATAACCCACTCGCCTGAGCGAGGTGCAACATGACGTTCGTCCCGACCGGCATCATCACGGACATGGCGCCGGGCACCATGACCGGCGTCGAGGTGGCGGGCGAGGGCGTGCTGCTTGCCAACGTCGGCGGCACCTTCCACGCCATCGCGCGCAAGTGCCCGCACATGGGCTTCGACCTTTGCAAGGGCCGGCTCGATGGCGCGTTGGTGATCTGCCCGATGCACGGTGCGGCCTTCGACTTGACCACCGGCGAGGCGGTCGAAAAGGCGAGGCTGCTGTTCCTGAAGACGCGACCGAAGCCGGCGAAGGTGTATCCCGTGCGGATCGACGGCGACCGGATCATGATCGACGCGTGAGGCCGCCCTCGCGATCCCCTTCGACGCGGCGGCGCCTCTGACAAACGGCCGGGGAGATGCTATCTCCCGATCATGTCGGCCATACTCGAAGATGTCGCGCGATCTCCCGCGCCCCTGCCGCTCGCCAGAACCTCCCTCGTCGGCCTGACCCGGACCGGGCTCGCCGAGGCGTTGGCCGCGATCGACGTGCCCGAACGCGAGCGGCGCATGCGCGTCGCGCAGCTCTGGCATTGGGTCTACTTCGCGGGCGTCACCTCGTTCGATGCCATGCTCAACGTGGGCAAGCCCCTGCGCGCCCGGCTGGCCGCCGCCTACACGCTGGATCGGCCGACGGTGGCCGCCGAGCAGGTCTCGGCCGACGGCACGCGCAAGTGGCTGATCCGCCTCGCGCCGCACGCGGGGGATCGCACCGCCGACGGGCTCGGCTCGCTGGTCGAGTGCGTGTACATCCCCGAGCACGACCGCGGCACGCTATGCGTGTCCAGTCAGGTCGGCTGCACCCTCACCTGCGCCTTCTGCCACACCGGCACGCAGAAGCTGGTGCGCAACCTCACCGCCGCCGAGATCGCCTCGCAACTGGTGGTCGCCCGCGACCGGCTCGGCGACTATCCCGGTCTGACGCCGCCGAGCGACGGGCTGATCCCCGGCGAGGGCCTGCGGGCGATCTCCAACGTGGTGTTCATGGGGATGGGCGAGCCGCTCTACAACTATGAGGCGGTGCGCGACGCGCTCGCCGTCATCTCCGACGGCGACGGCCTGTCCCTGTCGCGGCGGCGAACCACGGTGTCCACCGCCGGCGTGGTGCCGAAGATGGAGCCGCTGGGGCGCGAAGCCGGGGCGATGCTGGCGATCTCGCTCCACGCGGTGCGCGACGAGCTGCGCGACGTGCTGGTGCCGCTCAACCGCCGCTACCCCATCGCCGAACTGCTCGCCGCCTGCCGCGCCTACCCCGGCAGCTCGAACGCCCGGCGCATCACCTTCGAGTACGTGATGCTGAAGGGCATCAACGATTCCCCCGCCGAGGCGCGCGAGCTGGTGCGCCTGCTCAAGGGCGTGCCGGCCAAGATCAACCTGATCCCGTTCAATCCCTGGCCCGGCACGTCCTATCAATGTTCGGACTGGCCGACCATCGAGCGCTTCTCCGACATCGTCTTCGCCGCCGGCTACGCCAGCCCGGTGCGGACCCCGCGCGGGCGCGACATCCTGGCCGCGTGCGGCCAGTTGAAGAGCGAAACCGAGAAGCTGAGCGCCCGCGCGGCGATGATCGCCACCGATGCGGCCGGTGAGGGCTCAGCCGCCGGGGACTGAGGCGCGGCGCGACAGTTTGGCCGGCCCGCGCGGCCGGCGCTCCGGGCTATGGGGATCGGCACAGCTATTGGGAGCCGACCATGCGTCCTGCCGCCGACCTCATCGCCCGCGCCAAGCCCGACGAGGCGGGATCGGGCAACCCCGATCCGACGATGCAGCACGCCCCCGGCTCGCCCAAGGGCACGCTGCAGGGCGAAAACATGCCGCCGGCGGGCGGCGAGGATATCGCCCCGGCCGGCAACGCCCGCTCGCCGAAGGCGTCGCAGGAGCAGATCAAGGAGGCCGGTAAGCCGAAAACGTGAGGCCGGCGCGGGCCTCAGTTGTCCGATTTCGGCTTGGCCCCGTTGGCCGGCGCCCATTTGTCGATGTCCCAAAGCTCGGTCGTCTCATCGGCGGTGGCGACCAGGAAATCGATGGACTGCGGCGTGACCGCCGTGGCGGCGAGGTGAGCCTCCATGACGACGAAGCTGCTCCCGTCCTTGTCGCTCGCCAGGGCGAAGTTGAACAGGTGCGTGTCGTTGTACTTCAGCATCTTCAACATCGGCATCAGCGCCATCTTGTCCTTCGGGACGGATGGGAAGCCGGTCGTGACGGTCACGTAGCTCTTGTCGTCCGACGGCGTGAAGCTGACCGCGTAGCCGTTGCCGCCCTGGCCGGCGACGGTGACGTACTCCTTCTTGTCGCCCGTGTCCTCAAGGCCGAGACCCGCGACCAGTTTCTGCAGGGCCGCGACATCGACCGTCTTGGCCGGGGCTTCGGCCGCCGCCGGGACGGCCAGGGTCGCCACGACCAGGGCGGCCGTGATTTGGCCGGCGAAGCGGAGCAATATAAACGCGGGCGTTTCGGAGACCATGGATCGATTCTGGCTTGGCCGCAGCGGTTATCGTCGGTCGGCGGTTCCCGTCACGCGCGATTGGTGACGCGCGATCGATGGTGCGAGGCCGACGGCGAACGTTCGATGGGGCCGCGCCCCCGGACCGTTCGACCGATGGTGCCTTCGTCGACTACTTGGCTTTCGCCCCGTTGGCCGACGTCCACTTGTCCAGGTCCCAAAGCTCCGCCGTTTCATCGGCTGAGGCGACGAGTATGTCGATGTATTGCCGCATCGATTGCGGGGTCACCGCCGGCGCATCGATGTGGCTTTCCAGGATGATGAACTTCGAGTCGTCCTTGTCGGTGCCGAGGGAAAAGCCGAACACGTGGGTGGTGTTGTATTCCAGCAGCTTCATTGCCGGCAGCATCGACAGCTTGTCCTTGGGGATGGTTTGCCATGCCGTGGAAACGACCACGTAGGACTTGTCGTTCGACGGCAGGAAGCTGACGGTATAGCCGTTGCTGCCCTGGCCGGTGACGACCACGTCGGTCGTCTTGTCGCCGGTGTCCTCCAGCCCGAGGCCGGCGACCAGCTTCTGCAGGGCTGGCACATCGATCGTCTTGGGCGCGGGCTCCGCCTCCGCGGGAGCGGCAGCCAGGGCGACCGCGAGCAGCAGCGCCGAGGCGGTGGCTGCCGTCGTCCGCCATCCCCGTCGGCGCATCGGCGGGTGTTCGCCGACGATTCG
The DNA here is from genome assembly GCA_937863205.1 of uncultured Beijerinckiaceae bacterium. The sequence goes on along the minus strand of CALMGA010000239.1, from coordinate 5,144 downwards.
CGTCACGGTGCCGGATCGTTCGTCGCGCATGATAACTTCCCCTCGGGGACGCAAGGTCGACAAAATGTCGCGCGCGTCAAGTGCGTTCCTGCGCAAGCGTCGTTTGTACTTGAGCTTTACAAGTCAGGGTTGATGCCGCGAGGACGCGAACCCGGCGCCGGCCAGTCCGGCGAGGCCGAGCGAGACGACCGCGTTCCAGCCGGCCAGCGACAGGCCGAGCACGCGGATCGCCACCGCGTCGCAGCGCACCGCCTTGAAGCTCTGCAACTGGTGCAGGAAGTCGGCGTTGCTGGTCGCCCGTCCGAGCGGCCCGGTGCAGTCGGCCGGGCCCAGCCAGAACCCCCATTCCACTCCGGCGTGGTAGGAGCCGAAGGCGGCGCTGCCAAGGTACAGGAGGAGCAACGCGGCGAAGCCGGCCAAGGCCGCCCAGCGCGGGCCGCGCCACGCCACCGCAGCGGTTGCCGCGGCAAGCGCGATGCCGGCATAGAAGGGCAGGCGCTCCTTCAAGCACAGCTCGCAGGGCAGGTAGCCGGCGAGCTGAAAGGCGAAGGCGCCGGCGATCGTCGCCGCGCCCAGCACCAGCACCAGACCGGCCAGCCGCACGGGCGTCGCCCGCGGGCCGGCGGCGCTCGCGCCCATCGGTTTGGGATCAACAACGGCATCCATCGCGACGTCTCCGGTTCAGATGACCTTGGCGGCGATCACGAAGCCGGCCACCGCGATCACCACCAGCAGAGCCATGAAGACGCCGAAGAAGCGCTCCAGCAAGCCCTTGATCTTTTCGCCGAACAGGGTGAGCAGCACCGCCAGCGCGAAGAAGCGCGCGCCCCGCGTCACCGCGCACAACAGCACGAACAGCGGCAGGTTGTAGGACACGAGGCCGCAGAAGATGGTGACGAGCTTGAAGGGGATCGGGGTCAGCCCCTTCACCAGGATAAAGGCCCAGCCCCAGCGGGCGAAGAAGGTGCGCAGGTCGGCGATCCGGGTGTCGTAGCCGTAGAGGTGGATCAGCCAGTGCCCGATCGTCTTGTAGAGCAGCGCCCCGATGGCGTAGCCGAGCAGGGCGCCGAGCACCGACCCGAGCGTGCAGATCACGGCGTAAAGCCAAGCCCGTTGGGGCCGCGCCAGCGACATCGGCACCAGGATCACGTCGGGCGGCACGGGAAAGAACGAGCTTTCGCAGAAGGCGATCACGCCGAGCGCGAGCGGCGCGTACCGCGTTTCCGCCAGCGCCATGGTCCAGCGGTACAGGCGCCTAGTCGGGCTATTGGTCGGGCCGTCGCCGCGCCCGGGCAGGGCCGGGTCGAGCATCACGGGAGCGGCGGGAGTGTGGTCGGTCATCGAAGATCCGGGTTGGTCGAGCGAGCCGATCGGTGCCGTGCTACCATGCCGTCGCCCCGGTTCGGCTCGATGATGTTGGCGTCGGGCGGGACTTGTGCCTTCTAGCGCGGGTGGGTTGCGGCTTCCTTGCCACGCCGGGCGATCCTTTGGCCAGTATCGGGTCTCCGCCCCTCGACGCCCGCCGTGTTTCGGGTAGCGTCGCGCGCACGCCCCGCCTTTCGGCCTGCCGCGACAACCGGCAGGAGCGCGGGAGCGCAGGGAGCTTACGCGCGTGGAAGAAGAAGCGCGCGGCCGCGGCCACTCCCGCGACGCGTTGGTGATCGTGAGATCGGCGGTGTTTCAGGTCGTCTTCTACGCGGCCTTCGCGCTGCTGATGGTGGTCGGGCTGCCGTTCCTGCTGATGCCGCGCGCAGCCACCCTCGTCTGGGTGCGCGTGTGGGCAAGGGTGTGCCTCGCCCTGCTGCGGTGGATCTGCGGCACCAGGGTCGAGTTCCGCGGCCTGCAGCACAGGCCGACCGGGGCGGCGATCCTGGCGGTGAAGCACCAGTCCTTTCTCGAAACCTTCGCCTTGATCGCCATCCTCGGCGACTTCACCTACGTGCTCAAGCGCGAGCTGACCGTGATCCCGTTCTTCGGCTGGTACCTCAAGGGGACGGGGCAGATCGCCATCGATCGCGGCCGGCGCGCTGGCGTGCTGCCGAAACTGCAGCAGGCCGTCGGCCGGGCGTTGGCGGCGGGTCGCTCGGTGGTGATCTTTCCCGAGGGCACGCGCCAGCCGGTGGGCGCGCCGCCAGCCTACAAGCCCGGCGTGGCGCTGTTGTGCAACAACGGCAAGGTCCCGTGCACGCCGGTGGCGCTCAACACCGGGCTGTTCTGGCCCCGGCACAGCCTGAAGCGGCGGCCGGGACGGGTGGTGATCGAGTTCCTGCCGGCGGTGGCGATGAGCCTCAACAAGCGCGACTTCATGAGCGCGCTGCAGAACGCCATCGAGACGGCGACCGATGCGCTCGTGGCCGAGGCGCTGGCCGCCGATCCCCACCTCGACGTCGCCAAGCGCGATCCGTCGCCCGTGCCGACCTGAGCGTCGGCCGAGGCTCCTCAGCCGACCTTCAGGCCCTTGAAGGTCTTGGAAATCCAGGAGCCCTTGTCCTCGCTGGGCGCGAGGCCGCCGCTCTGCAGCAGGCTGAAGGCCTTCTTGTACCATTCCGAGTTCGGGAAGTTGTGGCCGAGCACGGCGGCGGCGGTCTGCGCTTCCTGCGGCAGGCCGAGCGCGAGGTAGGATTCGGTCAGGCGCTCCAGCGCCTCCTCGGACTGCCGCGTCGTCTGGTATTTGGCCAGCACGGTGCGGAACCGGTTGATCGCGGCCGTGTATTCGCCGCGGTTGAGGTAGTACCGCCCGACCGTCATCTCCTGGCCGGCGAGCTGGTCCTTGGCGACGTCGGACTTGTAGCGGGCATCGGCGGCGTATTCCGAGTCGCCGTACTTGCTCACGATGGTGTTGAACACCTCGATGGCCTTTTCCGCCCGGTCGAGGTCGTGGTTCACGTCCGGCATCTGGTTGTAATACGACATGCCTTCGAGGTAGGTCACGTAGGGCGAGTCGGGCGAGTTCGGGTACAAGGTGAGGTAACGCTTCGCCGAGCCGATCGCGTCGTCGTACTTCTTGTCCTGGTACTGGGTGAAGGTCGCCATCAGCAGCCCCTTCCGCTGGTACTGCGAATAAGGATAGGCCTTCTCCAGCCGGGTGAAGGTCTTGGCCGAGCTCTCGAAATCGCGCTTCTCCAGCTCGGTCACGCCCTTCCTGTAAAGGTCGGTCGCGGGCGGGTCGGACAGGACCTTGGTTTCGTACTTCTCGTCGCCGAACCATTTCGTCGGATTGAGGCTGTCCATCCAGTCGGCGCGGGCGGGTCCGAGCAGGGCGGCTGTCGCCAGCAGACCAATCGTCAGGCGAGCGGCGGCACGCCGGGTTCGGGATGCGTCACCAGGAAACGGCAGGAGCATGGAACACTCTTGGGCGAGGGCCGGGGGGATCGGCGCGAAGCTCTCGGCCGGCAAACCGCCGGTCCGAGACCTGAAGCTCGGCAAGGGCGGCGGCGTAAATGTGGCGGTCACGGTGCCGCCGGGCGTTTAACGCCGCACTGAGGCTGAAATGCCACGACGAATGCGAAACGCGGTCGCCGACGCGTGAAGCCGGCACGGGTGCCGGAGCGCTGCGGGGCCGGCACCGTGGTCTGTTCGGCAGGGCGGGGGCTGCGATTGTCCGCCCTTGCCGTCGTTGTTCGCCGGACCGGCCCTCAGTTCGTCTGCCGCCGGAGGAAAGCGGGGATTTCGAGCTGGTCGTCCTCGCTCTGGCGCATCGGCACCGGGCGACCGTGGCTGTCGAGCGACTGGGCGCTGGGGCGCTGGGGTGCGTGGCCCGGCGCCGGGGCGCGCTTGGCGTAATCGGGGTGGGCCGGCGCCGGCGGACGGGCATGCGCCGCCGGCTGGTAGCCGAGCTGCGGGGCGTGCGGCTGCGAGGCCGGATGCTGGCTCCCCGCCTGCGCCGAGCCGGGGATCATCTGGCCGTTCTCGTCCTGGCGGCTCATGCCGAAGGCGGCGAGGCGCTCGAGCAGGGTGCGCCGCTTCACGTCGCTGGTATCACCGCTGGCATACTGCTGGCGGATCTGGTTCTGCACCGGCATCGGCAGGTCGTTGATGTCGGGCATGCGCTGCTGGCGCACCATCGGCGTTTCCGGCGCCGGGGGAATGTAGGGGCCGGCATCGTAGCGCTCGGGCTCGCGGTGCATCGGGCGGGGCGTTTCCGCATAGGCCTGTGCCGGCTGCTGGTGGACCGGCTGGAGGTGCACGCCGGCCGAGCCCGCGCCCGCCGCGTAGGAGGGCGGCGCCAGCATCGCCGGTGCGGCATGGCCGGGGTGGGCCGTCGGGTGCGGCGCGGCCTGCTGGAGATGGCCGGCATGGCCGGGATGGGATAGGGCGGCAGGCTCGTGGTGGTAGCTGATGGCCGGCTGGGCCGGGGGCGCCAGCTGCGCGCCGGCATCGTGCCGGCGCGCGTCCGACTGGGCGCGAAGTCTCGCGGCGGCGTCGGCGATGCGCGCTTCGGCGGCGGCGAGCTCGCGGCTGTCGGCGACCTTGTCGATGCCGGTGGCGACCACCGACACGCGCACGATGCCGTCGAGCGACTCGTCGAAGGTGGCGCCCAGGATGATGTTGGCGTCCTCGTCGACCTCCTGGCGGATGCGGCTCGCCGCCTCGTCCACCTCGTAGAGGGTGAGGTCGTTGCCGCCGGTGATCGAGATCAGCAGCCCCTTGGCGCCCTTCATCGACACTTCGTCGAGCAGCGGATTGGCGATCGCGGCCTCGGCGGCGAGGATGGCGCGCTTGTCGCCGGAGGCTTCGCCCGTGCCCATCATCGCCTTGCCCATCTCGCGCATGATGGCGCGGACGTCGGCGAAGTCGAGGTTGATCAGGCCTTCCTTGACCATCAGGTCGGTGATGCAGGCGACGCCGGAGTACAGCACCTGGTCGGCCATCGAGAAGGCGTCGGCGAAGGTGGTCTTCTCGTTGGCGATGCGGAACAGGTTCTGGTTGGGGATGGTGATGAGGGTGTCGACCGCCTTGTGCAGCTCGGCGATGCCGGATTCGGCGATGCGCATCCGCTTCTGCCCCTCGAACTGGAAGGGCTTGGTGACGACGCCGACGGTCAGGATGCCCATCTCGCGGGCGATGCGGGCGATCACCGGGGCGGCGCCGGTGCCGGTGCCGCCGCCCATGCCGGCGGTGACGAAGATCATGTGGATGCCGGC
>CALMGA010000238.1 GCA_937863205.1 uncultured Beijerinckiaceae bacterium | reverse complement strand
GCATGCGGGTCGGAGTCGAGCGGCGTCTCGCCGGGGGCGGTGGTCGCCGGCGACAGGCGGATGCCGACCCGGCCGCCGCCCCACACGTCCACCACCGCGCGCACCACCTCGAGGGGGAAGCGCAGGCGGTTCTCGACCGAGCCGCCGTAGCGGTCGCTGCGTTGGTTCGTCGAGTCGCGCACGAACTGTTCGAGGAGGTAGTTGTTGGCGGAATGCACCTCGACGCCATCGAAGCCTGCCGCCTTGGCGTTGGCCGCGGCGCGACGATAGTCCTCGACGATGCCGGGGATCTCGTCGGTCTCCAGCGCGCGCGGCGTGACATGCTCCTTCATGCCGGTTTCGGTGAAGGCCGCGCCCTTGGGTCGGATCGCCGAGGCCGAGACCGGTGCGGCGCCGCCGGGCTGGATGTCGGGATGCGAAATGCGCCCGGTGTGCCAGAGCTGCAGGAAGATTTTGCCCTCGTTGGCGTGCACGGTGTCGGTGACCTCGCGCCAGCGCCTGACTTGGGGCTGCGACCAGATGCCGGGCGTGTAGGCGTAGCCCACCCCCTGGGCTGAGATGTTGGTCGCTTCCGAGATGATGAGGCCGCAGCCGGCCCTCTGCCCGTAGTAGTCGGCGGCGAAGGGCGGCGGCACGCCGTCCACCGGCGAGCGCGAACGGGTCAGCGGCGCCATCACGATGCGGTTCTTCAAGGCGAGGTCGCCGAGGGTGGTGGGTTGCAGGATCGGGCTTGTCGCCATGGGGACGCTGGTTCTCCGCGGACTGGGCCGGTCGCCGGGATCGGGCGCGCCGGCTTCGGATGATGCTTCCGAGATATTGGCTCGCGGGGCGGGCTGTCCATCTCGCCCGGTGCCGTCCGCGTCGCCCCGCTCGGTCACGCGCCAACCCGGCGGGAACAGCCGTCGCGCTGCGCGATTGCGCCTGCTCGAGAGACGCTGCGAAGGATCGGGCCGTTGAGCGACCAGCCGCACTACCTGCGCTATGACGACGGCATCGAGCGGGTGCCGGAGGGCGAAACGGAGGCGATCGCCTCGATCATCGCCTCGATGACGCACGAGAGCGAGATGACCGCCGCCCGCTACGGCCACGCGGTCCGGGCTTCGCACGCCAAGAGCCACGGCCTGATGAAAGGCGAGCTGCAGGTCTTCGATCAGTTGCCGGAGCCGCTGCGCCAGGGGCTGTTCGCCCGTCCCGCCCGCTATACCGTCGCCGTGCGCATGGCGGTGGGGCCGGGCGAACTGCTGTCGGATGCGGTGTCGACGCACCGCGGCATGGCGATCAAGGTGTTCGGCGTCGAAGGCGAGAAGATGCCGGGGCATCAGGCCGACACCCAGGACTTCGTGCTGGCGACGGGCCCGGCCTTCCCGCAGGCCGATGCCGCGGCCTTCGCCAAGGCGATGAAGAAGATCGAGGCCAACGTCGAGAAGCCGGAGGGCTTCAAACAGGCGGTGTCGACCGCCGCGCGCGTCACCAACGCCGCGATCGGCGGCCTGAGCGGCAGCCTCGACTTCTTCGGCCATCCGCCGATCCCGCCGCTCGCCGACACCTACTACAGCCAGGCGGCGCTGCGCTACGGCGACTACGTGGCCAAGATCGCCGTCGCGCCGGTGACGCCGACGCTGGTCGACCAGGCCGGCACCAAGCTCGACGTCGGCGCCGACCGCGACGCTTTTCGCCACGCCACCGTCGACTACCTCAAGGCGAACGGCGCCGAGTTCGAGCTGCGGGTCCAGCTCGGCACCGATCTCGGGGAAACGCCGGTCGAGGATGCCTCGAAGGTGTGGCCGGAGTCGAAGAGCCCCTACGTCGCCGTCGCCCGCATCGTGCTGCCGCCGCAGGACGCCTACGGCGCGGCGCGCCAGGCCTACATGGACGACGTGATGGCGTTCCGCCCTTCGCACGGGCTCGCCGCGCATCGCCCGCTGGGCTCGCTGATGCGGGCGCGGCTCGCCACCTATCCCCGGCTTTCCGCCTTCCGGCACGGGCGCAACGGCGAGGCGGAGCGGGAGCCGGGCGGCATCGCGGAGATCCCGGACTGAGCGCGGCGACCGCGACCGGCCGAGGCA
>CALMGA010000237.1 GCA_937863205.1 uncultured Beijerinckiaceae bacterium | reverse complement strand
CTCTAGCGCTTCCCTCTCCCCCTGCCCAGCACTCACCGTCGCCTGCAGCGCCTCCTTGTCTCCCTGCAAGGTGCCCACCGCCGCCCGGAACGTCTCCTGCTCCGTCTGCAAGGCGCCCACCGTCGCCTGCAGCGACCCGATCCGTTCGGAAAGACTGGCCAACTCGCCCAACTCCGGCCGCAGCCGGATCGTCGCGGTGTAGTTCGGATCACGGGGCGCGTACGGCGGTCTGCCCAGGACACGGAGCTGGAACTGCGACTCGAGTTCGTGATACCGGCGCAGGTCATCGCTCGAAAGCCAGATGCCGAGGCCGTAGGAAACCTCAAGGATCAACTCACCGAAGGTGTAGGTGCGGCCACTCATCGGCGGCGCCCACCACTCGATGCCCCAGAAGGCGTCGAGAAGCGAACGGTACAGCAGGTGGCCGAGCTCGATCGAGGGCTTCACCGACCACTCCTGGTCGAAGAACGACTTGGATTGCTGAGACACGATTAGGTTGCGTGGGATGGCGTCGATGAAAGTGCCGGGAATCATCTCGGCGCGCTCGACCCTGGCGATGCCGAGTGTGTCGATCAGGAACTTCCACCATACCGATGCCCAGCCAATCACATCTTCGCTGTCCCACCCCGCTTGGTTTACCAAACGCACGAGGCGCTCGTGCCACAGCTCGCCGGCTTGGAACGTTTCGTCCGCCCACGTCGCGCTCACGCCGGCGGGCTGCACGGCGTCGGCAGACAGCTTGGAACGGGCGATCCTCATCTCGCCTTGCTCTAGGAAGAAGCGGAGAGACTTGTTGAAGCTCGCGTGCCGGCCGTCGCTGTCGTTGAAGTAGAATGCGACGTTGTCATCGTCGGCTATTTCCCGCTCGGATGCGACTACCAGGAAGGAGTTGGCCAGTTCGCCTGCCAAGCGGTTGCGCGCCACCAGCGGCCAAGCCCGTTGTAGCGAGAAGAAGGTCGTCGCGGGGCGTTGCGGATCGGTCAGGGCTGTTGCCGACAGCAGCGCTGCAAAATCAGTTTGGACGTCGTCGGCCAGACCCCGCTCCGCAAGCACGAAGCGGGGAAGCTTGTAGTCGGGGAAGGGATACCACCAATGCTGATGGCTGAGGCCCGCGCGTCCGAGCTTGGCGCACAGCTCGTGGCGTCCAAAGGTGACGGGACCTTGCGGCGCGTAGCGGTCCTCGATGCCAGCCATCCGCTCGCCAACGTGGTCCTCCGGATAGCCGGCGAGGTACTTGAGGCCGAGCTGGTTCTCGATTGCGACGATCAGTTTGCCGCCCGGCCGCAGCAGGCCGCGCAGCCGCGCCAGCATCGCATCGCAAGGATCGACGCTCGGCGCATCTTGGGAGTACATGCGGGCGTATTCGAGCACCCCTACCAGGATAATGGTCTGGAAGGACGTGCCGGAGGGTAGGTTCTCGATCCTGTCGGCCACGAACCGGACGCTCGGAAGGTCGCGGCATCGCGCCGCCGCGATCCGTGCGCGGTTAGGGCTGCCCTCGAGGGCGAGCGTGTCGATATGGCATTCGCCGAGCAGGCGGGAGATCGCGCCGCAGCCGGCACCCACCTCCAGCACGGGCCCGACACAGTGGTGCAGCACGGGGCGCAGCAGGTTGGAGCGGCGCGAGGAGAGATGGTAAAGGCTGGGCCAGTCGACGATCCTGCTGATCAGTTCGGCCGAGTACACCGAAACGTCGGACGCCGACCGAATTGTCTGCAGGAGGTCGGCCTCGAAGGCGCCGCCGTCGGTGTACCCGAACGACAACCGCTCCCCGGTGGGCAGCCAGACGCCGTCCTCCTTATCGAAACGATATCCATTCTCTGAGAGTTCGAACATCACCCATTCTTTCAGACGACCTCTCCCGCAATCACGGGACAGCTTCGGTATGGCGTTATCGGTCTGTTCATCGGGATAGCGTCAGACGCGAGCAACGTAGTAGGGACGGCAGGAATTTCGAGCAATCTCACGATTGGCTCCGATGCGTTTGTTCCGCGGCTGCAGCGGCGGGCTGTGCCGTTCCCGTTTAGGTGGACATACGCGAAACAAGGCGGAACAACGCTGGTGGGATCGCCTCCCGCTCGGGAGTGATCGAGCGGCCGAATGCGCTGGGGGAGTTGACGTTACCTGCGGCCTTCGGCGCAAGCGTGCTTCAACGTGAAGGTCGCGGCCGACATCCCGATCGCGTGCCAGCCGAAGGGGTCGTCCGACGGGCCCTGAGCCGCGAGAACCCGCAGGTCCAGTTCGTCGCAGGCCGGCCGCCGCTGCAGCGACTTATCGGCCTCAACAACCAGTCCGGGCCCTTCCCGCCAGTGTAGCGCCAGCGCGCTGCCGGCCACCTTGCGGAAGGTTTCAGGCTCCAGCAGGTACACTGAGGCTTGATCCCGTGTGCTGTCGGACACGGCAACGAGTAGGCCGCTCGCCCTATCAAAGCCGAGGTCGATCCCAAAGCTTTCCAGCACCGAGTACTCCGCCGAATGCTGTCCGGGCGGGCGCGGCACCCAGCCCCCGGCCGTCAGCTCCTCTACATTTGTGCCGAAGCTCGGATCGCGCGAGCGAAGAACGAATTGGCCTGCCCCGTTGACAGGGTTGGCGCCGCTGCCGGTGCTGTCGGTGAACAGCAGGTAGACGTAGGATCCAACCATGACCGCCGCCGGCTGCCCGGCGCCGTAGGTCAGCTTGCGGGCGGCCCACTCTCTGTTGGTCATGGCCGACGATACGATCGGTCGACCGGAGCCGATCCGCTCAAAATGGACGGCATCACTGCTAACGGCGACACCGATCGTGCTCAGGCCGCCGTCAGCCTGCTCGGCCGTGTAATAGAGGTAGTAGCGCTTACCGACCTTGATCACGTTGGGATCGCAGGTGTGCAGCGCGTCGAAGTCCTGGGGATGGTTCGTCGGCCGAAGCGCTTCATCGGCTACCTGCCCGGCGGTCGCCGCCGTCCACGGGCCGTCGAGCGTCTTGGCGCCGAGATGCAGAATGAAGTCGCCGGCGACGCCGCCGCACCAGTAGAGGTGGTAGCCGGACGGTTCGTGGATGACGGCGGGGGCGTAGTTGTACGACTGCCGCCGCACTAGGGTCGCGTCGGTGACGGTTTGGCGTGCGAGCGAGAGGTCCGCACCTCCTATCTCAACGGCGAGACTCCCATTCGGCCGGATAGCGAATGAAAGGAGCAGCAGCAGGCGCAGTAGGATTTGCCGACCCGCGAACCGCTGGCGCGCAGTTGGCCGAACGGTCCCGCTGGAGCGCCGTTCAGCACGCGGGCAAGATCGGACGCGACGGTCGCTTCTTCCCGCGGCGCCCGATGCCGGGCAGGCTGGCTTGAACGAGCCGATCACAGGCCTCCGCTTGTCTGACGACCAAGGCAGCCCCGCCGCCTTCGCTTCGCGCGGCGCTACGCAGAGAGCGGGCTGCGAGCGCGACACTTGTTCAGATTCCAGCCCTGACGCAACCCTCCTCTCTCGATCACAGAGTCGATCCTCTACAGCTGCGATTGCGCGTCGCCCCCACCAGTTGAAGAGCATGCGAGAGCCGATGTGCCGCGAAGCCGTTCTCCAAGCCTGGACGGAGCAGCCGAAGCAGTCTAGACTCGACTCGTCGCGCTGCACTCTGGACCCTTACATCCGGGGCGGCTCGCGCGCCGGCGGCGTCGCACGGTCCCAGCTCGTTGTCGCGATCCGATCCGGGGCTGCGCCGGTCTACAACCGTTCGCCATCAAACACCCCGTCAGGTGTACCACGGTCGAGGTCTGCGCCGCCCGCATGAGTACTCTGGACTGCCATTGGGAGGGATCGAGATCGCGGGCGGTCCGGCGGCGCCCCGAATTTGCCTATTGGGATATTTTCGACATGGTGCGGACGTGATCGCAATACACCGTCTCCGTACGTTCTCGTCGCAGATTTTCGTGCACTTCATCTCGCGCAAGCATCGTGGGATGACAGCCGCCCTGCGTTCGAGTTCGCTCTTTGATGCGGACTACTACCTAGCGGCTTACCCCGACGTTCGCGCGGCAGGCATGGATCCGCTGTTCCACTTCATCCGCTTCGGAGTGCGAGAAGGACGTAAACCAAACAGGATGTTCGACTGTGCTTGGTATCTGGAGCAGTATCCAGACGTCAGGGCGGCAGGCGTCAATCCGCTTCTGCACTATGTCGAGAACGGCGCGCAGGAGCGGCGAGATCCACACCCGCTTTTCCTGACCGAATGGTACCTCGGCCAGCACTCGCAGCTAGCCGAGACGATCGACAATCCCCTGAGGCACTATCTCGCGCGCGCCAGGATCAACGCCGGTCAGGACACCGCGTGAGCGGCGTCCGTCGCCCGACATGCGAGCTCACACGAGCGGCGGTTAAGCATGACGATTCGTGTCGGAAAGGCTGCCTTACAGCCATGATTTCGGATGTGTAGGCGACCGCCGCCGTGCGGCAGGAAGAGGTAACTGCGGCCAAGCGCATGATTGATCGCACGCGCCAGCTCATGCTTGGCGGAGATGCTCGCCTAATTCATCTGTGAGCGTGACATCCACCCGCATGGCTTGGTGTTTGCCAAGTCAGCGCGCAGTGACGGCACCTTTGAGCGTGCTGACTATCCACATGACTGTCAAACAGCACTGGGACGGGACCCTGGGTCAAGGCTGCCTCAACGGTGTGATCGACAGCCAAGCCGCCGGGGATCAGGGAGGAGAACCGAAAGGCTGCATGCATGATGATCCTGCTGACACATCAGCGGAACGCCACCGGCAGATGTCATCGAGATCGCGCCAGACCCTGTTGCACGGTTGTTCACACTTATAACGTTGATCGCAACATCTACACTTGCCCGAGCGGCCGCGAGCTGCGCCGTTTATCGACAGGGAAAGCCGTTAAGAAGCGGCCATCAGCTGATGGCACTCCAGATATTGAGCCCGCAAGACTGAGTGGAATGCCTGCATCCTACGGCCGCGCTCCTGTCCTAACAAGCCGATGCGCAAGATCGCTTCTTCCATTCACGAGGGCGCGGGTGATGGCGAGCGACAACGCCAACACGGCGCCTACCTGGACTCGCGGCGCCGGCGAAAGAAGATCGAGATGCTGTTTGCGCGCCTGAAGCGCAACCGGCTGTGCTTGCGCGAACCACACGACACCTGGGAAGAAGTTCTTCTTCGTCGCCACTGCCCAGGACCCTCGCAAGCTGGCCAGACTGCCCCCAGGCCAGAACCGAGCGGTGACAACCCGAGGAAGTCAGCCGCAGTCACTACACTGCTCCTGTCAGCTCTCGCCAGCCATCATCTTATCTCAACCAAGACGGCCAAAAGCAGTTGATCAAGCTGCAGGCTAGACTCTGAAATATCCGACCGAAGCGTCGAACGGCAAGCGTTTCAGCTCGATATTCGACAGGCCGACGACCTCCTTCAGGGCCTGTGTCTCGCCGGGGAAGTGCCGGTAGGCGACCTCATCCAGCACGACGACCGCACCCTTCGGCATGCATGGCAGGAATGCTTCCAGCGCTACCTTCGTTGACTGGTACAGGTCGGTGTCGAGAATAAGCATCGCCACGCAAAGCTCAGGTTTATCCTTGACGAACTGGGGAACCGTCGCGACGATGTCGCCCTTGATGATCTCGCATCGGGGAATGCGGTTAACCGGGCGGATGATGTCGTTAAGGAGGATACTTTTCTGTAGCACCTCGGAGTTGGTATCCGAGAACATCGTCTCGTTGATGTCGGCCGGATCGGCCTCCTTGTCAATGCTGCGGAAGCCGCCGAAGGTGTCGAAGCCGTAGATGCTCCGATTGATGGCGTAGGGCTCCAGCAGCAACGAGAGCTGGAGATGCAGCATCAGCGAATTACCTTTAAATACCCCGCACTCGACGATTGCGCCCGGCACGTCGAGGATCATCTTGAACAGCTCAATCCTCGACAGCATCGACGTGATCTGGATGCGGTTGGCGAACACGAAAGGCGCATCCGCGATGTAGGACGGGCTACATGACGAGATCAGGGCCTCCCGCTCGGCGTTGTACAGTGTTTCCTGCTCGGTGAGACGGCGTTTTGTCATACCTGCTCCTAACGAGGAATGTGCCCCTACAATGAACCGATCATCGGACTGCCAGCCGTCGCGGACGCTTGGCCGCCGCTTGGTTTGGCCAAGATCGCGGCCATCCGCATCGCGCGTTGCCTTGCAAGTGTCGGTGCGATCAGGAAGCGCGCGAGGCAGCGGCGCGGTCGTCTGCGATGTAGCGCCCAGCGATCTGCGGCGCAACGACAAAGCCGCCGGGTCCGCATCGAAGGCGGATGATGGCACGAGGTTGGCGCCATACGCGGCACCGGGCCCGACCATTTCGATGCTGCTTCTCGAACCGGAGCCGTCGAGACGCGGCCGAGCATCGTGAAACGTACCATTGCAGGGCCGACCGCGAGACGACGGGGTCGCTTACGCATGGAATGTGCCCGGGGGAACAATCTGGTCGAGCCTACGCACCGATTCATCGCCGAGCGTCACCGCCTCGACAGCCGTTAAAGCTCGGACCTGCGCCGCGGTCGACGGCCCAATGATGATCCGGTCGACGTCGGACCGGCGGCACAGCCAAGCGAGCGCCAGTGTCGCGAGAGCGACGCCGCATGCGCGTGCGACCTCGTCGATGAGCGCGAGCTTGGTTTCAACATCGGCCGTGAACCGCTGCTCGTAGCGGTTCGCGGCCGATGCTAGGGCGAATCGGCTGCCGGGAGGGAATGCTTCCGCGCGGCGGTAGCGGCCAGACAGGAAACCCTCGGCGAGGGGCGCGTAGGCCAAGCTGGCGATGCCGAGGGCACGCGCTTCGGCCAAGGCTTGAGCCTCCGCCCGCCGGTCGAGGAGGTTGAAGCGCACCTGATGGCTGTGGATCGTGATATCGCCGCGGCTCTGCGCGAGGGCGACCGCCGCCGCGAGTTGCGGACCTTGGAGATTGCACAGCCCGACCCGCAGCACCTTGCCCTGGCGCAGGAGCGTCTCGAGCGCCTCCAACGTTTCTTCGAAGGGCGTCGCCGGATCGGGATGATGCATCTGCATCAAGTCGATGCGGTCGGTGCCGAGCCGCGCGAGGCTCAACTCGCAGTGCTTGATGACGATCTCGCGGCTGTTGCCGACCTCATGCGCGCGCGCGTCGGGCGTTGCGGGCGAGCCGAACTTAGTTGCGACGATCACGTTGTCACGACAGCCGAGGTCGCGCAAAGCGGTGCCGAGCATGGTCTCGCTCGCGCCGCGGCCGTAGCTGACGGATGTGTCAAAGAAGTCCACGCCCGCCTCGATCGCCTCTCGCACGATGGTGCGGGCTCGGCAGCCGTCGACCTGCCAACCGAAATTCATGCAACCGATGCCAAAGTGGCTTGGCCGGCTCCGGTTCGGCCGGCCAATGAGCCGTTGAGACTCCGCGTCCGGGGCGGCCGCGCCGCTCGGGACGCCGTCCGGCGCCCTACTCAGCCTTTGCGGCATAATCCTTCTGCAAACTCATGCCGTAGGGCGAGTTCTCGGGTTTGTAGAGCGTAAAGTGCGGGGCATTCCAGTCATGGTCTGACTTCCGGCTTGTATAGTAGAATGCGCTGAAGACCCGGCGGTAGATAGAATCGGGCGTCGTAAGCGGCTCGGGTTGCCCGTGATTGGCGTCGTCGGTCACCTCGAAAATAACGACTCTGTTGAATTTTGGCTCGATGCTCTGAACCCGCTGCGACATGTCCTTGGACCACAGCTCGAGGTTACCGCCCCACTCGGGTTGCCAGTCGGGCGCCAGATAGAAGAGCGCGTTCAGACGCCGATGAGCCTGCAGCTTATGGTGCCAGTCGAAATCGGCGTGTACCTTGAGGAACTCGCCCCTGCCGGTCGCCATCGCGCCGCCGCCGATGAAATAGGGATCGGGCAGGAGGCAGTCGATCCCGGAAATCGTTTCGAGAAACAACAGGAATTCACGCGAGGTAACAGCGTTCGCGAATAACCTCATTGGCAAAGCGAGCGCCGACACGTCTTCCACGAACTTGCGCGAAACATTGTTATTCGAATGTGTCTTCCAGCGGGTCGTGCTGTCGTTAGGGTCAGGATAGGTTGCGCCCAGGATGGCCGCGACATCATCGGGCAAGAAGTTATCGAGGGCAATATGTGGGAATGGATCGGCATTCTTGAAGTGCTCGCGCGACTCAGTCGCAAGTCGTGCATAATGCGGGTTGTCGAACAAAGTAACGATCTTCTCGACGCCATGGCTGGCATGAAGTCCTTCCGACTTCGTCATGTATCGACTTCCTTTTTATAATATCTGAACAGCTTGTCTGATTGCGCCGATGGTAGACCGACGATGACCGCTCATCAAGATCGATGGCTCGGTATCGCAGAGGTATGTCGAGATTGTGACCTGTCCAGCGAATGGAAATTTGCACCGGGGACCGCCGACCCTGGCTGCACATTGAGTGTCGCGCGGCTTCCGCCTTGGTAGGAGCTGAATGTTCGATGCGTCGCCCGACGCCAACGCCCGTTCCTCCGGTCAAATTGTGGCGATGCGGCAGGGAGGCCGGTCGCGTTCCTGCCAAGATGAGCCGCCATGCCACCTCTGCTCGCCTGCTCCGCCGCGACAAGTCCGACTTGCCCGCTGCCGTTCATCGGGCGCCCGCGGAACATCCCTGCATTAAGGACCGGCGTCACCCCGATGCAAGGGCAGGCGACTGGCCTGGCGGTATCGGCTGCGCTGCCCCAATCATACGAGCGTGGAACGGCTTGAACTCGTGTCGTTCAATTTGGGGAACTGAGCAGGCGAATAGGCTGCCTAGCCGCCCATAATCTATCAGGGTGTTGGTTGGCGCGGCGGTCGGCGGCGTCGAGCGTGGAGGGCGCGAGGGTGTGGTCGGTGGACAGCGCCGGCTGTTGGTTCTGATGATGAGGGTGCGGCGCTGGAGAGACGGAAGAATTTCGTTTCGAGGGGCTCGGCCCCGTGGATCGGATCCGTCGCCGAGCAAGGCCAACGCGAGACCAGCGATGAGATTGGCCTCGGAACAGGCCGCGGCAAAGGCGAGGCGCACGCGGGGACGCGTTTCCACCACCCTGGCGGCTATCTTGAGCAGCCGCGGGCGCACCGTCGCGACCTCGGCCCCGGCAAGGTCGCGGA
>CALMGA010000236.1 GCA_937863205.1 uncultured Beijerinckiaceae bacterium | reverse complement strand
TCGCGCACTCCATCGCGCAGGGCATCGGCGTCCCAGCGGCCTCGCCCGGAGATGCCTGCGGGCGCCAGAAACCGGCATCGCCGGCCGCCGCGGCGCGCATCCAGCCCGTTTTGCGCCGCTCCTCGCCGAGCAGCCCGTCCAGAAACGCGCGGCTGAGGCCGCGACCCGCTTCTGCGTGAACAACGGCCGCAAGCGCCCCTTCGCGCCGCGCCGCCGCTCACAAGTCCAGCGTCGCCTCGATCGCCTCCGTCCATGATCACCCGATCATCGCCGCGCAGCAAGCCGGAACGCCAGCAGGAATGCGACTGTAGTGCTACTGCGGAGGGATCTCGTCGGCCACGCGGTCAGCGCCGAAGATTACCGGGGCGGGGCGCGGAAACGCGGGGCGTCGAAATACGGGGCGTGGAGACGCGGGGCTGGGACACACGCGTCGGCGCGATGACCCTAGCCACGCGCGGGCCGCCACCCCCTCTCGAAAAAGCCGGCGATGCGACGCGCCCGCCACCCCCGATCCGCGCCCCGGTGAACTTGGCGGGACGAGGATTGACGCGTCCTGCGCCGCGCAAGAGCGGCTGAAGGGGCTGTCGTTTCGACGCGAACGTGGGACTCGACACCTTGGGCGGCGGCTCGAAGCCTCGCCCACGCGATGCCACCCGAGGATTGCTCGTTGGCCGGCCGGCGCCCGTGGACCCGGTGGGCGTCGGGTTGAACGTCGGTACGACCCGCGTTTGGGCTGGAACGACGGGGCGCTTCACACCGCTTGGCGCAACGCTTCCCTGCCCGCCCGCGCCTCGACCCGGTGGAGCGGCGGACGGATCGGTGCGCGGAAGCTGCTGAGCGATCGGCAGGGCCTTTCCCGGCGAACCCGCACCCGCCAGCCCTCCGGGTTGCAAACGAGCGGCCCGGAGCTGCGCGGGCGTCGTGACTCCCCGCTGCTGCAGGGCGGTCGTGCGGACCTTGGCGGCCACCGGCAAGGCCACCAGGGGCTTGATGCCTCCCGGCACGGGGCCGATAGGGCCAGCCTTGATCGACTGGTGGATGTTGATGACGACCGACAGGCTGCTGATGAACACAGCGCCGCCGCCCGCCAGACCGCCGAAGAAGTAGTTGTTCGGGGGGAAGGCGATGAACGGCGGCGGACCGATATAGGCCGGCAAGCCCACGAAGTCGGGCGTGGGAAGCAGGAAGAGGCCCGGCGGCGGCGGCGGGGGCGGCAGATCGAGGAAAGCGACGGGAAGCGGCGGAAGCCATTCGTCGGGCGGCGGCGGCAGGAGGCCATAACCGGGATCGCCCAGGGCCAGCACCGGTGCATCGACGTAGCGCAACTCCTCCGCGGGCGGCGGCGGCAGATCGTACGCGATGGCCCTGTATTCGACGGGCGGGCGGATCGGAGCCGACAGCTGATCCAGACGCGCCTGCGCCGCTCCGGCATGCGGCCCCTTCGGATATCGCGACAGGTAGGACCAGTAGGCGGCAGCCGTGTCGACAACCGTCGTGCGGTGCCAGGTCACGGCCTCGCGCCGCGCCGCTAGAAGCGCGCGTGCCCGCCGGGCAAGGGGATCGCCGCCGTAGGCCGCGATGAAGTCGGCGTAGGACTTCACGGTGTCGCGGGCGACAGCCGCCGTGTACGCCTTTCGCACGGGAAGCGTTGCGATCGGCTGCGTGGTCAGGGCCGCCCTTTGCTCGGGCGCCACGGCCGGCGCCGGTGCCCCTCTGGTGCGCTCGAAGAAGCGGAAGCTTGCCTCGACCTTGGACACGGCCCATGGCGTTTCCGCCCCCTTGCTCGCGTCGCTGGTGCGCAAACGGACCTGCTCGAAGATGTCATCGGGCGAAGAACCACCTTCCCGAAGTTGCGCTGCGAGCGACTGAGCGTAACTGCCGTAGGAACCCGTGCCGACGGGCGCCACCGTGCCCGGTGCCGCATTATAGGCGAGCAGCGAATCCGCCGGCGGATCGGCGAGGGCGAAGCCGCCGACGGCTGCTCCCTCCAGGTGAAACGGAGACTGATAGGCGGCATCGAACACCAGGAAGCGCGCGTGCGACTTCATGGAGGTGAGAGGACCGGTGAAATCGGACAGGCGGATCGCCTGGATGGGAATGTCGGTCTCGCGTGACAAGCTGGCGCCGATGGGAACGTAGTAGTTCTCGTTGCCGTACTGCAGCCCATATCCCGCGAGGTAAACGAAGGCGGCCGAGTCCGGGCCGGCGTCCGCGACCCGCTTCAGGAAATCCACGTAGGATTGCCGCAGCGTTTCCGCATCGAGGTCGCGGGCGCCGATGACGTCGAAGCCTGCGGCCTGCAGCGTTTGCGCGATCAGGCCCGCGTCGTTGGCGGCGGTCGGCAAGGCGCCCGCCTCGTAGCTCCCGTTGCCGACAACGAAGGCGATCCGTTTTTCGGGGGTTCCACGCGCGGGCTGATCCGAGCCGTCCGAAACGGTCTGCGCAGCCAGCTCGCCCATGCCCGTGAACACGGCGACTGCCAGCACAATGGATCGCAGGCGACGCATGATGGATCCCGACGAAGAAAGCCTGAACAAAGACGAGCTTCCAGCAGGAAGCGGTATGCTCGATATGGTTCGATCGGTTTGCTGGCGCGCTCGGTGAATATGGATCGTGACGATGTTTCGCATTGCGGTCGTGGTGACGACTATTTGCGACGACTCGCCACGAGACTCAGGGCAGGGATCGTACAGGCGGCAGAAACCGATGGTCTTTCCAAGTCGACAAGCATCGAAGAAGCCGCAACGACGTCTCGCATCGCCCTGAGTCCCACTTCAACGAGCGGATGGATACATGCAATCTTGCGATGTGCCATCTAGACCAAAGAAGCAGAGACGGCGCGTTCATTGTTCCCACTCAAAAGCAAGGCTTTGGAGTCCCATTGTCGTCGCGCGGATCGAAGCCGCCGCCCACCGTGCTGCGCGGCGGCAAACCTTCGGGTATCGCTTCCTACCGGCACCCGTCTACCGGCACCCGTGCCGGCACGTTCACCGAACCGCCGGCTGCTCCTGCGCAGCAGCCTGCACCTGCGTCTCCGCCCGGCATGCCTGCGCATCCATCCCGGACACGGGCGCTTGTTGGCCTCAAAGAGGAGAGATAATGTGCTCGTACCTTGATGACGGGTCAGTGCAGGGTTCCACCGATGCGGCTCTCAGGTTCTGCTTGCTTGATGCTCGCGACGTTGGCGGGTCCGGCGCACGGTTCCGACCTTGCGCCCGTGGCCGCGGGGCTGGTCGGATCGCGCGCAGCCGCCATCGCCGGGGCGATTGAGCCTCTGCCTCCGCGCTCCGACGATGGGAGTCGCTTCGACGCTCGCCGGGTTGACGGATCCGATCGGGAACACCTTTCGATCATCAGGGTGCAACAGCGAAATCCCGACAGCATCATCGTTGAGAACTCGGAGGTTTCAACCAACCAGCCTTGGATCGAGCGCACCTACTGGAACTGCAGGAATCCTTCGCTCGCCAACACCGTCACCGCCCATGCCGAACACGGATACGTCAGGGGCGAGGTCTCGTCGCGCATCGCCTGCGGGGTGACGGACTATCCGGTGAAGCAGTTCGTTTACACGAGCGAGAGTGGGTTTGTTGGGTCCGATATCATCCGCTATTATGACAGCGGACGTTTGGTCGCCATCGGAAACCTCACGGTCCGGCCCGGAAATCCCCAGTGGCGACTGAACACGAAGATCCACGTGAACAGATCGGCTCGGACGCTCGCGCTTTCCATTCGCGGCTGCGAGCCGACTCGGGTCGACTTGCGGACGGATCACGGTCTCACCGACGTGGAGTACAGGCACCTGAACGGCGACCAATGTACTGGAAGAGGACTGGTTCGAACGGATATATTCTACAGGGCGAAGGGTGATTTCATAGGCGAAGATCGGCTGATCGTGTATAGTTCCAGGCATTCGCCCTTTCAATTTCAGGTCGACGTCTCGCCCGACGGTGGCGAGCCGGACGCTCGGGAGAAGGCTGAACGGGATGCGCGGCTGTCGCGCGAGCGGGACAGGCAGGAGGCGCTCGAACGGGAAACGCGGTTGACCCGCGAGAAGGAAGAGGCGGTCGAGCGGGAGCGACTGAAAACAGCGGAAGCCAAGCGGCAAGCGCAGGAGGCCGAAGCGCGCTTGGAGCAGCAGAAGCTGCAGCAGGAGCAAGGGGCGTCCAAGGCCGAGGAAAACGCCCGCGAACTGACGAAGCTGAAAGCACAGCTCGAACGTGCTCGGGCGGAGGCCGAGGACGCGAAGACGGCAGCCGCCAAGGCTGAGGCCGATCTCAAGCGGGCCAGCGATGATCGCGCTGAATTCGCGCGCATCCGGGCAGCCGCCGATCGCGATGCCGAGCGCATCCGGGGGGAGATCGCCGAGCGCGACAAGATCCCGACGCCCAGATAGGTCGCGCTGCCTCGATCAGGCCGTCGCGCCCGTGTTGCACGGCAAACACATCGCCATCGAAACGCCAAGCGTCAAACGCCCGTCACATTCGTTAAACCGAGCGCCGATACCGGATCTTCCCATTCGAGGGAGTGTTCCGGTGCATCTCAAATCATCCGTCTCGACGATCGCCCTGCTGGCGGCCAGCGTGAGCACCACCGGCATCGCGCAAGCGCAGGTCGTCACCGGCGCGCCGATCACGATCTCTCCGTCGAGCGCCAACGTGCTCAACCTGCTGGCGCCCTACCTCAACCTCAACGCGACCAGCGTGGGTCAGACGACGTTGAGCACCAACCTGTCGCAGGCGATCTCGATCAACAACAGCGCTTCGCCCGCGCTGCAATCGCTCGGCATCAGCGACGAGAACCTGCTCGGCAGCGGCAACGGCACCACGCTGCGCACGCAGGCGCAGGGCTTCGCCGCCAACGCCACCTTCGGCGTCGCCGCCAACCTCGGCGGCGGGCTGCCGACCCAGGCGGCGCCGGCCGGCAGCACCGTGATCCCCATGCAGGCCGTCGGTGGCCTGGGCGTGGTGCTCGGCGCCGCCTACGCCAACGGCGTCAACAAGTCGACCACCACCGCTGGTCCGCTCAACGCCGTCGCGACCTTCCTGAACAACGGCTACACCAATTTCACCAGCGTCAACCTCGGTGTCGCGAAGAACTATTTCGCGAACGGCGGCGCCAACAATACTGCGACCACGGTCAACGGGGTGACAACCAACACCACCAATCCCGCCGTCGCGCCGGCCGGCTTCACGCTGCCAACGGCCAATGGCCTGCCCAATACGACCAACAGCGTCTATGACATCGCTGCCGGCGTGACCAACCTGCAGCCCAACCAGGACGTCTTCGGCAGCTCGCGACCCGACCAGGTCGTGGCGGCCCAGATCAACAGCTTCGATCCCACCGCGCTCAACGGGCTCGCCACCAATCCGTCCTTTCCCAGCGGCCACGCCACCTACGCCTACACCGACTCGATCCTGCTCGCGCTGCTGGTGCCGCAGGAATACCAGAGCATGCTGTATCGCGGCTCGGCCTACGCCAACAGCCGCATCGTGGTCGGCGTGCATTATCCGCTCGACCTCATCGCCGCCCGCGCGCTGGCGCAGTACGATCTCGCGCAAGCCTTCACCAACCCGCTCTACATCAACAACGCCAACACCACGGGAACCGCCGTCAACCTTCCCGCGAACTTCACCGCGGCAGCGGCGCAGATCACGCCCTACCTCACGGCCGCCTCCGTCGCCGCCGGCTGCGGCACCACCGTCGCCGCCTGCGCCGCGAGCGCCGCCAACACCACCAACGACCCCTACGTGGTCAACGCCGCCAATGCCGCGACTTTTACGGCGAACCTGACCTACGGCCTGCCCACGTTGACATTGGCGCAAGCGCCCCGCGAAGCGGCGCCGGCCGGCGGTCCCGACGCCTCCATCCTGCTCGCCCCGGTGTACGGCGGCGACAGTGCGGCGGCCAGGACGCTGGTGCCCGGCGTCGCCCTGGATGGCTCGCTGGCGACGTCGACGATCAACCAGATCATCGTCAATACCGAAACCAACGCGCTCGCCGCCTTCTACGGCACTTCGCTGAGCTACTGGACCCGCATCGATCTCGCCGCGGCGGCCGGCTACCTCAGCAACATCACCGGCACGCTCTCGACCACCGCAACCGACTTCATCACCGTTCCCGTGACGGTCGGCGCCGGCGGCGTGCTCGACGACAACGGCATCATCACCAACAACGCGACGGTGACCGGCACGCTGAGCGGTTCAGGCATCGTGGCGGGAACCGTGACGGTCAACGGCGGCGCCACGCTGGCGCCGGGCGCATTGAGCGCGCAGGCGGCCCTGCAAGCGGGCACGCCGGCCGTCGCAGGCACCCGGCTCGTCGTCGGCGGGGCGGTCACCTTCGCTCCGACGGCGACCTTCGCGATCTCCGCCTCCCCGACCCAGACGACCAGCCTGACCGTCGGCGGCCAAGCGAGCCTCGGCGGTGCGGCAGTGACCGTCACCCTACCCACGTCGGGCACCTTCGTGACGTCGCAGAACAACGCGATCCTGGCGGCCGGCGGCGGCATCGCCGGCACCTTCTCGGGCGTGACCAGCAACCTGCTGTTCGCCACCCCGACGCTCGCCTACGGTGCCAACAACGTGTTGCTGTCCTTCGGCACCCCGAACTTCGGGGTCGCGGCAACGACCCGCAACCAGCTCGCCGTCGCCAACGCCCTCACGCAGGGCGCGGCGGTCAACCCGAACTCGGCCGTCGTCACCGGCCTTGAATTCTTCACCACCGCGCAGGCGGCGCAGGGGACCGCCGCCTTGTCCAGCCTGTCGGGCTCGGGCCTGACCGCCGCGCAGAACGTCGCCCATCGTTCGTCGGCCGAGTTCACCTCGTCGATCTTCGACCAGACGACCTTCTTCGGCGCCAATCCCGGCAACGTGAACTCCATCACCCTCACCGACGACTTCGCCGCCCGGGCGCAGGGTTTCGCGCCGGTGCGCGAACTTGCCGACCTGCCGGCCGCGCGCGCGATCGAGCCGGCGCCGGTCGAGCGGCCGCGCAGCTTCCGGGTCTGGGCAACCGGCTTCGGTGGCGTCGAGAACATCGGTGGCAACGCCGGTGTCGGTTTCGGCGCGGAAAACAACTCCGTTGTCGGCGGCTCGGCCGGCATCGACTACCAGTTCCTGCCGGGCACCCTCGTCGGCGTGGCAGCCGGCGGCACCGCCGGCAACTTCAACCTCCCCTCCCTGGCGACGTCGGGCTCGACGAACGGCGGCCATGTCGCCGGCTACGGCCTCGCCAGCTTCGGCAGCTACTACGGCGCATCCTCGCTCAGCGGCTCCTTCTTTTCCAACAGCTCCACCCGCGTCGTCAGCGCCGGTGCGGTCGGGGAAACGGACAGCGGCAACTTCAACTCGCGTGAAATCCGCCTTCGGGTGGAAGGCGGTCGCCGCTTCGCCGGCTTCGGCGGCGCGGTCACGCCCTTCGTGGCCCTGGAGATCGCCGATCTGCGCTCAAGCGGCTTCAGCGAGTTCAACCGGGGCGGTCCTACCGTGCTCGGCCTGACCGTGCCGGGGCAGGACAGCGCCTCGGTGCCGAGCTTCGTGGGCGCCCGCTTCGAGCGCGCGACGACGCTGGGCAACGGGCTCGTGCTGACACCGACGCTGCAGGTCGCCTACGTCCACGAGTTCGCCCCGCAGCGCACCCAGCTCGCCTCGCTGGCCGGCCTGCCCCAGGCGGTGTTCCTGGTCGACGGCGCCCGCCCGTCCTACAATTCCGCCCAGGTCAAGGCCGGCGCGGAGCTGGCCATCGGTGCCCACACGAGCGTGTTCGCCACCTTCGACGGGGAATTTTCCGGCGTCGCTCAGTTTTACGGCGGCAAGGGCGGGTTCAAGTACGTGTACTGATCGCCGCTGCGGATCTCGATGGCAACGGCGCGTGGGTGCGCCCAATGGCGGGCGGAGATGGGCCGCCCGCGTCGAGGAGCTTCGTAGGCAGCAAGCGCGACGACGCTGAGCTTCACCAGCGACGGCGGCTCGGCGGTGAGCGACGCGGCGGCAGCGACGATCACCAACGCCGGCAGCGCCGCGGAGGCGGCCAGCATCAGCCGCTTCTGTCAGCGAACTTCAGCTTCACACCATTAGCGGGAAGTTCGCACCTGCGGGTCGCAAAAGATGATCGAACTTCAGGGCCCGCCCAGCCGGCGTGCGATCACCTTCCGTCATGCCAACGCCTCAGACGGGTCGGGCGGCTTCCTTCGGGCAATTCACTTGTCGGCAAGCAGGTCGGCGAGGGTGAGCGACAGGGTGCGGCGCAGCGCTCTGAGATAGGACGCTTCGTCCGACACCTCGTCGAGGCGCGACACGCCCTTCATCAGATGCAGGATGACGAAAACCGATGGGACGACGTCGGGGCTCTCGCCACCGGTGAACGCCTGAAGAAGGCCGGTGAGGCGACGAACCATGTCGGCGCGCAGGACGGAGCGGCGGGTCTCGCCATCGCCGATCGCATCGAGCAGCGCGATCACGGCGGCGCGATCCTGGCGCAGCGCCACCATCATGCCGACCAGCGCATCGGCGAGCCGGCTCGGATCCATCGCCGCAGCCTCCGCCTCGATCGCTTCGAGCCGTGATCCGACGGCGACGACGAAGCGCTGCGACAGCGCCTCGGCGAGCGCCGGCTTGGTCGGGAAGAAGCGGTACAGCGAGCCGATCGCCGTGCGCGAGCGCACCGCCACCTCGGACATGGTGGTCGCATCGTATCCCTTCTCGGCGAGCAGGGCGGCGGCGGCGTCGAGGATCGCCCGCACCCGCAGGCGTCCGCGCTCGCGCTTCGGCGCGACGGGGTCGGCCGGGCACGCCCTGGCCGTCACAGCGGCGCCGGCGACGCTTGACATTTGCGAGGGCATCCTCAACTTTCTGCATTACGCGAGGCTATCCTCGCATGGCGGCGCGCCCGCGTCATCCCATTCGGAGGTCCGTTTGCTCACGCTCGACCCGCGCTCCACCGCCCTGGTGCTGATCGACCTGCAGAAAGGCATCCTTGGCCGCAATCTCGCCCCGCGCTCCGCCGAGGCCGTCGTCGCGAACGCCATCGCTCTGGCGGAGCGCTTCCGCGCCGCCGCGGCGCTGGTGGTACTGGTCAACGTCGTCTTCGCCGCCGACTACGCCGACGCGCCGCGCTCGCTGGTGGACGAGCCGATGCCCTTGCCACCCGGCGGCCTGCCCGCCGGCTTCGCCGACTTCATCGACAACCTCGCGCAACCGTCCGACCTTCGCGTCACCAAGCGGCAGTGGGGCGCCTTCCACGGCACCGAACTCGACCTGCAGCTGCGTCGCCGCGGCATCCGCACGATCGTGCTCGGCGGCGTTGCCACCAACTTTGGCGTCGAGGGCACGGCGCGCGAGGCGTGGCAGCACGGTTATGACGTGGTCGTCGCCGAGGACGCCACCGCGGCCACCGGCGCCGACCTGCACGCCATGGCGATCACCCACATCCTGCCCCGCCTCGCCCGCATCCGACCGGCCGCCGAGATCGGGCTCGCCTGAATGGTGTCCGCGGCGCGCTGGTCCGCCCTCCTCGCGCTGGCCGTCACGGCGACGGCAGCTTTATTGCTGCTGCGCATCCCGGCGGCGTTGCTGCTCGGTCCGATGGCGGCGGCGGTCGTCCTCGCCGGCAGCGGGCGCCCGGTGCGACTGCCACCGGCCCTGTTCACCGCCGCCCAGGCGATCGTCGGGATCATGATCGCGCGGGTGTACACGCCCTCGCTGCTCGCCGAGGCGGCGCGGCGCTGGCCGCTGTTCCTCGGCGCCATCGTGTCCGTCCTCGCTGCGGCCTGCCTCATCGGCTTCGTCCTGTCGCGCTGGCGGGTGCTGCCGGGCACGGCGGCGCTGTGGGGCGCCTTTCCCGGCGCGGCGACCACGATGGTGCTGATGGCCGGCGATTTCGGCGCCGACGTTCGACTGGTCGCCTTCATGCAGTACTTTCGTGTGGTTCTGGTTGCCCTCGTCGCCTCCGCCGTAGCCCGCCTCGCCATGCCGCACCACGGCGCCGGCGCGTCCGCCTTTTCCGGCCTGCTCGCTCCGCTCGATGCCGTCGCCCTCGCCGCCACCCTGGCGACGGCGGCGCTGGGCACATCAGTCGGCCGCATCGCACGCCTGCCCGCGCCCGCCTTGCTCGGCCCGATGGTGCTCGGCCTCGTCCTGCACGGCGCCGGCTGGCTGCGCATCGAGCTGCCGCCGCTCCTTCTCGCCGTCGCCTATGCGATCGTCGGCACGGCGATCGGCCTGCGCTTCGACCAAGCCGTTCTCGCCACGATCAGGCGATCGCTGCCCAGGGTCACGGCTTCGCTCGTCCTGCTGATCGGGGTTTGCGCGCTGCTGTCGCTCGCTCTGGTGCATCTCGCCGGCGTCGACCCGCTCACCGCCTATCTCGCGATGAGCCCCGGCGGCGCCGACAGCGTCGCCATCATCGCCGCCTCCTCGCCGCGCGTCGACGTGGCCTTCGTGATGGCGATGCAGGTCTCGCGCTTCCTGATGATTCTGCTGTTCGGGCCGGCCCTGGCGCGGCGCGTCGCGCGCTGGGCGGATCGGACGTGAGTCGTCCGCCGGACCACCTCGCCAAGCCTTCCGCGGCGAAGGCGGCCTGGAGCGGGGCGACACCGGTGATGAGCCGGACGCCGTAACATCGGGAGACGTCATGATGTAGAAGAGCCGACTGGGCTGCTCGGGCCGGTGATCTCGCCGCTCGGCCGCGGCTGCATCGCCCCGTCCGGTGTCTGCGGCCCGGCCTGTCGGGCGGAAAGCATCGCCTCCAACAGCACCGGCGGTTTGTCGATACGTGTCCTCCGACAACGTCGCAAACCCTTCCATGCGTGTGTTCCTCACCGGGGCGACCGGCTTTATCGGCTCCCGGACCGTGCCGGAACCGATCGGCGCCGGGCACACGGTGCGCGGGCTGAACCCGCTCCGACACCGGCGGACGCTGGTTCGAGCAGGCGGGCGCTCAGGTTCATCGCGGCATGCTCGAGGACCCGGACAGCCTCGCGAGCGACGCATCGCAGGCCGATGCGGTGATTCACGCCGCCTCCGACCCCGACTTCTCGCGCTTCGTCGAGAAGGATCGTCGCGTGATCGGAGCGATGGCGGGCGTGCTCGTTTGCTCGGGCGCGACGATCCTGATCGGCGCTGCCTGTCCGAGCTGACCGGCAAGGAGGTCGCCGACCAGAGCATGTCCCTCGCTCCGGTCCGCCTGCCGCAGGTTCACGATAAACAAAACGGGGACTGATCTCGCCAGAAATCGGGATCGCGCGCCAGAACGGCGCCATTGGACCATCGAATTTGTCCGAAAACCGCTCCGCACCTTTCGGAACAATCGCTTGATGCAAGGGATCGTGACGGCACGGGCCCGCCGCTTTCAAGGCAGACCGCGTTACCAGAGCGGTTTGGTTTGACGGCGACCTATTCCTCGGGAAGGCCGAGCGCGGCGGTGATCGCCTCGGTCACCCGGGCAAGGTCGCCATGGACCGCCGATAGCTCGCGCTCGAGATCGTTGGCGCGCGAGGTCTGCTGGGCGGCGATGGTTTCCAGCCGTGTCGCGCGGTCGGACTCGGATCGCAGCCGGCCTTCAAGGGCCTGCAGATTCTGGTCGGCTTCGCCAAGCTGTCCCTCGAGCTGTCGGTTCACCGTTTCCAGCTCGCCAATGTGGTTCTCAAGCTCGTCGATGCGGCCGGTCATCGCGGTGATCGCCTGCGCGGCCTGCTCGACCGCACCGACCACGCTGGCGATATTGGGCCGCCCGATCTGCCGCGAGGGCGGTGGCGGGGCGAACTGCTGCGCGGGCGGTGGCGCGACCGGCGGCGGAGCGGGTTCCGGCGCGGGCGGTGTGGCGGTCGGCGGCGCCTTGTTGGCGCGCAGATGCCGGTCGAGATCAAGAATCAGGTTGCGATCGATCGAAGGGAAGAAGGCCGCGACGGGTTCGTGCTCTCTGCCGCTCAACGTCTTCTCCAAGCAAATGGCATCATGGATCCGAGATTGGCAACGCCATCGGGCGCAACTCGCCGCCGCGGGACACTCCTTCTATCAACCCAACGACAAGCCGCGCTTGTCAAGGGCAAGACGAAAGATATTCGTTAACCCTGTCGCTTAAATGCGACTTAAGCAACCAAACGCAACCTCGTCCCATGGCGTGTCGCGTTTGGCCCCTTGCCGCTTTGGCGGTTTTCCTCCCCCTCGCGGGCTGTTCCACCGTGGAGCAGCAACCGCACCGAGCCGCCTGGCGCGAACAGGCTGAGAAGGCCTGCATCGCCGCCGGCCGAGTGCGCCTGTCCCGATACATCCAGCCGCGCGGGCGCCCTATCGACGGACCTGGCCAGTGCGGACTGACGCAGCCCTACATGGTCGGCGCCCTCGCCGGCGATCGGGTTCAGCTCGATACGGTGGCGACGCTGGATTGTTCCATGATCGTCGCGCTCGACGAATGGGTCGAGAAGGTGGTGGAGCCGGTCGCCCGGGCCCGCTTCGGCTCGAGCGTGTCGGGGATCGATACGATGGGATCCTATTCCTGCCGCGGGATGAACGGCCAGGCCGGCGCCTCGATTTCCGAACACGCCTTCGGCAACGCGCTCGATATCGGCGGCTTCCGGCTCGCCGATGGTCGCCGCATCACGGTCGTGCGCGACTGGACGCGCGGCGACGAGCAAGCGCAGGCCTTCCTGCGCGACGTCCATGCGGGAGCTTGCGACAGCTTCACCACGGTTCTCGGACCGGGCTCGAACGCGTTTCACTACAACCACATCCACGTTGACCTCGCGGTGCACGGGCGCTCGTCGCAGGGCGTCCGCCGCATCTGCAAGCCGGTGCCCGAAACGAGCCGGCCGGGGCCGCCGCGCCTTGATGCGCTGCCCGATCCGCCGGTCGTCGAGGAAGAACAGGACGTCGCCTCGGCGCCCTTGCCGCCGGAGCGCGGCGCCCTCGGGCGCAGCCTCGTCGCCAGCGCGCCGCAGCCCTACGCCGGCGGCCAGCCGGGCCGGAACGTGCCGAGTCACGCGGCATCCTTCGCGTCGGTCGGTCCCGACCCTCGCGGGGCGGCCGGGCAAGGGGCCCCCGCCGACTGGGACGTGACCTCCTCGATACCTCGCCGCTGAACCTCGGGCGCCGAGCCCGCGTCCGGTCGAACGGCGTGGCTCAGGCGGCTTCCGCCACCGGGGCATCGCTGCTCGCGGCGGCTTCGTGCTGCTTCTTCGCGATCTCGCGCTTTAGGACGCGCATCGACTGGCTCAATTCGTGGTCGTGCGCCTTGGCCAGGAAGGCGTCCAGCCCGCCGCGGTGTTCGACCGAGCGTAGCGAAGCCGCGGCGATGCGCACCCGCACCGACCGTCCCAGCGCGTCCGAGATCAGCGTCACGTTGCACAAGTTGGGCAGGAAGCGCGTCTTGGTCTTGTGGTTGGAGTGGCTGACCTTGTGGCCGGTCTGCACGGCCTTGCCGGTCAGTTCGCAGCGGCGTGCCATGGGGAACGTCCTCGGAAACAAACGTGTGTCGGGAGAAGGCGGGCAGATACAGGAGGGGCGCCGGATGGTCAAGGCTGGCGAGTTGCGCCGCCGTCGGGGGCGTCGGATCGAAAGGGCGACCCCGTCCGATGCCGTGACCCGTCGTGCCGCCTCGGCGTCGTCCGAGGATCCATCGCGCAGTTTCGGTCCGATGCGGCAAGCAGGCTCGCGCTGGCAGGCCAACGCTTCACCCGACAAGCTCTCTGACGAGCCGCAGGTTTCGATCGCGAAACCGCGGGACATTCTTGCGAAACCTGCTCAGTAAACGCATTCGCGGAAAGCCGGATCGACGCTGCCGTGCCAGGGTCCGCGAAAGGCGGCGATGAGGTGCTCGGCCTGGGTGAGGCCGGCGACAACCTCGTCGAGCACGTCGAGGTAGGTGGATTCGTCCTCGCCCCTTCGCCCGTCGCGGCGGCGGCCGCGGGCGACGAGGCCGGCGCGGGCGATCGCCAGCACGCTGCGGGCGACCTCCCGCAGCGGA
>CALMGA010000235.1 GCA_937863205.1 uncultured Beijerinckiaceae bacterium | reverse complement strand
CCTGATGCTCAGCAAAGCAATCGCCGCCTTCGACTTGGTCCGTAACAGCCTCTAGCGCGATAGCCTCTTAGGTGGCGAGCGCGCCGGGGTTCGAACCCGGGACCCTCTGATTAAAAGTCAGATGCTCTACCGGCTGAGCTACGCGCTCTCGGGGTCATAGCCGAGGTAGACGCTTGGGAGCGGCAATGCAAGCCGGACGGCCCTGCGATGTCATTCCGCAATGCCGGCCGGATGTTTCAACCGGCGACGCGCAGAACCAGCACCAGGAGGATGAAGAGCGCGATCGAGACGGCGGTCGTCACCAACGCTTTGAACGCGAGGCGCGGCGTCACCGGCGCGCCAGGGTCCGTGCCCGGGGCGACGTCGCCGGATTCCGCCTGCGAGCGGATACCGATCGGGAGCACGGCGAACAGCACGGTGAACCAGATCGTCAGGAAGATCGCGACCGCCAGGCTCGCCGGTATGGGCAGTGTGGGCATGGCCGAGCTTTCCTCCCGCCGGCGTCGGTGCGCAAGGGATCGTTGGCGATTTGACGCGTCCCGATCCGAAGCGGCCTCGCCTGGCTCGTGCCATGTTCGACGTTATTTGCAATTTCACAATGAGATCAAAGCCGCTTCGGTGTCATAGCGCACGTGAGCACGGCGAATGCCTATCCCACCGTTGCACGAAGACTTGTGGCGCCCCGGCCACGACCGGCGGGAATTGCCGGCTGCGGGAGTTCGCGATCTTGTCCCGCGTCGAGCGGCGCGGGACACTGGACGCCGGTGCCACGGACGGGAGCGGGATCATGGTTCGACGCAGATGGACGCTCGCGGCCCTGGCGGCGGCGGCGCTCGCCGTTGGCCAAGTCGCCGGCTTGGCTCCCGCCCGCGCCGACCTGTTCGACTTCCTCCAGCCCATGTTCGGCGGCACGCCCGCCGGCACGGTGGCGCCCCCGCGCGAACTCGTCTCCTACGTCGGCCACCAGCCGCCGGGCACCATCGTCATCTCAACAACCGAGCGGCGCCTTTACCTCATCCAGTCGGGCGGGCAGGCCCTGCGCTACGGCATCGGCGTCGGCCGCCCCGGCTTCACCTGGAGCGGCGTCAAGATGATCTCGATGAAGCGGGAATGGCCGGACTGGTCGCCGCCGCCGCAGATGATCCGCCGCCGCCCCGACCTGCCCCGTCACATGGCCGGCGGCATCAACAATCCACTCGGCGCCCGAGCCATGTATCTGGGATCCTCGATGTTCCGCATCCACGGATCCAACGAGCCGGAAACGATCGGGCAGGCGGTGTCCTCGGGCTGCATCCGCATGACCAACGCCGACGTCACCGATCTCTACGAGCGCGTGCGCGTCGGCACGAGGGTGGTCGTTCAGCGCTGATCGCCTCTCGTTGATCTCCTCTGCCCGAAGCGGCAGGCGGCCTGCAGCGCCCCGGTACTATTCCGGCGCGTCCTCGATCGGGTCGTAGCCGCCGATGTCGAAGCCGAGCAGGTCGAAGCTCGCCTGCATGTGCGACGGCAGCGGCGCGGTGACGTCGAGGGTGCCGCCGCGCGGGTGCGGCAGGACGAGGCGGCGGGCGAGTAGGTGCAGCTTGCGCTCGATGCCGTCGGGCACCTGCCGCAGCGGGTCGCTGCGACGGGGATCGTTGGCGGTCGTCACGCCGTACTTCGGGTCGCCGACGATCGGGTGGCCGATCGCCTCGGCGTGGGCGCGCAGCTGGTGGGTGCGACCGGTGATCGGCTTCATCGACAGCCAGGCGAGGCGAGCCGGAACCTTGTCCACCGTGGCGTAATAGGTGACGGAATGCTGGGCATCCTCGTCGCCGTGCCGGGCGACGTGCATCTTCTCGCGGGTGGCGGCCTTCGCGTCGGCGGCTTGGCCGGCCTCGCCCTGCCGCCGCGGCACCCGGCGAACCTGCCCCATGCCCTCGCCCTTGGCGAGATAAAGCGAGATGCGACCCTGCGGCGGCTTCGGCACGCCCTCGACCAGCGCCCAGTAGGTCTTCCGCGCCTGCCGCGAGCGGAAGATTTCACCGAGATCCGCCGCCATCTTGCGGGTGCGCGCCACGAGCAGCACCCCCGACGTGTCGCGGTCGAGGCGGTGAACCAGCGCCGGCCGGTCGCCGCGCTCGTTGGGCAGGGAGGCGAGCATGCCGTCGATGTGGTGGTGCGTGCCCGAGCCGCCCTGCACGGCAAGGCCGAAGGGTTTGTCGAGCACGAGGCAATCGCGGTCCTCGAAGAGGATCATGTCGCGCAGCGCGCGCGCGTCGACCAACGAGCTCCGCGCCGGCGTGCCGGAGGGCTGGGCGTCGAGGTCCAGCGGCGGCACCCGCACGCTCTGGCCGGGCGCGAGCCGCGTCGCCGTCTTGGCCCGGGCGCCGTCGACCCTGACCTGGCCGGTGCGGACGATCTTGTTGAGGTGCGACAGCGACAGGGACGGGATGCGCCGCTTGAACCAGCGGTCGAGCCGCATCCCATCCTCGTCGGGGGTGACGAGCAGCGTTTGAACGGAAGCCAACGGTGGATCCTGCGGCTCAGCCGTCCGGCGACCAGGCTTCGTAGTCTCCCGTCGCCGGCGGCCGGGCATTGGCGCGAAGCGTCGATCCCGGCGGGCGATAGGCTTCGGCGGTGCCGGTCATGTTGGGTTTATGCGGCTTCTGCCATTCGCGAGGCGCATAGGTTTCCTGCGTCGGCGGAAAGGCGGCGGTATGGTGCAGCCAGCCGTACCAGCCCTGCGGCACCATCGAGCCTTCGGCATAACCGTTGTACATCACCCAGCGCCGCTCGAAGCCGAGGGCGGGATCGATCTTGCCGCCAATCGAGCGGAAGTAGCTGTTGCCGTAGACGTCGGTGCCGACGAACTCGCCATGACGCCTGGTGAAGAAGGCGGTGTTGAGCGTGGACCCGTTCCACCAAGTGAAGATAAGGCGCAGCCGCTCGACGAGCTTGCTCACGGTCGTTAGCTCCTCGAAGCGCTGAGTAAGGCCTTGTTGTATGCCCGTACGGCCGGAACGAGTCCACCCTCGCACGTCCGCATCGCGATGGGATCGGGCTCGAACGGCGGACTCGATCAGCGGGCTTGGGTGACGAAGTTGGCCGTCTCGCCGCCGTCGTAGTAGCCGTAGCATCGCGCCAGGATCAGCGGCGCCTTGCTTTCGCCGGGCTGCAGGTCATAGGACAGCTGGTTCGTGCCTTGGGTCACGTGGACCGAATAGCGGCTGTGGTTGGTCACCACCGTGCAGCCAACGCCCTCGTCGAGGAAGCTCACGGCGCGGCAGGCGTTGCCGGTGCAGTGGAAGGTGAAGGCGTCGGCCGGCGTCGCGGCGACTCCCGACAGTGCGAGAAGGGCGGCGAAGAGTTGAACCCGCATGCTTGATCCCTTCCGTTTCATCGATCGTCCGAGGCCGTCCGCGGCGGCCGGCCGGGCGGCGTCACCCGCGCGCAAGCCCGATAGCCCCTGCGTTTATTTGGGGACAGACCCGCGCGCCGCGAAGGCGGACCGATGATCGCAGCCGTGTCCACGCTGCTGCTGTGTCAGCTCTTGGGCGAGGTGCTGGTTCGTGCGTTCGGCCTTCCGCTGCCCGGTCCCGTCGCCGGCTTGGGGCTGCTGTTCGCCGGACTGGTGGTGCGCGGCCGGCTGCGGCCGGCGCGGCCCGGTGCCGTTCCCGAGGATCTTGGACGGACCTGCGACGTCCTTCTCGGGAACCTGTCGCTGCTGTTCATCCCCGCCGCCGTCGGCGTGGTGCAGTACCTCGCCTTGCTGCGCAGCTACGCCGTGCCGATCGCTCTGGCGATCGTCGCCTCCACCGTCCTCGCCCTTGTCGTGACCGCCCTGGTGTTCCGCCTGGTTTCCGGCCAGCTGGCGCGCTTGTCGAGGGCGCGCGGCGAGGCGCTCGTTGTCGATCCGGCCCGCGACCCGTGAGACCGTTCTCGTGAGAACCGTGCGATGACCGAAGCGCCCCACTTGGCCGACCATTTCTCCGACCGCTTGCCGGATCGGGCGAGCGAGATCTGGGTGTACCTGTCGGCCGATCCGCTGCTTTGGCTCACGGCCGTGCTCGTCACCTATCTCCTCGCCGACAGGCTCGCCGAGCGCTGCCGCCGTCACCCGCTCGTCAACACGGTGGCGATCTCGGCGTCGAGCCTCGCCGTGCTGCTGATCGCGACGGGAACGAAGTACCAGACCTTCTTCGAGGGGGCGAAGTTCGTCCACTTCCTGCTCGGCCCGGCCACGGTCGCCCTCGCCGTGCCGCTGTACCGCAACCTCGACCGGGTGCGCGCCACGCTGCTGCCGATGAGCTGCGCCCTGCT
Source organism: uncultured Beijerinckiaceae bacterium (assembly GCA_937863205.1). Next base: position 603 of record CALMGA010000235.1, on the reverse strand, counting down.
CGCCGGCAGCGTGGTGGCGATCGCCTCGGCGGTTGCGGTCGGCGGCGTGCTCGGACTGCCGCCGGCCGTGCTGGCCTCGCTGGCGCCGAAATCGGCGACGACCCCCATCGCGATGAGCCTCGCCAAGGCGAACGGCGGGTTGCCGGCGCTGACGGCCGTCTTCGCCATCCTCACCGGCATCACCGGCGCGGTGATCGTGACGCCGCTGATGAACCTGCTTCGCTTGCGCGACTTCGCCGCCCGCGGTTTCGCCGCCGGCCTGACGGCGCACGGCATCGGCACGGCGCGGGCGTTCCAGGTCGACCCCCTTGCCGGCGCTTTCGCCGGCATCGCGCTGGGATTGAACGGCGCGGTGACGGCGGCCGTGACGCCGATCCTCCTGCCGCCGCTGCTTCGGCTCTTCGGCCCCTGATCGCGAACCCCTGTCCCGGTCGGATCGGCGGGCCACATAAGAGATCCCTGCCCAGGAGAATTCCGATGCGACGCGTGATCCTCGCCGCGGCCCTGCTTTCCTCAACCGGCGCCGGTGCCTTCGCCGACGGGGCCGGCGGCTGGCGCGGCGACCGGCCCGGCCAGACCCACGAGATCAAGCCGGCCGACCTG
>CALMGA010000234.1 GCA_937863205.1 uncultured Beijerinckiaceae bacterium | reverse complement strand
AGGCCGCCGATCACGGCGCGGCCGAGCGGCGCGTTCTGCTCCACCGAGATCGCCATCGGCCCCATTCCAATGATCATGGCAAGTGCGGTCATCAGCACCGGACGGAAGCGCGTTGCCCCGGCCTCGATCGCGGCCTCGATCGGCGACAGCCCCTCGGCGAGCTTTTCCCGGCAGAAGGAAACGACGAGGATCGAGTTCGCCGTGGCGACGCCCATGCACATGATCGCGCCGGTGAGGGCCGGCACCGACAGGGTGGTGCGGGTCGCAAACAGCACCCAGACGATGCCGGCCAGCGCCGCCGGCAGGGCCGTGATGATGACGAAGGGGTCGACCCAGGACTGGAAGTTGACGACGATCAGCATGTAGATCAGCACGACGGCGACTGCCAGGCCGACGTAGAGCTGATCGTAGGCGGCGGTCATCGTGGTGACCTGTCCCGACAGCTTCACCGTCGAGCCGGGCGGCACCTCGCCTTTCGTGTCGTCGAGGATCTTCTGGATGTCGCCCGCGACGGCGCCGAGGTCGCGGTCGTAGATCGAGGCGTAGGTGTCGATCACCGGCTGCACGTTGTAGTGCGACACCACGCCGGGGCTGACCGAGCGCTTGGTGCTGGCGACGCCCGACAGCAGCATCGGCCCGTTCTTGCCGTTGATCTGGATGTTGTCGAGCTTGTTGCGCGTGTCGAGCCAGTACTGCGGCGTTTGCGTGACGATTGGGTAGGACACGCCGTTCGCCGGGTTCAGCCAGTAGGTCGGGTTGGTCTGCATCGATCCCGCGAGGTTGACCTGCATGTTGCGGGTCACGTCCTGCTCGGTCAGCCCGATCTGGTTGGCGATCGAACGGTCGACGTCGACGTTCAGGGTCGGGTAGTCGAACACCTGCTGGATGCGGGCGTCGGCGATGCCGGGCACCTGCTTGATCCGCCGGTAGATCATCTCGGCGTAGCGGCGGTTCGGTTCGCGCTTGTTGCCGATCACCTGCACGTCGATCGGAGCCGGCAGGCCGAAGTTCAGGATCTGGGTGGTGATGTCGGCCGGCAGGAACGAGAAGGTGGTGCCGGGGAAAAGTCGCGGCAGCTTTTCCCGCAGCGCCGTCTGGTAGCCGGCGGTCTTGCCGGCAACGTCGTCGTGCAGGCTCATCAGGATGTCGGCGTCGATCACGCCGATGGTGCCGGAGTTGCCGTAGGCGACGTTGATGCCGGAGATCGGCATGCCGATGTTGTCGACGATCGACTCGATGGCGTCGGGCGGGATGACGTGCCGGATCGCGTCCTCGACCTGCTGCACGACCTTCGCCGTTTCCTCGATGCGGGTGCCGGTCTGCGTGCGCACATGCAGCTTGAGCTGCGCCGCGACCACCGTCGGGAAGAAGTTCTGGCCGAGGAACGGCACCAGGGCGAAGGACACAACGACGAAGAGGAGGAAGCCGCCGACGAAGCGCCGCGGCGCGCCGATCGCCATCAGGAGCAGCGCGCGGTAGCCCGCGCGGAGCTGCTCGAAGCGGTGCTCGAAGGCGAGCTGGAAGCGCTTGAACGGGTTGCGGGGCCGCGGCGCCGCGGCGCCCTCAGCATGGCCGACCCCGTGGCCGTCCCCGTGCCCCTCGCCATGGTGGACGTTGGCGAGGAGGTAGGCGGCGAGCGTCGGCACCAGGGTGCGCGACAGGATGTAGGAGCCGACCAGCGCCAGGATCACCGCTTCGGCGAGCGGCTTGAACAGGAAGCCCGAAACGCCACCCAGCGTGAACATCGGCACGAACACGATGCAGATGCAAAGGAGCGATACGGTGGCCGGCACCACGATCTGGCGCGAGCCGTCCATGATCGCATCATGGATCGTCTTGCCCTGCTCAAGGTGGTAGTTGATGTTCTCGATGGTCACCGTGCCGTCGTCGACGAGGATGCCGACCGCGAGCGCCAAGCCGCCGAGCGTCATCACGTTGATCGTCTGCCCAAGCAGCGACAGCGCCGCGACCGAGAACAGGATGGCGAGGGGGATCGAGATCATGATGATGATCGTCGAGCGCCACGAGCCGAGGAACACCAGGATCATCAGGCCGGTGAGCGTGGCGGCGATGACGCCCTCGCGCAGCACCCCGTCGACGGCGTCGTTGACGAAGGCGGACTGGTCGCCGACCGCGACGAGGTCGATGTCTTTGGGCAGGCCGGCGCGGATCAGCGGCAGCAGCTTCTTCACGCCGTCGATCACCTCCAGCGTCGAGGCGGAGCCCGCTTTCTGGATGGTCATCAGCACGGCCTTCTTGCCGTCCACGTTGACGATGTTGGTTTGCGGCGGCGAGCCGGCGTGCACGAAAGCGACGTCGCGGACGTAGACCACCGTGCCTTCCACGCTCTTGATCGGCAGCGCGTTGAGCTTGTCGATCTCGTCGGGGGCGTCGTTGAGGGCGACGATGTACTCGAAGCGGCCGATCTTCTGCGTGCCGACCGGCGTGATCTGGTTCTCCTGCGAGAAGGCATTGACCACGTCGGAGGCGGTCAGGTGATAGGACTGCAGCTTGGTCGGGTCGAGGTCGACGTTGACCTGCAGGATCTTGCCGCCGTAGGGCGAGGGCACGGCGGCGCCGGCCACGGTGGCGAGCTGCGGCCGGATGAAGTTCTGCGCGAAGTCGGCGAGCTTGGCCTGCGAAAGCGTCGCCGAGGAGAGCGCGAGCTGCAGGATCGGCACGGAGGAGGCGTTGAACAGCAGCACGTAGGGCGGCGTCACGCCCTGCGGCAGAAGCTTCAGCACGGTTTGCGAGGCGGCGGTGATCTGGGCGATGGCGGTGTTGATGTTGACGGTGGGCTGGAAGAAGATCTTCACCACCCCGTAGCCCGATAGCGACTGCGACTCGATGTGCTGGATGTCGTTGACCTGCGAGGTCAGCGTGCGCTCGTAGTAGTACACGATGCGCCCCGACATCTCATCGGGCGGCAGGCCGTTGTAGGTCCAAACCGCCGAGACGACGGGGATGCCGATGTTGGGGAAGATGTCGGTCGGCGTCTTGAACCACGACATGATCCCGAACAGCAGGATCAGCATCGCCATCACCACGAAGGTGTAGGGTCGCGACAGGGCGATGCGGACGATGGCGAGCATGCGGTTGGCGGAACCCCGTAATGGACGGGCAGAATGGGTGGGCAAGACGACCGGGCAAGACGACCGGGGAAGACAACCGGGCGCGTCCGCCCGCGCCGTCGTGCCCCGGCCACCCCGGGCGATCAAGCGCCGAGCCGGCCGGCAAGATTAAGATTTTCTTTAATCAAGGGTCCGCGCGGGCGAAAGCGACGCAAAGGACGGTGATGCCGGAGAAGGATTCATCCGCGGATCGGCAGAACCTCGGCGGATGGTGAACAGAGCGCCGGGGCTGGCGGATCCGGGCCGGGCATCGGCGATCTCCAGGTGGCAGCCGTGCAGCTCGATGATGGTGTTCGCCATCGACAGGCCGAGGCCGACGCCGCCCGCCGCGGCGGTCTTGGTCGAGCGGTAGAAGCGGCGCACAACCTTGACGCGCTCCTCCGCGGCGATGCCGGGGCCGGTGTCGCCGACCCGCACCAGGAAGTCGGGATGCCCGCAGCCGATCGTCACGGCGCCGCCTGCGGGGGTGAACTTCACGGCATTGTCGACGAGGTTGACCACGGCCTCTCGCAGCAGGTCGGCGTCGCCGAGGAGCGTGGCGTCGCCTCCCTCGAGGCGCATCGCCACCCCTTTCACCTCGGCCAGCGGCTCCAGCAGGTCGAAGGCGTCGCGGCAGATGCCGGCGAGGTCGATCGCGGCGAAGGCGCCGCGCCTCACGCCGCTTTCGAGCTGGGAGATGCGCAGCAGCGCGGTGACGGCGGTCATCGCCCCGTCGAGGTCGGTGAGCGCGGCCGCCGCGAGGGCGCGGAGCAGCGCCTCGTCGTCGCCGGCGATGCCTCGCTCCAGCCGCGCCCGCATCACCGCCAGCGGCGCCCGCAGGTCGTGGGCGATGTTGTCGCCAACCGCCCGGATCTGCCCGACGAGGCGGCCGATCTCGTCGAGCATGCGATTGACTTCGCGGCACAGCTCGTCGAGGTCGTCGGGCGAGCCCCGCACCGGTAGGCGGCGATCGAGCTCGCCCGCCATCACCTGCGTGATCGCCTCCTTCAGTCGTTGCAGGCGCCGCGATGCGCGCACGCTGACGGCCACGCCGACGGCGAGCGCCGCGGCGGTGACGGGACCCAACGTTTCGGCGAAGACGCGCAACGCCGCCGCCCTCAGCTGGTCGACGTAGACGAGCGATCGCCCGAGCAGCAGGATGCAGCCGTCCCGCCGCGGCCGGGCGACGAGGACCGTCGTCTCGCTCTGCCAAGGCTCGCTCCGCTGCGTCAACGCGGAGGTGCCGGGCAGCGGCGGGATGCGCAGGACGTGCGCCCGGCCGTCGGCCGGTACGGCGAGCGTCGCGGCGGCGTTGCCGAAGACGAGCCGGCCGTCGGTGTCGTAAAGCCCGACGATGTCGAGATGGCGAAGGTCCTCCGTCAACCGAAGCTTCAGGCGGTCCTCGAGCTGGCGCGAGCTGTCGGCCAGCGCCTTTGCCGCCTCGTCTTCCAGCACGGAGCGGGTCAGGGCGATGTTCTCGCGGTAGAGCTGCCAATCGAGGATGGCGAAGACGAGGTAGGTGAGCACGACGAGCCCGCCGGCGAAGGCGAGCGCGATGCGGAAGGCGCTCGACCGGAGCAGCCGGATCATCGCGGCGACTGGGTCATCGCAGAACCCCCATCACGGGTCCTGCTTCGCGCCGCCGAGCACGAAGCCGAGACCGCGCACGCTTTCGATGAGGCGCGCTTCGCCGTTTTCTTCGATCTTGCGGCGCAGATTGCCGATGTGGACGTCGACGACGTTGGTGTGGGTGGTGGCATGCACCCGCCATACGTTTTCGAGCAGCATGGCGCGGGTGACCACGAGGCCGGCGTGGCGCATCAGGTAATGCAGCAGGGTGAACTCGCGCGGCAGAAGCGGGACCGGGCGCCCGTCGCGGCTGACCGTTCGGGCGATCAGGTCCATCCGCAGCGGGCCGGTCACGAGGACGCCGACCGCCGCTTCGCCGGGCCGGGCGGCGGCGCGGCGGCGCAGCGCGGCGACCCGGGCGACCAGTTCGCCCATCGCGAAGGGCTTGACGAGATAGTCGTCGCCGCCGGCCTTCAAACCGCGGATGCGGTCGTCCACCGCCGCCAGCGAGGAGATCACCAGCACCGGCGTGCCGTCGCCCGCGTCGCGTCGCTCGGCCAGAAGGACGATGGCATCGCGGCCGCCGACGAGCCGGTCGAGGATGAGTGCGCCGGCGCCCTGCGCGAGACGGGCGCGCAAGGCGGCCTCGTCAACAATGCGCTCGACGCACTGGCCTTCGCCGGCGAAGGCGAGGGCGATCTCCCCCGCGAGGGCGTCGTCGTCCTCGTACAGGAGAAGGGCGTCGCGACGGGCGGCGTCGCTTTTGGCAGGGGAAACGTTTGGAGCGGCGAACAAGGCGTGGCTCTGCGCGAAGGGCCGAAGCCGTCTGGCTCGCGCGAGGCGTCCTCGCTGTCAATGGCGACGGCGTTCCATGCCCCGCTCGCCCCGAACGCCGCGGCGTTGCCTCCATCGCCGCGACGTGATTGCGTGGATCGCTGGGGAACAGCAGGGGACCTCCGATGCCGCGCGCCACGTTCACGTCTTCAACGGCCATGACTGCGACGGTCATGACCGCGACGCCGCTGCTCCTGGCGCTGGCCTTGGCTGCGGGACCGCTCGCCGGCGAAGCCGCGGCGCGCGCGCGGCGGCCCGCGCATCGGACGGCGGCGCATCAGCCTGACGATGTAGGGGGATACGCGGCATCCCCGCCAAGCCGCGACGCGGTTGGCCTGGGCACGTTGGCACCACCGACCCGCCTTTCGACGCTCGAACAAACCTACGGCGATGCCGCCTACGCCCGCGCGCGCGTCCTCGGGCGGGAAGCGTCGCGCGGCCAAGACCGCTTCCGCGAGAGCGGTGCGGGTGGCGCCGACGCGCGCGTCTTGAGCGTCCAGTTCCCCTGCGACCCGCGCTCCGCCGGCGTCGCAGCCTACCGCTGCGGCCCCCCGGCCGGCGTGCCCGGCCAAGGATTGCCAGGCTACGGCTTGGCCTACGCATACAACCCGGCCTACGTCACGTCCCCGTTCTCCTCCGGCCACGATCCCCGCGAGCAGCCGCCGGTGCTGCCAGGGGTGACCGGCTTGTTCTTCGCGGTCAACGGCCTCGGCGCCGGCCACGGCGATTGAGAGCCGCGGCCTCCAACACCCGCCCTCTTGGGCAACGCCGCGTCATCGACCGCCGGCACGGCGTCGGAGCCGCCCACCGGTCGCTCGGCCTGGATCAGCAGCTCGGCAGCGGGCGGGGAACCGTCCCAAAGGCCGGTGGCGACGACATGGGGCAGGCCGCCATGGCTCGGCGAACCGAAACACTCCGTCAGCGGCTGAACACCTTCGAGCTCGCCCAGGCCGACCGGGCCATCGAGGTCGATCGGACACGCGCCGCGCCGGCGGCGCGAACCTGCTTAGGATTGCCGCGAGCCAGCGCTCCAGGTCATCGCGGCAGTCTTCCTCCGAGAACATCGCCGCCCGCGTGAGACGACCCGGCACGCGCACCGACGGCAGCGAGGTACTGCTTCGCGGCGTCGATTTCCAAGGATACTTGACGTTAGGGAGCGCGGACGCCGCCCTCGTCAACCCTTTCCCGGCAAGGCCGGGTCACTTGTCCCGAGCAGGGCCCTGACTTGCAGCGACCTGGCCGCCCATTCGGCCGCCGCTACTTGGCTGTCGTACCTTTCCTGGGCGGCAGCGGCGCCGACGCATCGGGCGCGGCCTTGGCGTCGGGCATGCCCGGTAGCGTCGTCGGCTCCTTGGCGCTGGTTTTCAGGATCTTGCGCACCGACCACGCTTCCTTTTCCGTCGTGCCCTTGATGTCGTTGATCTTCCACTCGCCATCCTCGCGGATGAAGTCGTAGCTCACCACCGTCGGCTGCTTGCGGTTGAGAAACGTCGCCGACACCACCGCCTTGTTGAGTTCGATCACGTCCGTCTTCAGCGTCACCTTCTGGATTTCCGCATCCTGCGAGGCGGAGATCGGGTCGAAGTCGAGGCTGGCGTCGCCTTCGTGCGCCGCCGTGGTTTCGGTTGCGGTGACAAGGAGGTCGAAGCCCTTCGAGAAGTACTTCTCGCGGGCCTTGCGGTCGAAGAAGGGGCTCGTCGGACTGGCCTTCTTCGCTTCGACGATGGCGAGCTTGTAGATGGCAGCAACGATGTCGCGCGGTTCCTCGACGATCACCGGCGCCGATTTCGCGGCCGTGGCGGGCGCTTGGGCGGCGGCAGCCGTTGCCGCGAGGCAGAACGAAACGAGGCAGATCGAGAGAAGAACGGTGGGCTGGCAACGGCGCATCGGCCTCTCCTTGGAATTTTTGAGCGCTCAAGCTGGCGCCGCAGGTGGCGGCGCTCAGCCCGTCGCAACGCGAATGATGCGGCAAAGGATTAGCAAAAAGTTAACGTCGACGCACTTCCGACATGCTGAGTCGACCATGCTGCCTTGACTCGGGCCTTCTTCTGGCATGACCGCATCTTTGATCTCGTCCCGGCCTCGCGGACCGCACCCCGCTCCGACCGCCGCTTGCCGCGTGGACGGAACTCGGTCGGAGGGGGCTTGGCCGATCACAGCTTGGCCGAGGCGCGCCGGCCTGCCCGAGGCGATCGCCTTTCTTCGGCCCTACATCAGCGATGAGCGCATCCTCCACGCCGCCGCGCGGAACGCGCGCGGATCCGATGTGACGGCCGCGCTTCTCGCCGGGGGCGGCGTCAGCGACACCGTGTACTTCTGCAGTCTCGCTCGCCACCTCGCCCTGCCGTTCGTGCAAGGCTGGCCCGAACTCGATCGGGGTCAGGATGCGGCGCGCGCCCTGCAAACCGGACGGGTTCGTTTGGCCGATGACGGCTGGCTGCTGGCGCCGACCGCCGAAGCGTTGCGCGTCCTGCTCGCCGCCCGCCGGCTCGGCCTCCCGCTTCCCGCAACGATCGCGATCGCCACGCCGGCCCATCTGGCTGCCCTTGTCGGGCGGCGGCTACCCGTCCAGATCGCCCATCGCGTCGGCAGCGCCCTCGCCGAAGCGGCGCCGCATCTGTCGGCGCGCGATGCCCTTCGCGGCCTCAACGGTGCGGCCTGCTGCCTGGTGGCCACCCTCTGTCTCGCCGGCCTCGCCTCCGGGGTGCGCCCCGTCGCCGACCTCTTCGGCCTCGTTTTCTTCGCCGCCCTGGTGTTCCGGCTCCTGGTGTCTGCCGCCGGCTGGCAAGGTCGGGAGGGGAACGTGCGGGCTCACGGGAGGTCCGAGCCGGCCCTGCCGGACGAAAGGCTCCCGCTCTACAGCGTGCTGGTGCCCTTGCGCGACGAGGCCGCCGTGGTGCCGGGCCTCGTCGCCGCCTTGGCCGCGCTCGACTATCCCCGAGCCAAGCTCGACATCGTGTTCCTGGTGGAAGCCGACGACGGTTCGACCCGGCTCGCCCTTCTTGCCGCCGGGGTCGCCCCGCACATGCGCGTCTTCACCGTGCCGGCCGGCGCGCCGCGGACCAAGCCGCGGGCCCTCAACGCCGGGCTGCTGCTCGCGCGGGGCACCCTTCTCACCGTGTACGACGCCGAGGACCGTCCCGATCGCGACCAGCTCCGCCGTGCCGCCGCCCGGTTCGCCCTCGCCCCCGACGACCTCGTCTGCCTGCAAGCGCGGCTGACCGTCTCCAACGGCGGTGGTGCCAGCCTGCTGCCCCACGGTATTATGGAGCACCTGCCACAAGCGGCCTAACGGCCCCGCTCCTATCTGCCCGCCTTCGCAAGGAGGTGTGAGGTGATTGGGCGGGATGTGGCGCCGCCGTCTTTAGAGCGGTTGGCTTGGTGTCTTTGTGGCTCTAGCCTGTCCGTATGGCAGAAGAAGCAGAAAAACCCGCGCTCCCAGAAGCCATCGAGGCGCCTGAGACGCCTGAAGCATTCAAGTGGATACCATTCGCTTGGCATCACGCCCGCTCAAGTCGGGAGGCTTTGATGAAGCCTGCCGTCTGGGGGGCTATCGCGCTTTTTGCCTTTCTGGCTTATCGATACGGATCAAACGAGTCTGGAGAACTGGTTAAAGTCAAAGACGAGAGAATAAGCTTTCTCAACGATCAGCTTGGCGCCTATAAAGACAGACTGAAAGGAGCTACTCCTGATGAAGCCGCTAAGCAAATAAGAGAAATGCAAGACAAGTTGGATTTTGATTCAAAAAAGCTTAAACTGTTGCTACAAGACAGGCTTTTAAGCGAAGCGCAGATAGAAGTAATTATCAAGGCGTGCTCTCAATTTGAGAATACAAAATATGATATTTCCTTTAATGAAGGAGATACTGAGGCTTATCGGTTCTTAGAGAAGATTGAAGGAGTATTAAATAAAGCAAGTTGGAAAGAGATTGATTGGGTGGCAGGAACCTTTATTCATTTAAGAGATGGAAAGCCAACGGTCGGTTCTTCTTTCGAGCAGGGGGTTGTTGTGATTTATATCAGATCAGCTTCAGATACGCTTTCAAAGCCAGCGGTAGGACTATCTAACGCTTTGCAGGCTGCAGATATTAAATCTCGTATTGAAATAGAAGAAGATAAAAGAAACGAGGGAGCATTAGGACTTCATTTGAATAAAGATATTATACATATTATGGTTGGGCAAAAGACAATTTGAACTAAAGTTCCTCTAGACGTACCCCCTCAAGTTCCAATGCGGCAAGGCAGGCGAGAAAGAACGCCGCCGGCACCGTCGCCCGCGCCAGCTTGTTCGCGATGCTGGCCTTTGTCTCCTCGAACCCATGGGCCTTCAAGCGTTCGGCCAAGCCGTCGTAAGTCACGCTGGCCCGCTTCATCTCCGCCTTGAGATGCTGCGCTGCCCTTTCCGCCCATTCCCGTTCCGTCGTCGCCTGCTTCGCCATGCCGATCCGTTCTCAGATACGATCCGGCGTTATCATAACTGATAATATCCTCTTGCCAATGATACCGTATGCGGTAAGCTGTTCTCATAAACGAGAACATCATGTCCGTCCACTTCCTGCTTTCCCCTCGCGCCAAGACGATCAGCCTCGCCAAGGTCGCGCGCCTGACGAAGGACGAAGCCGAAACGACCTTCGCCGCGATCCGCTGGTCTGAGACGAACGGCGAGCCGGTCTGCCCTCACTGCGGTTGCCTCGATGCCTACAACTGCCGCCGGCCGAACGGGGCGCCCCGCTGGCGCTGCAAGTCCAAGGAATGCGCCCGCGACTTCTCCCTCACCTCCGGCACCCTGTTCGCCTTCCACAAGCTGCCGATCGCCACCTATCTCCTCGCCGTCGCGATCTTCGTCAACGAGGTCAAGGGCAAGTCCATGCTCGCCCTCTCTCGCGACCTCGGCGTTGATTACAAGACGGCCTTCGTGCTCGCTCACAAGCTCCGCGAGGCGATGGCCGAAGAGATGAAGGGCCGCACGATCGGCGGCGAGGGCAAGGTGGCCGAGGTCGATGGTGCCTACTTCGGCGGCTACATCAAGCCTCGCAACCTCAAGGAGAACCGCATCCATCGCGGCCTCGCCATCAACCAGAACGGCAAGCGCAAGTCGGTCATCATCATTCGCGAGCGCGGAGGAAACTCCGTCCCGGCCGTATTCCGGTCGGAAAGCGCCGCTGCCGGCTTCATCAAGTCCCGCATCGCCAAGGGCACCGTTGTGCATGCCGACGCGGCGCCGGGGTGGGATAGCCTGCATACCAATTTCGAGATGAAGCGCATCGATCACTCCAAGGCGTACAGCCTGGACGGCGCCTGCACGAACATGGCGGAGGAGTATTTCAGCCGCCTTCGCCGCGCCGAGGCAGGGCATCACCATCATATCGCCGGCGCCTACCTGCTTCGCTACGCGCAAGAGATGTCATGGCGCGAGGACAACCGCCGCGTGGCAAACGGCGATCAGCTCGCTCGGCTGACCAAGCTGGCGACCATGAAGGCGACCAGCCCGGATTTCGTGGGGTACTGGCAGCGGCATCGCGCCTAATCGTTCACCGCCCTTAATATGCGTGCTCTCGGCGGCACTTTTGTATCGATTTGGCAGCCAAAAGCATTTCTGAGCCAAGGCTCAGCGTTTTTACTTACGCAAATACCTTTTATGAGACGTTCGTAGATTGTTTGAGGTGGATTTGTGATCTTAATAATTTTACCGTCTTTAATATTTGCTTCGAAAGAAGCAACTGATGTTTTTAAAGCATGAAAATATGCAGCAAAACTTGATTTCCACACTGGCGGATTCCAGCCCTCATTAGGTTCTATGGGGCACACCGGATCGTAGTTGGATTGCTCGGAGCTAATTGGAATGAGAATTACCAAGTCATTCAAAACTCCAACAACTACAAAGGAGTGCGGCACCTTCGGGTTGTGGGCAGGCCCAGTCCCTTTGTACTTGAAGGCGTCGCACTCACAGACCATAGGCCCTACTTCACTCTTGGAAAGACAGCTTCGGATAACCTATGCTCCCGAACACCTTCTGCCACGTCCGCAGGGTGCTTAATACCGACACCAATTGCTATGTCGCTATAGGTGATAGGCAGCCTCTCCTTCTCAGTAACCTCAGTGTACTCCGGCACATTACTAGGCACGTGAGTCCACTGTCGGAGCTGGCCACCGCTCTTGCCGCGATGAGTGTCTACTATAGACGCTAGTATCTCTAAGTCGGACTCACTTAGTTCGTCCAGTCTCAGAGAAGCGTCTTTGATCGAATAGACATCCTTTTTGCCATCAAGATGGATGTAATCACTCCATATATCAGTATCTATATGACCATTAATACCGTCTAGAGCGCTGCGGCAGATTGGCCCGTCTTTGAGTGAGTAACACTCATCATAGATCATGGGCCTCCCTCGACGCCGAACGCTTTCGCGCTCGGCGATGTAGACGAGCTTAATCAGCGCAAGCTTATCGATTCGACTGCCCCAGGCATCGGTGAAATAGACGCATATCTGCGCCGCCTTTTCCGATCTGAATCCCACTAGGGGTAAAAATGAGTCGTTCACATCCCACCTAAGGCACGCTGTCGGCCTTGACTTATCACGCACCTTCTTAGCGCAACCAACGCAGAAGGCCCCACTCCGTTCATTGGAGCAGGGTTGCGGCATTCACGCCACGCCGAGATGGGGATTCTTTAGTTAGAGGTCAAGCGCCACCGCGCCTCCGTCCGCTCCCCCTCCTTCGCCGTAAGCCCCCGCACGCTCGTCAGGTATAACAGGTTCGACCGCACACGCGGCTTCATGCCTTTGAGCGCGGTCGGATCGCTTGCATCCCAGCCCGCGTCGGCGACAACGCCCGCGACGATTTCATCCAAGCTCATCGCCCGCTCGCCCTTCCTGAGAACGCCCAAAATCAAAAAGTTGAGCTTGCCGGCCCCGAACAGCTTGCTCTTGCGTCGGGGGTACTTCGCCTTGATGAGCGTGGGATCGCAGCCGGGGACCATGATCGCCAAAGTCGCGTCGAGATGGGCCAGGGACTCCTTGAGCCAGCGGCGGCGCTCCTCAAGCTTCTGCAGCTCGCCCGTCATGAAGGCGCGGCGTTCCCGAAGGGCACGCAAGGCGTACTGGTTGCCTTGCTCGCGGGCGGGGGTGTGGGTGCTGTAGGGATCGGGAACGAGGTCGGTGGACATGCCGTTTATCTAGGCGGCATGGGGTCGGAGTGCTTATGGCGTTTGCTCCATAATACCGCTGCCCCAGCTTTTCGCGATCGAATACGCCGGGCTGTTCGATAACCTCAACGTCGGCATCAGCCGGCTCGGGCTGCCGATGGCGTTGGGCGGCACCTCGAACCATTTCCGCACGGCCGCCCTGCGCCGCGCCGGCGGCTGGGACGCCTTCAACGTGACGGAGGATGCCGACCTCGGGCTGCGTCTCGCCCGGCTCGGCTTGCGCGTCGGCGACCTCGCCTCGACGACGGGGGAGCGCGCCGAGGCTTCGCTCGGCGGATGGTTCAATCAGCGCCGCCGCTGGACGATGGGCTGGATGCAGACAGCCCTGGTGCTGGGTCGCGGGTCCGGCGCGGCGCGGGATCTCGGCCTTCTTCGCTCGCTGGCCGTGGCGCTGATGCTGGTCAACCTCGTGTTCGGCCCGCTGCTGTCGCCGCTCGCCCTCGCCGGTGTCGCCGTTCACCTCGCCCGCGCCGGGCTGCCGGCGCCGCAGGGCTGGGAGGCTCTCGCCGAGGCCACGCTGGCCGCCTCCGTGCTGCTGCTCGGGGCGGTGACGCCGGTGTGGTGCGGCTATGCCGGGTGCCGCGCCAGGGGGCTGAGCCACCCGCGCTTCCTCGCCAGCCTGCCGCTGATGATCCTCTACCAGCTGATGGTCTGCGCTGCCGCCTGGGGCGGACTCGCCGACCTCGTCCGCCGACCGCACCATTGGCGCAAAACGCGGCACACGCCGGAGCCGCCGTCGCATCCCGCAAGCCTCCGACCGGGTGCGCGGCGACGCGGATGATCCCGATCAGTCGTTCATCGCCCGCAGGGCGGCGGCGGCGGCGAAGGGCGCGCCGGCGACCGCCGCCAGGCTGAGCGCGCATTCCACCAGGAACGGCGTGGCGAAGGGCACGGGGTTGCCGAGGCCGGCGGTCGCCGCCGACACGCCGAAGATCAGCACCGGCACGCACAGCGGCAGGATCAGCACCGCCATCAGCAGGCCGCCCTTGCGCAGGCCAACCGTGAGCCCGGCGCCGACCGCGCCCAGCATGGTGAGCGCCGGCGTGCCGGCGGCGAGCGAGGCGGTGACCTGTCCCAGCGCCGGACCGTTCATGCCCAGCATCAGCCCGAACAGCGGTGACGCGGCGACGAGCGGCAGGCCGGTCAGGAGCCAGTGCGCCGCGCATTTGGTCAGCACGATCAGCTCGGCCGGGGTTCGGCTCATCAGCAGCAGGTCGAGCGAGCCGTCGTCGCGATCCCCGGCGAACAGGCGGTCGAGGCCGAGAAGGGTTGCGAGCAGGGCGGCGATCCACAGGATGGCCGCGCCGATGCGCGCCAGCAGCTCGGCGCCGGGCCCGACGGCGAAGGGCACCAGCGCCACCAGGATCAGGAAGAACATCACGCCCAGCGCGGCACCGCCGCCGAGCCGGCGGCCGACGCGCAGGTCGCGCAGGAACAGCGCCAGCAGCGGCCCCGCGCGTGGCCTTGCGCTTGTTTCAGCCGTCGTCGGCTCGCTCACGCTTCGACGGACGCGGGTGAGGCCCGCCGCTTGGCGGCAAGGTCGATGGTGCGGTGCCCGACGGCCAGCGGCTGGTGCGAGGCGACCAGGATGGCGCCGCCGCCGGCCGCATGAGCGGCCATCAGGGCGTTCAGCGTCACCTGCGCTTCCGCATCGAGGGCGATCAGCGGCTCGTCGAGCAGCCACAGCGGGCGCGGGGTCAGCAGCAGCCGGCTGAGGGCGACACGGCGCTTCTGTCCGGCCGACAGGTAGCCGGCGCGAAGGTCGATCAGCCGGGCGATGCCGAAGGCAGCCAGCGCCTCGCGCGGGTCGAGACCCTCGCCGGACGGGCCGGGCGGGGCGGCGGCCGGCAGCATCGCCGCCCAGAACGCCAGGTTCTCGCCAACCGTCAGCGACGGCTTGAGCGCATCCTCGTAGCCGAGGTAGTGCGCCGTCTCGACGCCGCGCACCTCCGCGCCGGCGAGGCCGAAGTCGATGCGCCCCGAGGCCGGCGGCAGCAGGCCGGCCAGCGCCCGCATCAGCGTCGACTTGCCGGCGCCGTTGCGCCCGGTGACGAGAAGGACGTCGCCGGCCGCGAGAACGAAACTGAGCTGCGCCAGAACCATCCGCCCGCCACGCTCCACCGTCAGGTCCGCCACGGACAGCAGCGGGACGCTTGAGGGCGGGAACACTGGAGAGGACACCGGGCGGGAGCCGTTCTTGCATCGAATGGAACCGGAGCGGGTCGTAGCGCGTCCAGTTTGGATTATCTATAAGCGCGGCGGCGCCCCCCTCACGTCCGGGAACACGAGATCCATGGCTTCAGTCGACAGCTTCAAGTGCCATAGGCAGCTCAAGGTCGGTGATCGGACCTACTCTTATTATTCCCTCACGCAAGCCGAGGCGAACGGGCTCAGCGGCATTTCCAGGCTGCCGTTCTCCATGAAGGTGCTGCTGGAGAACCTGCTGCGCTACGAGGACGGCCGCTCGGTCAAGCGGGAAGACATCGAGGCCTGCGCCGCCTGGGTCGAGAACCGCGGCCGCGAGGAGAAGGAGATCGCCTTCCGCCCGGCGCGCGTGCTGATGCAGGACTTCACCGGGGTGCCGGCGGTGGTGGACCTCGCCGCCATGCGCGACGCGATGACGGCGCTGGGCGGCGACCCGCAGAAGATCAACCCGCTGGTGCCGGTCGACCTCGTCATCGACCATTCCGTGATCGTCGACGCGTTCGGCAACAACGGCGCGATCAAGACCAACGTCGACCTCGAATATTCCCGCAACGGCGAGCGCTACAAGTTCCTGAAGTGGGGGCAGGATTCCTTCGCCAACTTCCGGGTGGTGCCGCCCGGCACCGGCATCTGCCATCAGGTCAACCTCGAATACCTCGCCCAGACGGTGTGGACCAAGGAGGAACCGGCCAACGACGAGCCGGCCGCCAGTTCAAAGGTCGTCGAGGTCGCCTATCCCGACTCGCTGGTGGGCACGGACTCCCACACAACCATGGTCAATGGCCTCAGCGTGCTCGGCTGGGGTGTCGGCGGCATCGAGGCCGAGGCCTGCATGCTGGGGCAGCCGCTCTCCATGCTCCTGCCCGAGGTGATCGGCTTCCGCCTCACCGGTGAGCTGAAGCCGGGCACCACGGCGACCGATCTCGTGCTCACCGTGACGCAGATGCTGCGCAAGAAGGGCGTGGTCGGCAAGTTCGTTGAGTTCTTCGGCCCCGGCCTCGCCACCATGACGCTGGCCGACCGCGCCACCATCGGCAACATGGCGCCGGAATACGGCGCCACCTGCGGCTTCTTCCCCATCGACGGCGAAACGCTGGCCTATCTCAACATGTCGGCACGCACGGCCGAGCGCATCGATCTGGTCGAGGCTTATTCCAAGGCGCAAGGGCTGTTCCGCGAGGAGGGCGCGCCCGAGCCGGTGTTCACCGATACGCTGGAGCTCGATCTCGGCGACGTCGTGTCCTCGATGGCCGGTCCCAAGCGTCCGGAAGGGCGCATCAACCTGGAGCAGGTCGGCGCCGGCTTCCGCCAAGCGCTCGGCTCCGAGTACAAGAAGACCGTCGACACCGAGGTCCGCTACCCCGTCGAGGGCACGGACTATTCCATCGGTCACGGCGACGTCGTCATCGCCGCCATCACGTCCTGCACCAACACGTCCAACCCGCAGGTGCTGATCGGCGCCGGCCTGCTCGCCCGAAAGGCGGCGGCCAAGGGCCTCAAGTCCAAGCCTTGGGTGAAGACCTCGCTGGCGCCGGGATCTCAGGTGGTCGCGGAGTACCTCGGGCAGTCCGGCCTGCAGGAGGATCTCGACAAGCTCGGCTTCAACCTCGTCGGCTTCGGCTGCACCACCTGCATCGGCAACTCCGGCCCGCTGCCCCCGGCGATCTCCAAGACAATCAACGACCACGGTCTGGTGGCCGCCGCCGTGCTGTCGGGCAACCGCAACTTCGAGGGCCGGGTGTCGCCCGACGTCCAGGCGAACTATCTGGCGTCGCCGCCGCTGGTCGTGGCCCACGCCATCGCCGGCACGGTGAACATCGACCTGCGCGCCCAGCCGATCGGGGTGGGGAGCGACGGCGCCGACGTGTACCTCAAGGACATCTGGCCGACGTCGGCCGAGATCGGGGACTACATCGAGAAATACGTCACCCGCTCGGTCTTCGCCGCCCGCTACGCCGACGTGTTCCGCGGCGACGCGCATTGGCGCGAGGTGGATGCGCCGGCCGGCGAAACCTACCAGTGGGACATGGGCTCGACCTATGTGCAGAACCCGCCCTACTTCGAGGGCATGGGGCTGGAGCCCGACCCCGTCACCGACATCGTCGGCGCGCGCATCCTCGCCCTCTTCGGCGACAAGATCACCACCGACCACATCTCGCCCGCCGGTTCGATCAAGCAGGCCTCGCCGGCCGGCACCTATCTGAGCGAGCACCAGGTCGCGACCAAGGACTTCAACCAGTACGGCACCCGGCGCGGCAACCACGAGGTGATGATGCGCGGCACCTTCGCCAACATCCGCATCAAGAACTTCATGCGCCAGGCCGACGACGGTTCGGTGCCGGAAGGCGGGATGACCAAATACTGGCCGGGCGGCGCGGAAATGCCGATCTACGACGCGGCGATGAAGTACGCCGCCGCCAACGTGCCGCTGGTGGTGTTCGCCGGCACCGAATACGGCAACGGCTCCTCGCGCGACTGGGCGGCCAAGGGCACCAAGCTGCTCGGCGTGCGCGCCGTGATCGCCGAGTCCTTCGAGCGGATACACCGATCCAACCTCGTTGGCATGGGCGTGCTGCCGCTGACCTTCGAGCCGGGCACGACATGGTCGACGCTGAAGCTGAAGGGCAACGAGGAGATCACCATCCACGGCCTCAGCGAGGGCCTGCGCCCGCGCCAGAAGATGGAGATGGCCGTCACCTACGACGATGGGCGGACGGAAACCGTGCCGCTGCTGTGCCGCATCGCGACGCTGGAGGAGCTGGAATACTTCAACAACGGCGGAATCCTGAGCTACGTGCTGCGGCAGCTCGCCAAGGCGGCGTAGGCATGGCGGCGTAGAAGGAGCGGTTCAGCAAGGGCCGAACCCAAGTACACCTGACGGAAAGGCCGTTCGCACACCGCGTCCGGCCTTTTTGCTTTCTATGGGCCGCCGTACCGGCTCCCCTGCGGCAGGCAATCGAAGTACTCCGGCATCCCCCGCGCCCGCGCGATCAGCCCCGCCGCCAGCCGGCGCTGAAAGGGTTCGGGATTGCCGGCGTCGCGCTCGCTCGGGTTCGGCAGGCTGGTGGCCAGCAGCGCCGCCTCGCGGGCGTCGAGATCCCTGGCGCTCTTGTTGAAGTACACCTGGGCGGCCGCCTCGATGCCGAAGACGCCCTCGCCCCATTCGGCGACGTTGAGGTAGACTTCAAGCGTATGCGCCTTGCTCCACACCTTGCCGAGGAGGAGGGCGACGCCGATCTCGATGCCTTTGCGGACCGACGACCGGCCCGGCCACAGGAACAGGTTCTTCGCCGTCTGCATGGTGATGGTCGAGGCGCCGCGCGAAGGGCCGTCGGCGTCGGACAGCACTTCCTTGAGCGAATCCCAGTCCACGCCGTCGTTGCGGCAGAAGCGGGCGTCCTCCGAGGCGATCACCGCCGCCAGCGCCACCGGCGCCACGGCCGACAGCGGGACGTAATCGCGCCGGTAGCCTTTGCCTTCGAGGGCGCGGCCGAGCATCAGGGTGGAAACCGGCGCCGCCGCCGTGTCGAGCGCGAGCAGCCCGGCGAAGGCGGCGGCGAACGCCACGGCAAGGGTGAGGAGGCCCCGGAGCACGAAGCCGAGGAGGCCTGGGCCGCGTCGTTTCAGCCGCATGGTTCGACCATAGGGCGCAGCACATGCCGCAAGCCCGGCTTCGGGGCAAGTGTGGGGGCGAGTGTGTGGGTGGCTCCGCGTGGCTCGGGTGGTCCGAGCCGGCCTCCGCCCCAGCCTTGACCGGGCATGCCGTATGAGGCAAGCGGGCGAGGGATGGGGCCGGAGTCGAAATGACGCGCTGGGAGGAAAGCGACGAGTTCAGGGAACGGCTCGCCGCCGTGGCGGAGGCGACCGAATCCATGCTGGATCGGCTGCTCGCTGACGTGCCGCTGCCCGGCGAGGTCGCGCGCCCGACCCGTTTCATGGGGGCGATGCGCTACGCCAGCCTGGGCGGGGGCAAGCGGCTGCGCCCGTTCCTGCTGATCGAGGCGGCGAGGCTGTTCGGCGCGGGCGGCGAGGGCGTGCTGCGGGCCGCCTGCGCGCTGGAGATGATCCACTGCTATTCGCTCGTCCACGACGATCTGCCTGCGATGGACGACGACGATCTGCGCCGCGGTCGCCCGACCACCCACAAGGCCTACGACGAAGCCACCGCCATCCTCGCAGGCGACGGCCTGCTCACCTACGCCTTCGACGTCACCGCCGATCCCGCCACCCATCCCGACGCGGGCGTCCGTGCCGAGCTGGTTCTGCAGCTCGCCCGCCACGCCGGTCTCGGCGGCATGGTCGGCGGCCAGATCCTCGATCTCGAAGCCGAAGCGGCGACGAGCCGCCACGCCGCCGCCGACGTGATCCGCATCCAGTCGATGAAGACCGGCGCCCTGCTGCATTACGCCGTCCTCGCGGGCGCGCGGATGGGCGGCGCCGATGCCGACGCCACCATTGCCATGTCGCGCTACGGCCGCGCGGTCGGCGCCGCCTTTCAGGTCGCCGACGACATCCTCGACGTCGAGGCCGACGAGGCCGCGCTCGGCAAGAAGACCGGCAAGGACGCCGACCGCAACAAGGCCACGCTCGTCGCCGCCCTCGGCCTGGAAGCGGCCCGCGCGCGGCGCGACGCTCTCGCCGAGGAGGCCATCGCCGCGCTCGACGGGATCGCCGGCTCCAACGACTCCGCCGCCCGCGTGCTGAAGGACGCCGCCCGCTTCGCCGTCGCCCGCAAGAGCTGATGGCGGGGGAGCCGTCGGCGGCCCCGAGCCTGCCGCGGACGGTGATGGGTCGTTTGCTCGTCGGGCGTCCCCGCCTGTTCTCCAGTCTCCTCGTCGCCCTCGTCACCTACGCCGTCGAGCCCCAGCACGTCCTGCCGGTGACGCGCCTGCTGATCGCCTGGAATGTCGGCACGGCGCTGTATATCTCGCTTAATCTCATCACGATGGCGCAGGCGAGCGAGCAGAGCATCCGCCGACGCGCCTGCATCACCGACGAGGGACGCTTCGTCATCCTGGTCCTGGTGGCGCTGGCGGCACTGGCCTCCATGGGCGCCATCGTGGTGCAGCTTGGTCTCCTCAAGGACCTGCACGGCCTCGGCAAGGGCCTGCACCTCGCCCTCGCCGTGCTGACGATCGTGAGCGCCTGGGTGCTCATCCATCTCACCTTCGCGTTGCACTACGCCCACGAATATTTCGGGCCGGCCGGGCAGGGCTCGACCGAGGTGCAGGGCGGCATCGCCTTTCCCGGCACGGACGAGCCCGACTATTGGGACTTCCTGTACTTCGCCTTCATCATCGGCGTCGCCGCGCAGACGGCCGACGTGTCGATCACCTCCAAGGCGATCCGGCTGACGTCGCTCGGCCATTCGGTGGTGGCCTTCTTCTTCAACTCGGCCATCCTCGCCCTGACCATCAACATCGCCTCCGGCCTGATCTGAAGGGTCGCTCAAACCCGGCCGCCGATCACCTCCATCCGCACGGTGGCGATGCCGCCCTCAAGCATTCCCAAGGTGGCGGCGGCGGCACGCGAAACGTCGACCAGGCGCCCGCGCACGAAGGGGCCGCGGTCGTTGACGGTCAGCACGGCCTGCTTGAGGTTGGCGAGGTTGGTGACCAGCACCCTGGTGCCGAACGGCAGCCAGCGGTGCGCGCAGGTGGCGGCGCCGACCACACCTCCGGACGCCGTGCGTCCGCCGCTGTAGAAGGACGCCCGTCCGGTCGAAGCCCTTGCCGCTCCAGCCTCGTTCGCAGGGCTGGTTGGCCGACCGGCCCTGGCGAGGGAATGACGTGATCTTCGATCGTGACCTGCGAGGCGCCATCGGCGATGCGGGAGGAGGGCTGAGCGGCTGGCGAGATGGGTGGCGTGGGACATGCGGTGGCCCCTGCCATGGCCTATGCGATGGCCGCCTGCCGAGGCCGGGCTGCTCCAGGCCGCCACGGCGGCGATCATCAGCGCGAGAAGAATGACGTTCCTGAACAAGTCTGCACGACCCCATACCATTTCGGTCGGGGCGCTCTATTGAGTCGGTCGTGCGATGGAAAGATTGACGCGACAGTTCTTTTGGCGCAGCCGCCCAGCACGACTGAAGACATGGATCGAGCCGATTGATGGCGATATTGTCGTGGCTTGTCCGCGAAAGCCTGCTCGACCCTGAAATACAGCACGGCAGGAAGAGACTTGCGGTTGTCGCCCATCGGCTTGCGCGGTGAGTATCGGGCAAAGTACGGCCAGTTGAAAACCGCCCTGCTTGCGGCTGCGCGCCAACGGCGTCGCGCCGGTCACAATCGCACCGGCGAATGTGGCGCGACGTCGACCGCAGGACGCGATCATGCCGATCTGCGATGACATCAATGCAGCTATGCAACGCATATGGATCGGCCGGATCGCTCGGGCGTTCGTTGACCTGCAACCCCGGGAGAACGGGCGTGATCGGGATCATTCTGGCTGGCGGACGCGCCACGCGGCTTGGTGGGGGCGACAAGGGTGACCACCGTGTCGCCGACGAGCCGATCCTCGATCGCGTGATCGCCGCGATGCGCGGCCAATGCGACGGGCTGGTGATCAGCGCCAACGGCGATCCCGCCCGCTTCGCCCGCTTCGGCCTCGCGGTCGTACCTGATGAGGAGGATGGCCGTCTCGGCCCGCTGGCCGGCGTGCTCGCCGCCCTCGACCATATCGCCCGGACCGCCCCCGACGTCGCCTACGCCGTCAGCGTGCCCAACGACGCGCCGTTTCTGCCGCTCGATCTGGTTGCCCGGTTGCAGGACCGCCGGATCGCCGACCGGGCGGCCATCGTGTGCGCCCGCTCGGGCGAGCGGACCCACCCCGTTGTCGCCCTTTGGTCGGTGCAGCTGCGTGCCGACCTGCGCCGCGCCCTGGTGGAGGAAGGCCTGCGCAAGGTCGAGGTTTTCCTTGCCCGTCACCCCTTTGCCACCGTGAGCTGGCCGTGCCAGCCGGTCGATCCCTTCGTCAACGTCAACACGCCGGACGATCTGCGCGCGGCCGACCGTCTTGCCAGGAGTCGTCCTTGACCGGCCCCGGAATCTCCGAGACGCCGAGCGTCGCCTCTTCTCCGCCGGGTGGGGCGATGACCCCAAATCGAGGCTTCGGAGAGCATGCGGAGGCGTCTCCGGGGCGCGGCCGCGACGGGTGGGTCGTCGCCGTTCCGGCCATTTGACCCTGCCGGGGGAAGACCCTACATCTTGAGGACGAACGACGAACGGTCTCGCAGCGCCGCCCTGCCGGGCGGCTTTTCTGTTCCGGGCCGCCTCGTGCAAGGGCTTCTCGCGGAGCCGCCGCCCGGAGACCAGGAGCGCCATGACCTCCTCCCTTCTTCCGACCTCCTCTCTCCTGCCGACCTACGCCCGTTATCCCATCGCCTTCGCGCGCGGCGAGGGGGCTTGGCTCGAAACGGCCGAGGGCGAGCGATACCTCGATCTCGGCGGCGGCATCGCCGTCGCCTCGCTGGGCTATTCCCACCCCCATCTCGTTGAAGCCCTGACCGCGCAGGCCGGGCGGCTCTGGCACACGTCGAACCTGTTCGAGATCCCGCAAGCCGAGCGCCTGGCGCAGCGCCTCGTGGCGGCGAGCTTCGCCGACTACGTGTTCTTCACCAACTCCGGCGCGGAAGCCATGGAAGGGGCGATCAAGGCGGCGCGCAAGTACCACGCCGTCGGCGGCCATCCCGAACGGTACCGCATCGTCACCTTCACCGGCGCCTTTCACGGACGCACCTACGCGACCATCGCGGCGGGAGGCACCGACAAGTACATCGAGGGCTTCGGCCCCAAGGCGCCCGGCTTCGACCGCGTCGCCTTCGGTGACCTGGCAGCCGTCGAGGCGGCGGTGACGGCGGAAACGGCTGCCGTGCTGGTCGAGCCGATCCAGGGCGAAGGCGGCATCCGCGTGCCGGAGCCGGGTTTCCTGCCCGGCCTGCGCGAGCTGTGCGATCGCCATGGGCTGCTGCTGATCCTCGACGAGGTGCAGACCGGCATCGGGCGCACCGGCAGGTTGTTCGCCTGCGAACATTGGGGGGTCGATCCCGACATCATGGCGGTGGCCAAGGGCATCGGCGGCGGCTTCCCGCTCGGCGCCT
>CALMGA010000233.1:717-5669 GCA_937863205.1 uncultured Beijerinckiaceae bacterium | reverse complement strand
GTCGGCACGCTTTCGAAGTCCTTCGCCACCTGCGGCGGTTTCGTCTGCGCCCGCGCGGCCGTCATCAACTGGTTCCGCCACACCCTGCCGGGCTTCGTCTACTCCGTCGGCCTGTCGCCGGTGATCTCGGCCGCGGCGCTGCGCTCGCTGCAGCTTTCGCAGGAGGAGGGGTGGCGCCTCGATCGCCTCGTGCGCAACGGCGAGCTGTTCGTCAGCCTCGCCAAGGCCGCCGGCCTCGACACCGGCCCGGCGATCGGCCGCGGCGTGGTGCCGATCCTGTTCCGCGACAGCTACGAGACGCTGGCCGCCTCGCGCTTCCTCGACGCCCACGGCTTCTACGTGCCGCCGATCATCCAGGTCGGCGTGCCCCGCGACCAGCCGCGCCTGCGCTTCTTCCTCTCCGCCGCGCATTCGGAGGCCGAGATCCACGCCGTCATCGAGTGCCTCGTCGCCTTCCGCGCGCAGTACGACGAGACCGTGATGGCCGAGCTGATGAAGGCGGCGCTCACCCCCGCGTCCCTGATAAGCGAGCCGGTGGCGGGAGCCCCGATGATGGATGAGCTCATGATGGACGAGGCGGCGATGGAGGAGGCGATCCTCGGCCGGGCCGTCGCCGTCGAGACCCTGGACCAGGCGGCGGCCTGAGGGTCGCGCCGGTGCCCATCGACATCGTCCCCGTCAAGGGTCTCGGCACCTTCCTCGCCTTCTGCCGGCTGCCGCGGCAGATCTACAGGGGCCTGGAGGGCTTCTCCGCCCCGCTCGACGCCGAGCGCTGGTCGAGCTTCGCCAAGCGCTTCAACCCGCACTTCGCCCAGGTCGACTCGCAAGGGTTCCTCGCCCGGCGGGACGGCCGCTACGTCGGACGCGTCTTCGCGCAGGTGTACAAGCCCGGCATCGAGCCGGTGGAAGCCTCGCCGGCGCAGTTCGGCGCCCTCGACGCCATCGACGACCGCGAGGTGGTGGCGGCGCTGACGAAGGCGGCCGAGGCCTGGCTCGCCGAGCGTTCCGGCCACCTGCCGGCCAAGGTCATCCACGGGCCGTTCTCGCCCTCGATCAACGCCGAGCCCGGCATGCTCGTCGATGGCTTCCACGCCCTGCCGATGATCTTCATGCCGTGGACCCCGTCCTACCTGCCGGGGCACGTCGAGGCCTGCGGCTACAGCAAGGCGCAGGACCTCATCTCCTACCGCTACGCCGTCCGCCCCTCCGACCTCGAAAGCAAGGGGTCGATCCTCGCCCGTCCGGAGTGGCGCGACCGCCTCAGGATCCGCACGCTCGACCTGAAGAACCTGAAGAGCGAGGCGACGATCCTCATGAGCATCTTCAACGACGGGTGGGCGTCGAACTGGGGCTTCGTGCCCTTCACCCTCGACGAGTTCATGGCGGTGGCCGATGGCCTGAAGTTCGTGACGCCGCCCGAGGCCGGCTTCATCGTCGAATTGGACGGCGAGGCGCAGTCCTTCGGCATCGTGCTGCCCAATCTGCACGAGATCCTCGCCGACATGGACGGCCGCCTGTTCCCGTTCAATCTGCCGCGCGTGATCTCGCGCGTGCGCAACCATTCCTTCAAGTCCGGACGGCTGCTGCTGTTCGGCATCCGCAAGGCGCTGCAGCGCAAGGCGGTCGGCGGCGTCATCACCCTCGCCTTCATCGAGGAGCTGCGTCGGCGCGGGCGCGGCTTCGCCATCGAGCACATCGAGTTCGGCTGGGTTCTCGAGAACAACGCTGCCATGCGACGTCCCATCGAGCTGTCGGGCGCCGAGATCGATAAGGTCCACCGCATCTACGAGAAGCAGCTCGCCGCCTGATGAGGACGCCGTCATGACCCACGCCCTCGACCTCGGCCGCACCACGCGGGCGAAGTCGGCTCCGGCCTTCCGCCGCGGCTTCATGCCGGCCGAGCTGAAGCGCCCGCACCCGATCCGCCGCATGGCCATCCTGCGCGCCCACCCGCAGGTCAGGGCGCTGATGGGGCAGGACCGCTGGACCTTCGTCATCTGCGCGGCCACCGTGCTCGGTCAGGTCGCGATGGCCTGGGGCATGGGCCGGCTCGGCATCGGGCACTGGTGGGCTGCGCTGATCGCCGGCTGGTGCATCGGCGCCTTCGCCAACCACGCGATGTTCGTGGTGATCCACGACGGCACCCACAACCTCGTCTTCAAGAACGTCGTCCTGAACAAGCTCACCGTCATCCTCGCCGACCTGCCGAACACCGTGCCGACCGGCATGGGCTTCCGCTGCTACCACGTGAAGCACCACAGCCACCTCGGCGACTACGACTTCGACGCCGATCTGCCGAGCCGCTGGGAGGCCGATCTCGTCGGCAACCGCTGGTACATGAAGGCCGGCTGGCTGTTCTTCTTCGCGCTTTTCCAGCTGACGCGGCTGGAGCGCCTGAAGGGCACGGTGCCGATGCGCAATCGCTGGACCGTGTACAACGCCGCCGCCGTGATCGCCTTCGACCTCGCCATCCTGTGGTTCTGCGGCCTCAACGGCCTGCTCTACCTCTTCGCCTCGTTCTGGTTCTCGGTCGGCCTGCACCCGCTCGGCGCGCGCTGGATCCAGGAGCACTTCACGCTCGACCCCGAGCAGGAGACCTTCGACTACTACGGGCCGCTGAACCTCGTGGCGCTCAACATCGGCTACCACAACGAGCACCACGACTTCCCCGACATCCCGTGGCGCCGCCTGCCGATGCTGCGCCGCGCCGCGCCGGAGTTCTACGACATGCTGAAGGCGCACCCTTCCTGGTTCGCGCTTTGGCTGACTTTCCTGTTCGACAAGCGTTACACCCTTTATTCCCGCGTCGACCGTTCGGCTTCGACCCTCGGCGAGGCGGCCAGCGTGCCGGCCTAGGCATCGAACCGAAAAGTGCGGCAGCGGTCGGTTTTCGGGATATCCGATGCGGCGCAACAGATTGCAGCACCCCGCCGGGTCCACGATACGGCACGATGCTATCGGGCAGCGGCGCAGGGGACGTCGGCGGATTCCCCGACATCCGATGCGATGCAGCAGGTCAGCGTATCGGACTAGCTCGTGCATCGGGGACGCCGAGATCGTTCAAGGAGAGCAGGAGCGTGGAGGGGCCGAGGCAGTCCGCTGAGAGGCCGCTGCTGTGGAATGTCGGCGACCTCAGCGCCTTTTCCTCGCTGCAAGAGGATCTTAACCCTCGCTCCTAATTTGCCTTATGCGCCGGCGGAAGGGTGGCCGCTTCCGCCGTAAGGCATTTCGCGATGGCGGAGTAGGGCAGGCGCTGCGCCTTGCGTCCGAGCTTGATGCATTTTTCCGCATCGCCGGCCGGGTACTGGGACCAGTTCTGCAGCAGCTCGGCGCGAGCCTCCGACTCCGCCACGACGCATTCGCTCATCGCCGTCGCATTGTGCCGGTTCTGCGCGTCGCACTGCCGATTGATGTCGAGCATCGGCGGGGCGACCTCGGCGGCCAGAGCCGCCGGACCCGGCAGCATCGGGCCGAGCAGGGTGAAGGCGAAGAAGACAACGGCCGCTGCCGCCGGCCGGACCTGGGGACGAGCGGTTGCGATCACGGCACGCGGACTCTGAACCTGGGAAACGTTCTCCCGTCAGCTGTCCACGGCAAGATGGCGAATCGGCGGCAGCCCGCGCACCGGTCGAACGAGGCGGGCGTAACGGCCCGCCTCGCATCCGTCAGTCGTGCGAGCCGCTACTTCTGCTCGTCGAGGTAGGCGACGACGTTCTTTCGCTGGTCCTCGCTGCCCAGCATGAACACCATCTTGCTGGCGCCGCTGGCGGTCTTGCCCTTCGAGGACACGTAGGTCTTCAAGTACTCCGTCGGGTTCTTCAGATAGTCGGTCAGCTCCTGGTCGTTCCAAACCAGGCCCGCGTCACCAGCTTCCTTCATCAGGGATGAATAGGAGTAGCCTTCCACCGAACCCGCCTTGCGCCCGATGACACCCTTCAACGGCGGGCCGACGACCGCCTTCTCGAGGGCGTGGCAGGCCTTGCACTGGTTGAACACCGACTTGCCCTTGGTCGCATCCTGCGCAGAGGCGCTGCCGGACGCGAGCATCCCGCCCGCGGCAAACATCGTCGCGGCGGCAGCCGCCGCACTGAACACCTTCATCCCTGTCCTCCCTGTCCGTCCCATCGCAGGGGACGCGCCTCCTCTGCCTGGCCTGCGAGAGTGCAGGCGGGCCCCGAGGTCGTGCAAGGCTTACAACGGTTCCAAGGAGAAAAGCGATCACTGCGTCGCCTGCGTCCGTTCGACCGGGGCTGACGGGCGGCCCCGATCGCTTACGCGGCATCGCGACGGCCGGCACGGGGCAGGGCAGGGCCGGCGTCGGGCGCCTTCGTTAAGCCTTGCGCGGTAGGGCTGGTCGCGCGACGGCTTGCGTCCGGCCGGGCGACCCGCCGCTGACGAAGGCGCGAAGCATGTCTCTGATCTGGCCCTACCAGCGCATCCTCGGCGCCATCGACGCCGGACAGGTCGCGTCCGATCGTCCCGTCGAGCCCGGCCAGGTGCAGCCGGCCAGCCTCGACCTGCGTCTCGGACCTCGCGCCTACCGCCTGCCCGCGAGCTTCCTGCCCGGTCCCGGCCGATCCGTCGCCGACCGGCTGGCGGAGCTTTCGACCCACGAGGTCGACCTGTCGCGCCCGACCGTGCTGGAGCGCAACTGCGTGCACATCATCCCTTTGATGGAGGCGCTGCGCCTGCCCCCGAGCGTCGATGCCCGCGCCAACCCGAAGTCGTCGTCGGGCAGGCTCGACATCTTCGTGCGCACCATCGTCGATGGCGGCGTCACCTTCGACGACGTGCCCGCGGGATACAACGGGCTGCTCTACGCCGAGGTGGTGCCGCGCTCCTTTCCGGTGCTCGCCCAGGCGGGCGCCCGGCTGGCGCAGCTGCGCTTCCGCGACACCGGCGCAGCACTAAGCCGCGGCCCCGGCGCGGCGCCGGGCAGCGCGGGGCCGGGG
>CALMGA010000233.1:0-707 GCA_937863205.1 uncultured Beijerinckiaceae bacterium | reverse complement strand
TCGACCCCGACGGCAAGCCCGGCGGCGTCGTCGGCTACCGCGCGCGGCGCACGTCGGGGCTCATCGACATCGCCGGCATCGCCACGCATCCGCGCGACGCCTTCTGGGAAGCCCTGGTGCCGCGGAAGGGCCGGCGCGAGCTGGTGCTCGATCCCGACGAGTTCTACATCCTCGCCTCGAACGAGGCGGTGGTGGTCGAGGCGCACGAGGCGGCGGAGATGGTCGCCTACGACACCGCGGTCGGCGAGCTTCGCTCGCACTACGCCGGCTTCCTCGATCCCGGTTTCGGCCTCGCCGCCGCCGGCGGCAGCGGCAGCCGCATCGTGCTGGAAGTGCGCTCCCACGACGTGCCCTTCCTGCTCGACCACGGCCAACGGGTGGCGACGCTGGAGTACGAGACCCTGAGCGAGCGGCCGCGACGCCTCTACGGCGACAGCCTGCACTCGAACTACCAGGGCCAGGGCCTCAAGCTGTCGAAGCATTTCGCGTGAGGACGGGGCGTGCAGCGGGCCAGCCATGCGCCGCGGCTCGATTGCGGCGCGGCTTCCCCCAAACGATATAGGATCGGGGAGCAGGGAGGCGGCGGACGGCTGGTGATCCGGAGAACGGCAGAGCGATCGGAGATGGCACGGTGGTCGAGACGATTTTCCATACTCACGCGGTCCGACGGCTCTACAAGCCCGATCGCGAGGCCTTCGAGCAGCACC
>CALMGA010000232.1 GCA_937863205.1 uncultured Beijerinckiaceae bacterium | reverse complement strand
GGTGCTGCCCTTCGCGGTGGAGCCGCTCGACGTGCGCGGCCGCGTCGTCCGCCTCGGCCCGGCGGTGGACCACATCCTGGCGCAGCACAACTACCCCGCCCCCGTTGCCCGCCTCGTCGGCGAGGCGGCGGCGCTCACCGTGCTGCTCGGCTCGGCGCTGCGCATGGAGGGCCGCTTCCAGCTGCAAACCAAGAGCGACGGCTTCATCGACATGCTGGTGGTCGACTTCGATGCGCCCGACCGTTTGCGTGCCTTCGCGCGCTACGACGCCGATCGCCTCGTGGCCGACCATCGGCTCAGCAATGGCGAATTGCTCGGATACGGGCACTTGGCTTTGACGATCGACCAGGGGCCGGAGATGTCGCGCTACCAGGGCGTCGTGCCGCTGGAAGGGCAGGGGCTGGAGGCTGCGGCCGATCAGTATTTCAAGCAGTCGGAACAGATCCCGACCTTCGTGCGGCTGGCTGTCGCCCAGAACGTCACGGAGGCCGGCAGCGAGTGGCGCGCCGGCGGGCTGATGCTGCAGTTTCTGCCGGAGTCGGAGGACCGCAAGCGTCAGGCCGACCTCGACCCGGGCGATGCGCCGGAAGGTATGGTGGTGGCGACGTTCAGCGAGGACGACGCGTGGTCGGAAGCCAAGGCGCTCGCGTCCACGGTGGAGGACCATGAACTCGTCGACCCCACCCTGTCGAGCGAGCGGCTGTTGTACCGCCTCTTCCACGAGCGGGGCGTCAGCGTCTTCGAACCACAGGATCTCCGCGACGCGTGCCGGTGCTCGACGCAGCGCATCGAGTCCATGCTGCGGAGCTTCACCCGGGCCGAAAGGCAAGACATGGTTGGCCCGGATGGAAGGATCGGCGTGACGTGCGAGTTCTGCGGCAGCCATCGAGACTTCAGCCCGGCGGACTTCGATCCTATGAACTGAGGCCGCGTACGATTAGACCTATTGAGCGGGGAAGAGGGACAGATTGACGTTGTAACCTGCTTGGCGTGGACCATCCTTTGTGTCGTAGGAGATGCGGATCGTCATCGTTGTCTCGCTCTCGTCCTGGACGTCCCCTGCTTTTACAATTAACTTACCTCCCTTCACGGGGCGTGAGCACTGTGCGATCCGGGGCATCACATCAGCGTCCTTGACCTCGACCGTTACGCTCGGAGGTCCGGATAAAATAGTCGCCTGTGGAGTCGACTTCAGCAACGACCTACAATTCGAAACCATAAATAGATCGCCGATTTCGGCGCTTTCACCGGCTTTTAAGGCCAAACTCGTCGATCGTGTCTGCCATGATTGCGCTTGGGCAAATGGTGATTGAACTATTAGAGCTGCAAGTAGAACCGGAGTCTTCCATTGTACACGGTCCATCTGACCCTCCTTCCTCGAAATAGGTGATAGTGCGAGGCTAGTTGGTGGCGGGAAATAAAACGACGTTGAACTCACGCGTCGACTGACGCTTTCCATCCAACGTGCTGTAATTCACCCTGACCGTGAGCCGGCCCTCCGCCCGCGCCTTAACGTCCTTCGGAGCTGTGACGACGAGGGTTCCGCCCGGTACGGCCTTGCTGCAGTTTGATGCGCGAGGCACGATCGGTTCTTTGCGGAGGGTTACTGT
>CALMGA010000231.1 GCA_937863205.1 uncultured Beijerinckiaceae bacterium | reverse complement strand
CGGCTGTTCCACCTCCGGCCTGGGCTTGAGGCTCTTCATCGACGACCACGCTTCGATCATCGTGCCGTCGACGCTGAAGTGGTCCGACGACAAGAGACGCTTCACCCGAGGCTGCGCCATCAGCACCGCCAGAAAGCGCGCCGCCACGTCGCCCTCCAACAGCCGCTCGCGGTTCTTCGAGAAGGTCGAGGCGTCCCACACCGGCTCATCGGCACCGAGCCCGACGAACCAGCGGAACAGCAGGTCGAATGCCATGCGCTCCATCAGCTGGCGCTCGGAGCGCACGGAGTAGAACGCCTGCAACAGCATCGCCCGCAGCAACATCTGCGGCGCGATCGAGGGCCGTCCGACCCCCGAGTACAGCGTCGCCAGTTCGCGCTCCATCGCGGCAAGCGTCTCGTCCGTCAGCGCCCGGATCGTGCGCAGGGGATGGTCCGACCGCAGCCGTTGCTCGACGCCCACGTAACTGAACAGCGATCCCGTCCGCTCATCCGATCCGCGCACGCCAGCCTCCTCCGCAGGAAGACTGAACCATGATCCATCCGCAGCGGCGAGCGGCCTTTTTCAGCAGCCTGCTAGGCCGGATGATCAGAAATTACCTGCTAAGGGCAAAGAACCTGAAAAGAAGAAAGGAGGTTGATATTTCGGGGCGCAGCGCCCGCCGCGCCTTGTCGTCTGCTTCCTCATGGTTCGAGCCAGGGATTGAGCAGCACCGCCCCGGTGCGCTGGAAATCCTTGATGTTGCGTGTCACAATCGTCAGGCCATGCTCTAAAGCTGTTGCCGCGATAATGAGGTCTGGCTGTGAGTAGGTATGACCTACTTTGCGCCCAGCTTGATCCAATAAGCACCATTTCAGCATGACGGCTTCGGTGACTTCCAGCACCTTACCTGCCATCATCGGCCGCAACGCCTGATCAAGCCATTGCTGCAAATCAGCTTTCTTCGCAGCGTCTTCTTGCGTAATAATGCCGCAACTGATCTCTGCCAATACTACGGTGCTAGTGAAAAGCTGATCGAGCGGCTGTGCTGCAATGAAAGTGAGAACACGCGCGTCAGGCCGCGGCCGGCCCAGCTCGCTCAGCACGTTGGTGTCAAGCAGCCAGCCGGTCACAGCTCGATTGAGCGCACCGGCATGGGACCGCGCGGAATTTCAAGCTCGATATCGCGGTGCGGCTTCGCTCGCATGACAGCGATCAGGGCAGCACCCGTCTGTTCTGGCGGCAACTGATGTGCAGCCTTAGCCTGCTGCGGCTCCGACTGTGTCACCGATTGCAGCTTCTTCTTATGGGAAATCCGGCGCGTGAAGCCGCTTAGGTTCGCGCTGGTCACGAACTTGGCAACTGTTACCGGAGCGTGCAGCCGCCGGGCTGCTCGCTTCGGCTTCCGCTTGTCGGGTGAAGCTGTATCATTCATGCGCGCCCATAGTACCTGATTGCACCCCCGCTCGCAACGCTGGCCATGCCATTTTTGAGTATGCCCTAAATGAACCGTCCGGCAGCCAGTCCAATATAGGCATTTGACGACCTAAAGCGGACTGTTTATAACAGACCAATCATAACAGACTTCTGCTGCTGCCATGTTCGTCCGTGCCTATCTCCGCGCCTCGACCGATGCCCAGGACGCTACCCGCGCCACGGCCGCGATCGACGCTTTTGCCAAGAAGCAAGGCTTACGCATCGCTGCCCGCTACGTCGAGAACGAGAGCGGAGCCACCCTACAGCGACCGGAGCTGTTCCGCCTGCTGGCCGATTGCCAGCCGGGCGATGTGCTGCTGATCGAACAGGTAGACCGCTTATCCCGTCTCACCGAAACCGACTGGCGGCAGCTCCGCGCGGCGATCGACGCCAAGCAGGTGCGCATCGCGGCGCTCGACCTGCCGACCTCGTGGGGCCTCGCCCAGGCGGCCGATGAGTTCACCGGCCGGATGCTGGGTGCCGTCAACGGCATGCTGCTCGACATGCTTGCCGCCGTCGCTCGCAAAGACTACGACGACCGCCGCCGCCGGCAGGCCGAGGGGATCAGCAAGGCGCTCAAGGCCGGCCGCTACAAAGGCCGCCAGGAGGATCAGAAGCGCAACGCCGGCATCGCCACGATGCTTCGCGCTGGCTCGACCTGGCAGGAGGTGCAGGACGCTTTCCAGTGCAGCCGCGGCACCGTAGCCAAGATCAGGAAGCGGATCGACGCGGCGGCCGAGGTGACAGCCGTGCCGGCCGCCGAGCGGTCGGCCGACCGTCCTCAGCTCGACGCCGCGACGCGCAAAACTGCGCAAGCCTTCCTCGCCCGTATCAAAGACAAGTATGCGCCGGTTGATGCCCTGATCTACGGGAGCCGCGCGCGCGGCGACCATCGCCCCAACAGCGACGCCGACCTGGCCGTGATCCTGAAAGGTCGCTCCGGTGATCGCTCAGCCGTACTCCATGACCTGTCCGGCATCGCCTTCGACGTGATGCTGGAAACGGGAATCCTCATCCACCCCTTTCCGCTCTACGCGGCCGAGCTGAAACGGCCACAGAGCTACAGCAACCCCAAGCTGATTGAGAACATCAAGCGCGAGGGCTTGCGACCATGACGCCCGATCACACGCCCAACAGCTACATGGCAAAAGCGGTCCGTTGCCTCACCGATCCAGGCGAGGCAGTGTTCGTGATGCTGCAGGAGCAACAGGACTTGGAGCCCCATAAGGATTTGCGGGAAGAAATCTTGCGCCGCTCGCTCGCCGCCGCTGATGCCGACCCTTCCCCTGGTCTTTCGGATGAGGAACTCAAAGAGCATCTGGATCGGTTACTGGCAGAGCCCAGGCGTGAACCTGCTGTATGGCGGCAGAGGTCAGCAACATAAGCAGGGCGTGTCCCTACCGGGCCGCGCTGTCGTGAACGGGGCTGCTGCGCAGCCCCGCCCTGACGGGCTTCCATCGCTCACGCAAAGCCAGCCCGCCGCTCGCGCGACGTGCTGGCATGCAGACGAGGCGATGCCTCGCCATCGACACGGCCGGTGGGCGACAAGCTGCACCGGCCGGGGCCGCTTCGCAGGCTACAGCGCAATAGGAAGCGCGCCTGCTACGCGGCCCGCCCCCGGCACCATCCCAAAAGTTTGATCATGATATCTGCTCCGACAATGACCCATAAACAGGCTCAGAGAATCTACAAAACAGCTATCGATCTCGATGTTAAGACCAAACCCTTCGGCCGCCAGAACGGCCTAGTAACCCGCAACGGATTGATAATCCTACAGCGAGTTCTGTGGCGTTACCTGATGGACGATAGCTCGGCTCCGACAGGCTTCACTTCGATTAAGGAAATCGCCGATGAAGCAATCATGAGCGAGCGTAGCGCGCGAACAGGCTTCAAGGCCCTCCAGCAGGCCGGTGTGATTGTCGGCGGTCAAGTGCAACTACCGCCCTGGATGCCGGTCAAAGTTTAGACCCCGGTAGCTCACCCCTGCACTTCGGCCGATTTCCTCCCCCGGAGCAAAGCGGCATTAACACGGATGCGCGGTAGATATTTTGCGCGAACGGCTGGCAGATCATGAGCAATCTGCATGCGCAGCCAATGCATCGCCTCACCACAGCCCGCCAGTTCAAGCCGCAAAGCTAAGTTGACTGTGATCGGCCCGCGCCCGTTCAATACCTTGGAGAGTACGCTGCGACTGACGCCTAAATGTTCCGCCGCCAAACGCACCGATAGATGGCGCGGCGCGAGATAGTTCTGCTTGATAACAGGACCAGGATGCGGCGGGTTCGGCATAGCCGTGCAGCCTACTACAGCAGAAGCATGGTGATCTATTTTCTTGCCTGTTTCGCTGATCCGCAGAGCTGTGGTGCGCAGCCCGGATTGTTGTCGGCCGAAGTTCGCGGTGGATGAAGCAAGCCTGTAACGGCGAAAGCACGGCGGCAATATCTTTGCGGCTGGACGCGAGTCGTTAAATCCTGCAACCTTGACGGCCAGCGATTCATATTCTGTGACTCGCGGTTTGTAACTCGCGGAGCAATCCGAAGAACCAGACGCCAGACAAACGAAAACCCGCCTGTTGAGGGGCGGGCCTTCGGAAATATCGGTGACTAAGCACCTCCGATACTTCCGCACATCGCCGGCCTTGTCAATCGAAAACAGCAGTTTTCGGAACGGCAGCGCTTGGCCTTGAGGCACCCCTTCCGACCGGCGGGCATCCCAACCCACGGAAAGGAAGTCCTATGCCGCTTGCCGGCCACAGCCCTCGCACGTCCCCGACCCCCCTGCCCCCCGCCGGTTTCCGGCGCATGAGCCTTGAAATGTTGGCCGCCCGTGATCGGGCCGACGCCTTTGCCGGTGTCCCGGCTGGCACCGCCAAGCCGTTGACCTACCTCATGGCCTTCCAGGAGGCAGAGCCCTATCTCGGCCTGCCGCCGCACGCCTTCAAGCTGGTGTCCTGGCTGGTGAAACAGACTATGGCGCATGATTGGGAGGCCGGCTCGCGGCCGATCGCCTGGCCCTCGGCCCGCTTACAGCAGGAGTTCCTTGGCCTGTCACCGGCACGGGTGAAGATGCTCAACCGCGTGCTGTTCGAGACCGGCATCTTCGTGTTGCGCGACAACGACCAGGGCAAGCGCTACGGCCGCCGCGGCCCCGACAAGCGGATCATCGAGGCCTACGGCTTCGACCTGTCTCCCCTCGCCCAGCGCTTTGACGAGTTCGTGCGCCTGTCCGCAGCCGCCAAGACTGAGCGCAGCCGCATGAAGCAGCTGCGGGCGCGGGCGACCTGCGCCCGCCGGGCGATCCGCCAAGCCGGTGAGCTGCTGGCGCAGACGGGGACTGCGCATGAGTTCTGGCCGGAGCTGGCCCAGGACACTGCTGCCGCGATTGACGCCGCCAAGGGCTGCGACCGAAGCGGTATGCTGGAAGAGATCGTGCAACGGCTGGAAAGCCTGCAACGCGAGGCCGAGCAGTGGTTCAAGGCTGCTGCTGCGGCGGTTCCTTATCCTGTGGAAACAGACCCCGAGGGGCTTGCTGACAAGCCCCACATTACATCTACAAACCTAATCACTAATCTAAAAGATACAGTAATTGCCAGCGAAGGAAGTAGCGAAGCGGAGAGGCCGGGGCGCAAGGAACCGGCAGCAGGCCAGCGGCAAGAGCCAGGGGTGGCAAAGCCGGCCCGCAGCGTCGCCGCGCGGCTTAAGCTGACGCCGGAAGAACTACTGCATCTGGCCCCACTCCTCGCGGTTCATGTGCGCAGCAACCGGCCGAGCTGGGACGACGTGCTGGACGCTGCCGGTGGACCGCTGCGGCACGAGTTGGGGATCTCCGCTTCGCTGTGGGTCGAGGCCTGCGGCCTGCTCAGCCGCGACGGGGCAGCCTTGGCCCTGGCAATCGTCGCCACCAAGCCGGAGGGGTACTTCACCCGCTCAGCAGCCGGTTATTTCGGCGGCATGATCAAACGGGCCGCGACGCACGAGCTGTTTCTGGAAAAATCGCTGTGGGGCCTCAGGACCAGGGCTTACGGCCGCCCAAGCGGCAAGGGTCACTGACCGATGCGCGTCAGAAACGGCAGGGTTTCCCATGAAACCGGAGCCAAATCGGGCCGAGGCGAGATCTTCGTTAGAAGGCCCAACGCCCGACGTATCCGGTCTTGCCGCTACTCCTCTAGCGGAACACGCTTTAGCTTGCCTGTGAGCTTCCCACGAGCCATAGCGACGATTTTGCTGCCAAGCCTTTTACCGATCGGGCAGCAAGGACGGGCGGCAGCAAACAAAGAGCGAAAAAGAGAAATAGCGAAAACGCTCCAGAGCGAATTAGCGCTTGAGCGAAAGAGCGAATGTGTGCTGTGCTGCGGTCCCGCCTCTTGCCGCGAGCCGCCATGCTGAAACCAACCGTGATCGCCGTTGCTAACCAGAAGGGCGGCGTCGGCAAAAGCACCTTGACCGGCCACTTGGCCGTAAAAGCCGTCGCCGACAATGCCGGCGCCGTAACGCTGATCGACACGGACGCGCAGGGCAGCCTTGCCGCTTGGTGGAACGTACGCGCAGCTGAGCAGCCGGCTTTCGCGCAGCTACCAAACCTGTCCACCCTGCCCCAGGCGATTGAGACCGTGGCAGCGGAAGGTGGGCGCTATTTGTTCATCGACACGCCGCCGCAAGTGACTGACGACATAGCTTACGTGATCGGCCAAGCGGATTTCGTGCTGATCCCGATCCGGCCCAGCCCGCACGACCTGCGCGCGGTCGGGCGCACCCTTGAGATCGTCGGCAATGCAGGCAAGCCGTTCGCCTTCGTCATCACCCAGGCGAAGCCAAACGCCAATCTTACCGTGCAGATCATGGCCGTGCTGTCCGCCCATGGTGTCATCAGCCCGGCCGTAATCCATGACCGGGTTGACTATGCCGCCTCGATGACCGGCGGGCAGACCGTGATGGAGACTGATCCGCGCGGGCGCAGCGCCGCCGAGATCAGCGAGTTATGGGAATTCGTCAAAGAGCGTTTAAGCAATAAAGCGATAAAACGAATTGGCGAAAAAGCGAAATCGCCAATTAGCGCTGAATCCAGCCTACAGGGGGCCGTATGAGCAAGGCAGCAGTGGTGCCGTTGTCGGCAGGGTTGCTCACCGTCAAAAAGGGCGAGGCCGTGCCGCTTGCGATCGGCACCCGGAGTGAACCGCAGCAGCCAGCGCGCCCGGCAGAGCCGCCGCCCACCGTAGTGGACGCGGTAGCCGAGGCGCAGAAGCCGGCCGCAGCAGCGCGGCCCAAGCCGCAGCCGCCGGCTGACGAGCCGTTAGTGCACCATAACTTCAAGGTGAAAAAGTCTTTCAAACGGGCCTTTGACCAGGCGGCATTTGATGCCGATATGAAGCATGTCGAGTTCTTGCAGCATGTATTTGCTTTTTATCAAAAGCATCACAAAAGCGAGCGCAGTTAAGTAGCGGGCGGGCTGTCATCGCGCTGCCCGCCAGATGATAAATCTACGGTTGTGAAGGATTGCGATCCTGGTTGGCACCGACATTTCCTAAGTTTAGCCGCTCCCATTCCGAAGCTGAAATCAGCACCAGGTAATCGCGTCCCTCTTTGGTGATGAAGACCGGACCTTGTTGAGCACTTTCGCTCAGAGCCTCGAAATTCTTTTCGAACTCGTTCAAGGTTACGCGGATAACCGGCATCCAGAACTCTCAACCTGTTTAAAACAGGGTCGGCGGATTGCCCTGCCAGCCCTATCACCTTGAGCGGTTATCGGCCTTCCAGCCTGTACCGTAAGGCCGAGACTGCTCCCGACGTTGCGGCTTGCCAAGCGCAAATACAACGTTGCTGGTGAAGGCTGATGCCCAGCTCGGCAAAGCTTAGTGTCCCCATAGGCTAATCGCGCGAGACGAGCTTTGCCTGTCCAGCCTTATGCCAGCTGGCAAAGGCGGTCACGACCTGGTTGAAGAAGTTCGGGGGCAGGAAGCCGTAGTGATAGGCGCCGGTTTTCGGGATCTGGCGGAGATCATAACCGGCCCAGAGAAACGTGTTGCCCTCGTTGATGATGATCCATGAGCGCTCTGCATCCAGGCCCAAGTGCCGTTTGACGGCTTGCGGGATCTCGACGGCAGTGGCGGGCTCAGGTTCCAGATGCGTGATCGGGAGGACGGTGACGACCTGTTCCTTGCCTGCCGCCTCGACCAGCACGATGACGCTCGGTCGATCCTTGCGGCCTTCGTCGCGCCCGGCCTGCTGCTCGTAGTGCCAGAGGTAGACGTAGGATACGACGAGGCCCGGCTCAGGCGTTGGAATGGTCACCGCCGGCTATTTGAGATCGAGCATGGCATCCAGGTGCGCGTGGCGGGGGTCCATGCGCGAGGCCGCGATCGCAGCCACTTTCTCTTCGGGCAGCTCACTCGTGGCGAAGCTGCGGCGGCTGGCCTTAAACCGCAGGAACTCCTCATACTCCTCCGGCTGCAGGAAATAGCCTGTGATCTGGCCATGGCTCGACACGGCGACCGGCTGGCGCTGTGCCAGCATGCGATAACGTCCGAAGTTGCGGGTGAACTCCGAGGCGGGCACAGCTTCAGCGAGTTTGGCGGCAGTTTCGTTACTCATATGTGTATTATGCGCGTTTTACACAAAAACCGCAAGATACATCATCTTGGCGACAAATATCCCCGGAGCGCGAGGGCGGGCTCTCGCTGGCGCGTTAGCGCCAAACCTATAAGGCCGCGCAGGGGCTCGATTTGGCGGAGTAGGGCTGTGTTCGGCGTAGCGCCGACAGGCAAATCGCGCTGACGGTCGTCTAATGGGCTTCTGAAGCGGCCTGCTTTCCCTGCCGGTTTCATGGGAAACAAACCGTGATCCTGTAACGATCGCCGATTCGTGCCGCCTCCGTATCGCCTTTGGTTTGCCGGTCCCGCTTTGGGACAGCTTCTACCGACCGGCCGGCAAAGCATTGGCAAGAAACAGGCAAGGCTAAAGGATGATGGTAGCTAACGTCTACTCGGTTCCACCTGTGCGAACCCGTGCTCTCGCCTCGGCCTGAGGAACATGGATGACCTGTGGCGCTACGATCAAAAGAAGCAACAGCAAGGCAACAGCTTTCCGCATCTTCACCTCCCAGCCAAACGATGCCTTCGACATCTAAGCAGCGTTGGCCGCTGCTGCCAGCTTCGGCACCGTTGCGGTGACGATCGCCAGCACCGCCTCGCGATCTTCGGGTTTCAGGGGTGACCCTTCCAGCTGATCAAGCAGAGCGGATAGGAATTTCGTATCGTCCTGGACGCGGGCGAGCACCAGCTGCAGCAGCACCTTCTCGCTCCGCGCCCGGCGGCGTAAGTCGCGGGATTTCTGCTCGGCCTGGATCTTCATCTCGCGGGCGGCGAGCTGTTGTTTCTTGAGCCGGATCTCGGCCAGTCGTTGATCGAGCGTCTTGTGTTGCTTCGTCATTGGTGCCGTTCCCCTGCGGCGTGGTTGTGCCGGCTTGACGCGATTCGGCGCAATCCCTAAACATGAATGAGCACGTCAGTTGAGCAAATGCGCGGTTATACATTGCTGGCGCAATGTGACCACCAACCCGGCGAAAGCGCAAGGCTTTCAGAGGTCCATGGCGATCTACCGTTTCGAAGCGAAGGTGATATCAAGGGGCGGCAACCGCAGCACCCTGGCTGCCGCCTCGTACCGGTCGGGCAAGTTCGCCAACAACAGCAAGAGCGCCGTTGCCGCCGCCGCTTACCGGGCCGGGGCGCAGCTGGTTGACGAGCGGACGGGGCAGCGGGCGGACTACACCAACAAGCAGGGCGTGCTGGGCGCGGAGATCATGGTGCCGGCCGGCGCCGCGCCGATCTTTCAGGATCGGCAAACGCTGTGGAACGCCGTGGAAGCGATCGAAAAGCGCCGGGACGCCCAGCTGGCGCGGGATTTTATTCTGACCCTGCCGCATGAATTGACCCAGGCGCAGCGCGTCGCGCTGACACGGGAATTCGTCGCCGAGCAGTTCTGCGCGAAGGGCTTCATTGCCGATATCGCGTGGCATGCGCCGGGACGAAAGGGCGATGAGCGGAACCACCATGCTCATGTCATGGTGCCGATGCGACGGATCGAGGGGCAGGGGTTCACGCCCCGGAAGGACCGGCCGACCGAGCCCGGCGTGCATCCGCTGAAAGCGTGGCAGGCCGAGCTGGGGCGGTTGCGCGAGGCCTTCGCCAACACAGCGAACAGGCACCTTGCCGCCGCTGGCCTCGATGTTCGGATTGACCATCGCAGTCTGGCCGAGCGCGGCGAGGATCGCGAGCCGGAACCGAAGATTGGGCCTCTCGCCACGCAGATCGAACGTAGCGGGAGAGACAGCTTGGCCGGCAATGACAACCGGGATGTGAAGGCGCGGAACGCCGAACGGGCCGCGCTGCGGAACGAGCATGCGCAGGCGACGGTCGAGGAAGCGCAGATCGTCGATCTCGTGACGTGCCGCTTGCGGGATGGGACAATGAAGCCGGAACCGCTGACCGATGAAGAGGCGCGGCAGCAGCATGAGGCCGAGCTGGCCGGGCTGGCTGAGGCGCAGCGGCTGGATATACAGGAGGCGTTCAAGCAGCGGGTCGCGCAGGAAGCCGAGGAGGCCAGGAAGCAGAAGGAGCAGATCTTCAGGGACGAGGCCCGCCGGCAGAGCGAAGGTGACATCACGAGCGCATCGGCGCGGTACAGCGTGGCGCTGGCCGACCATTACGATGTGCGGGACCCGTATGGATCGCTGGCACGGGCGGCGATGAGCGAGTACGGCGCCTTCGTCAAAACGCAGGAGCTGCTGCGGCAGCAGATCGCCAAGGAACCCGACGCCGACAAACGCCGCGTGATCGAGCTGCGCAGGGCGATCGAGGGACAGGACTACATGGCGCAAAGCAGTGACCGGCTGGGCGGCATCAGCGCGGTGATCGCCGGCAATGAAGCCGCGCCCCAGGCGATCCTGCATTACGCACGAGCCGAGGCCTATGGCGCCCGTGCTACCGAGCTGCGAGACGAGCGGGCAGCCGCCCTGATCGTGGTGCACGAAAAGGAGCAGCAGGCGCAGCAGCAAGCCGAGGCGACCAAGGCCAAAGCGCCCGAGACTACGCGCCGGCCGCCGGCTGAAAAGGACACCAGCCAAAAGCTTCGGCCGGTCACGCCCGAGCAGGACGACGGCATGGCAAAGGCGGCCGAGCTGGTACGACAGGGCCAGCAGGCGCAGACGCCGCAACCCGGTCAGCCGGTAGGACCCGGACAGGTTGCGCTGGTCAGTCGCCGCGAGACCGAGAAAGCGGACCAGCTGCGAGCCAAGGTTACAGGGAGGACTGAGGGCGACGCGGAGTTGAGCGACGAGCAGCAGGTCAAGCTCGACCGGCTGCAGGCAACGCGGGCCGCCTATGCGGAGCATGCCGCGAAGAAGAAGGATCGGGATCGGGATCGGGATCGCGGCGGCGGAGGACGCTCGGGGCGATAGATCGTCGGAGTGCGTCGAGGCCGCGCCTCGACGGAAGGACTCCCGACCTCGCAACCTGATCGGCGCGGCCCCTGAGCCGCGCAGCGATGCCGTTGGGCACCTGGTTAGACGGATTGCCCTATCCGCCGCGTTTGTGCAGGGCTTCGCCCAGCTGGCAATGCCGGCACCGCCCGATCCCGGCAAAGGCCGCGCCCGGAAGAGCAAAAGGGGCGAGGGCGGCAGCGGCGATCTCACGACCCACAGCCTTGTCCACGACTATCTGAGGCTATGTCACGCGCCGCTGAAAGACCTACGGCGCTGGCTTGCCGAGGACAAAAAGAACGGTCGGACAGCCGGCTATGACGGTATGATAGCGTTTGAAGGCAAACAGAAAGGGAGTGGGTATGTTGAACGCCAAGGGCCGGCAGCTGTTGTGGCAGGCACCAAGCGGCTTTGCCGCCAGCCACTGCATGAACTGCGGGGCCGGCTGGACGCGGAAGGGCGCGGATGGCGGGGTGCTGATAGTGTGTCTGCTCGATCGCGAGCCGGTGCTGGCCGCTATGACGGACTGCGATCGGTTCGAGCGGAAGACCGGCGATTAGCCGGCAGCAGCCCGCAGAGTTATGCGGCCCTGCCGATCGATTGTGGGTGGCCGGAGGCGATGCTGCGCGAGCGGCAGGCTGTGCGGACCACCGGTGATCTCCTGGCCTGGGAAGCGCGGTGGCCTGAGCACCTGTCCGGTCGTGTCGCGCAAGCGAAGATCGCCGCGGCCCGGCCGCCGGCGGATTTCCGGCGGGCATCGGCCGCGGCGACGCGGCTGACACCGTAGCGTCAGCGACGCGCATGCTTTTCGCGGGACGGTGCCGGCCTAGGCCTCGGTGGTTTCGTGTTGCGCAAGATCATGTCGAAGCTTTGCACCTCGGACGGATCGGGCAGGTAGGCCCGGATCGTGCCCTTGGCCTTGTGGCTGAACATCACCGCGAAGCCCTCATCCATGGTGATGAGATCCTGCGGCAGCATGGCCGGCACGGGGGCATGATTGACGGTGAGGTTGCCTTCAGCAGGCCGGCCGCGAAACGAGGTGAGCGGCGCGGAATAGCTGAGGATGTCGGCGGTGGTCTGGCCGGTGCGCTCGGAGAGGAATTTCGCCGTCGTCATGTCTTGGGCCGCGAAGGCTTGCAGGATGCCGCTATTGGCGACGGCGCTCTCGAAGCGGTCGCCGGCGATGCCCTTGTGCTGAGGCACGTCCTGCCAGACTGTCCAGACCTTGCAGCCATAGGAGCGGAGCAGGGCGATGCTGTCACGCAGGATCGGCAGATCGCCGATCTGAGCGGCCTCGTCGACCAGTAGCAGGATTGGCACCTCCGGCGGGCGGCCCTCCTTAAGGACGCTCTGTAGGAAAGCCGTGATGACGAGGCGCAACCAGCTGCTTTGCGTGCCGAGCCGGTTGGCTGGTAGGACAGCATAGACCGTGGTCGGCTCCTCGCGCATGCTGCTAAAATCGAAGCTGCCCTGCATGAGATCACGCCGCATCGGCCGGCTATCGAGCCAGCGTGTTTGTGTCATGGCGGTGGAAAGGATGGAGTGCAGCTCGCGGTTTTCTGGCGAGAGATCACGGAAGCGGCCGGCCTTGAGGGTCAGCTCCTCGCAGTCGAGCCGGATACCAGCCTCCATCATCTCGTCTACCACCTGGACGAACTCGATCGACGGCCGTGACAGCAGCTCGCGGACATGGCCGAGCGAGCCGCCGCCGGGACCGGTCAGCCGCGAATAGATGATGAGGGCGCAAAGACCGTCTTGCGCGCTCTCCGGCCAGTGTGGATCGTTGCCCGTCACGCGGATGATCGCCTCGGCCTGGGCCTGCGCGTCATCGATGAAGTCGTCACTTCCGGGATCAAGCGCGGTGAGCGGATTCCAGCCATGCGAGGGCAGGCCGAGCACCCCATAGGGGTTCAGGGCAAAGCAGCGGGACCCGGCGTTCTGCCGGTGCTGCAGGGTCTGCGCGGCCAGCTCGCCCTTGATGTCGATGACGAGGGCGCTCCAGCCGGTGAGCAGGAGCAGGTTAGGCAGGATCAGTTTGCGCGACTTGCCCGAGCCGGACGGCCCATAGGTCAGGATATGCCGGTCACCGATGTAGCGGAGAGGCTCCCCCGCGTCCTGCGGGGGAGATCCTTCCGTTGCAGCAGTCGGATAGCCGAAATAGATACCGTCATTGATGGCGAAGAGATCAGCGCTCATCAGTGCAGCCCCGTTGTCTTGCGGCGTGTGGTGCGCTTGAGATCACTGACGGGATCGGCGGCAGGACCGGCGAAGCCGAACGGTTTGGAACTGTCCGGCCCGACGATCAGCGTCCGGCGTAGGTGTTGCCAACGCTGAATAACATCGAGCGCCAGCACGGCGCCGACCGCGCCGGCAAAGCAGACGATCAGCAGCGCCCGCAGCCAGTGCTCGCCGCCGCCAGCATAAAGGGCCTGCCCGTAGCCGGCGGCCAGCCCGACCGCGACGGTGCCAGCTCCCAGGCGATAGAGGTAGGCGGATTCGGCTTCGGCGCGGAGAGAAGTGTTTTCATCGATCATGATATTGCTCCTTGCTCTTGCTGCCTCAGCGATGACGGCCGCCGCCGCCGAAGTGACCACCACCGAAGTGACCGCCGCTAAAACCCCCGAACAGGCCGGGATGGTAGCCACCAGCCACCTGCTGCTGCGGCACATAGGCCGGTGCAGCCCGGATCGGGGCGGGCGCCGGCGCTGCCACCATCGTGGGATGCGACCGGCCGTAGGGCGAGATTGCTTCGTGCCTCAGCTCCGGCATATGAAGATGCGCGGCGCGTGCAGCCTCGGCCTGCTGATGGCGGCTTTGCCGATCGCTGCGACTGCGATCCGCCCGACCCGCCATCGCCGCCCGAAGGGCTAGGCGTGGACATGCCGACGACCGAGGAAGGCGCCGTCTGAGCGATCGGTGCCGATCCATCGAGGCGGCCCGGCAGCCGGGCTGGCAGGTTGTCGAAGGAAGACGGAGCAGGCGCG
Source organism: uncultured Beijerinckiaceae bacterium (assembly GCA_937863205.1). The sequence continues at coordinate 5,841 of CALMGA010000231.1, read as the reverse complement.
GGTACGCGAGAGGCCTTTGAGGAGGGTCTGGCCTCAGCCGGGCTCGTGTTGCCGGTCAACAGGCTGGAGCCGACCCAGGCCAGAGTGGCGGAGGTCGCAAGGATGATAGCGGGGTGCACCTTAGCCGCCCGCTGCGCAAAGGAGATGCTGGTCATAGCTGAAACTGTCCGTTAGGCGCGACGAACCAGCCGCGCGGGAGAGTTCCAGCGTGGTTGCTAGTCGAGCGGGATGAAAAGGAGGATGGTCATGGTCTATCGCCCTTTCAGGAGACGCGAGACCTAGCCTTTCCAGCGGGGTAAGGAGGGAAAGCACTCAATGCTATGCACGAGCGATTTCCGGGACCGTACTGCAGCAATAAGACGTGCGTCATGGACCAAGCTCCCTGAAGAGTCAGGCTAAAAAGCAGCTATCAAGACAGTGATACATGCTGTGACATTGACCCGGCTTGCCGGGACAACTGAAAAGCTCACGCCGTCTTGCTATGATTGCAAGCGGGAGCGCCGTCGCAGCTGGGAGAAGATGCCATACAAGCGGCAGAAGGCAAGGAGGGTGGGCGGAAATATTTCGTTAACGTCGCGGTAGAGCCTGGACTATCGATCGCGAGCCAGTCGCCAGGCCGTCGCTGACGGAGGCAATGATCAGGTCAGAAAGTTTACTAAATCCTGCTGGTCATTCGCATACAGAAATGCCGTTTAGAGTCGTGCAGACCTGACGCGTTCGTTTCTTAGGAGGCACACGAGGTGCATGAGGGACGGTTTGTTGCGATGATCCCGTGTCGGGCGTTTCAGCAGATTGGACAGCCGTTTTTTTGGAAGGCGCAATTGTCGCCCCCAAGCGATCGCGAATGGAAGCTAGACTCTTTAAAGCAAATTGTCGGACGAGTGGATCATTCGGGTTCAGATCTACTATGTTGAAGCTGTTATTCGAGAGGGGCAACTCGACAAGGATATGTTGTGCCGTCAATAATTCACTTAGCTGGCCGCCCGCCATTTTAGTTAGTTCCGCTGCCGACATAGTCATAGTCATTCTAAAAAAGTCCCCAAGCATCTTGTATCCGTTATTGCCGCTGACTGTTCGCGTATTATCATCAATGCCAACAGCAGACCTTACCGCCGCAAGGTCATAGAAAAACACAAAGACTTCGTTGGTGAGCTGCTCTGGGGCGATAGCTGACCGAAGCTCACCACCATCGATCCTGAGTCGCATCGCTAATGTCTTCTGATCACCAAAGGCGAAGGATATAGGCTTGTCTTTCTGGAATGTACGCATGTAGAAATCGACGGCCAGTCCGTCGAACTTTATCTCCGCTTCGACATCAGTTCCGTCTGGAAAGACGACTTCACTCACGACTTTCTCGTGCGCCTCATCAGTAATAGGATCTTTTTCGACGGTTTTTGTCCAACAAAAAACTCTCACCTTAGAGCTGTCAGAATGAGATATACAGACTGGTGCCGCAGGTTCCATCGTTGCAGCCACTCTGCTGGTAGGGGAGGTTGTAACTGTGTCCGGGGTAGCTTGCGCCGAACTCGAGGGATGCTCGTTGGTAAAGACGACCAGAGCTACAGTCCCAACACCCACTATTACTCCCCACCACTCCAGGGATAAAAAAAAGAGAGAATGGCGGTAACGCCCGACATCCCTCAGCAAAATGCCAAAGAAAATACATAGGAAGGCAAATATACCGGCTACTGGTAAGAGGATAGGACCGCCCTTAAGGCCTAGCTCCTGCCCCACCAAACCGCCCGCGACCACTGCTATAAGCGCGAAAGGGAGGACCAAGAGGCCTCCCCATCCGCCGAAGATTATCAACATGGCTTCTGTCCTAAAACACCAGGGAAAAAAGCATTAAGTCGACCTTAAACCCAGCTTGGTGCATTGACAAATAGGAGCCCTAAATCGCATCACGATTGTGGCCGAATAGATATTCTTATTGATTTCATAAGGTAACAAATCGATTATGACTTTAGCATTTAATTAACAGCTCACGACTATAATATTATTATTAAGCAACGAAATTTCATGGGAGGGCGCATGTCATCAAATGGAAAATGGAGTAACTTAAGTTGTGAAGTTTTGACCGGAACTGCTGATATTGAGAGCCCGGCTCTAAAGCACATAATGCAGGGCGCCGTCGTTGATATGGCTAAAAAGAACCTCAATCAGTCAGAAGCGTACGAGTCATTACTGGCTGATCAAAAACGCGATACTGGACCTTTTATGGAAATTGGTCGCTCTATAGTATCTACATGTGAAAGGAAAGATCCGATTTTGGCTGCTTCTAAAACCCATCGCCTTGCGCCCTAAAGTGAAGATTTGCAGGGCGTATTGCTGTGATGTCACAACTTAGATGATGTTAGATCGTACTGCCCGTTTGGTGGTTGACGTGTAATTACCCACCCTACTATCGAGGTATCCAGGCGTTGACGGTGCCCAGGATGGTGGCGAAGACTTTGGCGCCCTCACCGGGTCGGGCGATGTCAACAACTGTGCGCATCATGCCTCATCAAATCAGCGTTCCAAATTAACCGCAGGGCGTAATTACATCGGTAGTATTGTCAGTCAGCCTTGGAAAGCTTCGCTTCGACAGACCACAGTCAATCCGCGGTGGATACGATGACACACTTGTCACTTGTCATATGTCCTTTCACAACGATTACGTTCCCCTTGCTTTCGCCTGCCGTAGGTTTCTGCTGATTAAAATATTTTGTGTAAATTACGTGGCATGTATTATTACGAATAGATATTTTCAGGCGGTTATCTATTGTAGTGATTCGAGACCTTCGCTGTTCTTTAACATCGGCTAACACAAGTTCTGCTGCTTCAACACTGTCGCCAACTATGCGAGCCTTATGAGTCAGAGCTAGAAAGTGCCAATCCTTCAACTTTCTTAAAAATCTATAGTCTGAGTTCATATCACTGTATCGAGAGTCATTTAAGATATCCATCTTTTCATTAAGTATGAAAAGGTTTCCAGAACTCTCGCTTTCGCGCTTTGCGGTCGCGTATCTGTCTGAATTGGATATATACGATACTGTAAACTTCGATCTGAGGAACACCACTTCTATTTCATCAACATGTTCAATGCACTCAGTCGGTTCAAGGTAGCTGTCGACGTAGGTGCAGGTCTCCAACACGACCTTGGCACGCAGATGCTTCCCGGCCAGAACGTCCGGCAATTCCGCGGCAGATACAACATTGCAAAAAGCTACGAGAGCGCTAAAAGGAGGCAGTGCTTTGGACAACATCACTTCTCCAGCCGGCGAAACCTCGAACTGACGAATTTGGTCTTTAGCTTTTAAGGACGTCGATATCAGCGCACAAGCTGACGGACTCAAAAATCGTCCAACGACTCAGCGATGCGGCCGAGCCGCTGGCTGGTCTCGACGCCCCGCCAGACGATCCGCAGACGGTGGGCGATCACCTTTCGGCTTCAGCGGCTCGGGCGGTAGAAGCGGCGCGATCGCCGCCCACAGGTCGTCGGGAACAAGAGTGTCCATCCGCTCTCAACCTGCACATGACGGTTTGTCCTCGCTCTCAGTCAAAATGAATGACCTAACTAGGGCATTGCCGCCTCTTCCATACCTCTGATAATGTCCTTTATCAGACATGAAAAATGAGGATGATCAAGTTGGCGGATTCAGTCTTCGGCATCCTGCGGGAGATCGCAGGAGGCAAACATACCTTTCAGGTAATCTCCAAGCATGTTGCCGACACAATCTGCATCCCTAATGCAATCGATCTGACCCATGCAGAAGCCGAGAACATCAAAAGTGATTTATATAGGCTGCATCAGGCAGGGCTCATCGTGATCCTAGATGAGATGCCGTCGGGCCATATTCACATCGACCGCATTACTCAGAGAGGGCGTGACCTACTGAACAAGAACAACTTGCGATAAGTCTTGCACCGTGAACCAGCTTGCCACCCTGTCCACGCTGACCCTGCCGGCGCCGATCATCGCCGCCGGCGACCGTGCACGCTTCCGCTACATCGAGTTTTTCACCGCGCAGATCAGGAACCCCAACACCCGGCGGGCCTACGCCCGCCCGATCCCGCAGTTCTCGCCCAATGCCAGGCTCGACACCATGCGGGAGCGCACCGGCAAGACCGGTGTGGAGTCCGTGCGCCGCGCAGCCGCCAAGCAGGGTAAGTAGAGCAGCCAGGGACCGAATGGCCCCTGGTCTGCCGCATCCAAGCGCCGCCCTGCGAGAACCCGATGGGTGAGATCAATATCCCCGACGACCAGCAGCAGGTCCTTGCAGCGCTCGATACAGGCGCAGTTGATCGCGCGATCGACCATGCCATCAGTACCGAACGTATCGGTGTTCTGCACGACCTCAGATTAGGAGCGTGCGGGCTGTATATCTCGGGGAAGCTATCATCGTTTGAGCGGGCGCTGCGGGATCACGCGCAGGCCAAATCCGGTCAGAAACGAGAGCGGACGGGCCAAACCCTGCAGCGTGCCGGTGGTGAGCTGTCCTTCGCGGTTAGCAGCATGAAGCACCGCCTGGAAAACGATCAAAAAGACCGGCAGCTGTTCGAGATCGAGGATCGTATTCCGCCACCATATTCATTTTCCAGACACTTGAGCGTGCTGGTACATTACCGTTGGCGGAAGAACACCGATGATCTTTGGCAGAGCGGGCATATTACCTTCAAGCATACGGTAGTGGAGCGTCCGATCTATAGCGTACTATTGCCCAAGAAGAAGCCAAGCGCCGCTAAACGGGAGCAGGAACTAGAGCAGCGCTGCTTCGAGGAATGGGAGCGGTTAAAAAGCCATGCAGTCTATGCTGTACGGGACTTCTTTCGTGAGGGGCGCAGCGGCGAGGAAATACCGGACAGCTTTCAGCTTGTCACCGATCATAGCGGGCAGCTGGACAATTACAGCGCAGAGTTCTGGAAGAAAGAGACCGGCTGATAAACCATGGCGTGTCCCCTGATCGGGGCCGCGCTCTAGGCTCCGCTGCGCTCCGCCCGGAGCCGTACCGTCTCCGCCCTCACGGGTAACGATCGCTCACGCAATCCCATACGGCGCTGCCGCGCCCGCTGCTTATCCGATAGATGAGGCGAAGCCGAGCCGGGGCTTTAGAGCGAACACGCTCTGGATCATCACGGAAGCCGACTGCAGCGCAACGACCTTCCTGCTGCCGGACGAATACTAACCGCCGATTGGGGGCCGCCCGGCGGTCCCCTTTCTATGATATCAACCGATGCAAGTAAAACTTAAGGGAAGGCAACGTGTCCAAATCGCAAGCCAGCTCCAGCGCCCCGCAGGCTATCCCTGACGAACTCACGCAGCAAATCCTAAATCAGATTAGTGCGCTAGGACCGGGTGACGATCTGCCGAGTGGTAAGCGTCGGCTCGATGAGAAAACTTATCCTGAGATAAAGCAATTCAAGGTGGAGGTTCGCCTTAATGAAAGCCAGCATAGAGGAAGGCCACATTGTGCTGTAACAACCGATAAAGGCCAAGTTTCTGTAGATTTGGAAACCGGCGAAATTATTGCTGGAGATGCAAAACGTTGGAACACACCTATACGAAAAACCATCACGCAACATAAAAAGGCGCTTCTTAAATTCTGGGATGACACTAGCAGGCTGCTGAAGAAGTCTCGCGCACTGCTTTGAGGACGGCCTCGTCGCCGAGGTGGTAGGCGAAATCGATGGTGAGGGTGCCGTCGCCCTGGAGCTCGGCGGAGCCCGAGCCCTGCACCTCATCCATCTCGTCGAAGCCGCACCAGGTAAAATCGATGTCGTCGGGGCCGTAGGCGATGTCGAGGCCAACCTGCACGGCGCCGAAGCTGATCTCGCCGTGTCCATCGGCGCCGACGACCATCG
>CALMGA010000230.1 GCA_937863205.1 uncultured Beijerinckiaceae bacterium | reverse complement strand
CGTCAAGCAGTGGACCGACGTGCACGGCGTCGGCCGGCAGGCGCCGCTGGTCGAGCAGGTCGGCAGCCTCGCCCGCTCCGTGACCCGACGATCCTGGCGCGACGCCGACGGCAAGGCCTGCGTCACCGCCTATTCCGTGCCCGACATGGGCCACGGCCACCCCGTCGACGAGGCCGACCCGCCGGCGCCCTTCTTCCTGCCGGCCGGCATCGACGCGACCCGACAGATCGCGGCCGACTTCGGCCTGCTCGACCGTCCCGCCCGCGGCCTCGCCGACCGCGTCCTCGCGCTCGTCGGCTTGGCGGGATGAGCTTCGCGCCTCGTCGGGCCGCTCGGGTCGGGATGGCTGTCGATCCGTTGCGGACGCGGCGCTCGAATGCCATCGTCGGCCCATGCCAAGCAGATCGCCGGACGATCTCGTCGACGACGTCGTCGATCAGGACAGCTTCATCGCCTTCCTGATGGCGCTGGCGGATGATTTCGCCCGCGAACGCATGCTGGATGCCGCTGATCCGCCATCGCCGTATGCGGCGGGTCAATGCGGCTGGGAGCATGGGACCGTCGATGGGGTTTTCGAGGCGGCGGCGAGTTGGGGCGATGCCACGCGCCATCGCTGGCCCGCGGAGGGCGACGCAAACATCTGGAGTCGTTGCGCCAGGATCTTGCTGATGGGCAAGCGGCACGAGTGACGCGGCACGAGTGACCGGGTTCCGCCTTTCCCGCGCAAGGGGACGATTGCACTGAGCGGTCGCGCCGCCCGGCCGTGGACCTCCGGCCGCTCACGCCGCCGCCCGCACGCCGCGCGTCGCCTCGGCGATCAGCCCGTGGGTGAAGCCGAGCTTCTCGATCACCGCCTCCGACAGGATGAAGGGGTAGAGTTCGTCCTTGCCCATCGTCTTGTTCAGGCTGTTCAGCGCCGTCGAGACCGGCAGCCAGACCCTGATGAGGGCGTGGATGTCGGGCGCACGGTAGGGGTCGGCGTCGTAGCGCACGGCGAACTCGCCCGCCCTGTCGACGGCCGGCGCCAGCGTCATCTCGAACGCCTTCGCCATCTCCAGCGTGTCGACGATGTGGAGGTAGTGCGCGAAGGTTTCGGCGAAGTCCTCCCAGGGGTGCGAGGTGGCGTAGGCGCTGACGTGGGTGCGCTGCCACTCCCGCGGCGCTCCTCCGGCGTAGTGCCGCTTCAAGGCGTCGCGGTAGCTTTCGCGGTCGTCGCCGAACACGGCGCGGCAGCCCTCGAGACGGCCGCCGTCGCGCACCAGGCGACTCCAGAAGAAGTGGCCGACCTCGTGGCGGAAGTGCCCGATGAGGGTGCGGTAGGGCTCGTTCATCGCCTTGCGGCGACGCTCGCGCTCGGCGTCGTCGGCCTCGCTGACCGCGATGGTGATCAGGCCCCCTTTGTGTCCGGTCATCACCCGGCGCGGGCTCGATCCGTCGGCGAGGAAGGCGAAGGCGAGCGGCTCCCGGCCGCCCATCGTGTCGACCGCATCGAGCAGGCCGAGCCGGCCGAGGGTGTAGAACAGCCGGTGCTTGGCGTCTTCGATCCGGCTCCAGGCGAGGCGGTTCTCCGGGTCGCTCAGCTTGGGAATGGTGCGGTTGTGCCGGCAGGCCGGGCAGAGCGTCGCCTCGCCGTCCGCGTCGACGAGCCAGTTGCAGACGCCGTGGCGGGCGTTGGCGCAAAGCCGGTAGCTCCGGCCGTCGTCCGCGCCGAAGCGACGGAAGCTGTCCCCGCCGGCGGGTTCGAGGGCCAGCAGCGTCGCCTCGGCGGCGAGGAAGCCGAGGGCATGCCCGCAGCGCTCGCAGCGCGCGTTCTCGAAGAACAGGATCTGCGAACAGCACGGGCAGGAGAACAAACGCATGCATCGGTCCCGGCGGGAAAGCCGGAACGGGGCGGCCGCATCCCCGGTTCCGGCACCCGCCCGCGCCGGAGGTCAGCCTCCGTTCAGGAACAAGGTGTCAACTGGCGCACGAGGGATATCGGCCACACCTCGGGGGGATCGCGCTCCCGGCGATAGTGGGCGGTGGCGCCCCATGGTATGCGCGCTCTGCCCCATCGGCGGGCGCTGCCGGCCATTCGTCATGGCCCGGCGATCGCGGGGCAACAAGGACAGGACATGATCATCGACGCGGTTCTTCGCAGCGGGTCGGCGCTCCGGCCGGCGACCAGTGCGCCGTCCAACATCCGCGAGCGCTCGACGGTGCAGGCGGTGGTGGTGTTCCTGGTGTTCCTGCTGGTGGCGGCGATCCCGCTGCTCACCCATCCGATGCCGCCGCTCGAGGACTACGCCAACCACGTTTCGCGGATGCAGGTGCTCGCCGACCACGGCGCCAACGCCAACCTGGCGCGCTACTACGAGATCGATTGGGAGATCCTGCCCAACCTGACGATGGACCTCATCGTCCCCTTCATCGCCAAGGTCACCGGCAACGTCTACCTCGCCGGCCAGATCTTCATGATGATCATCTTCGCGTTGATGATGTCCGGGACCTTCGTGCTGAACCGGATGCTGTTCGGCCGCTGGTCGATGCTGCCGCTGGTCGCCTTCCCGCTGCTCTACAACTACATGTTCCTGATCGGCATCCTGAACTACTTCTTCGGCATCGGGCTGGCGCTGTGGGCGCTGGCCGGCTGGGTGGCGCTGCGCGAGAAGCCCTGGCCGGCGCGCTTCCTCCTGTCGGCCGTGCTCGCCGCCGCGCTCTACCTTTGCCACCTGTTCGCCGTCGGCGTGTACGGGCTCGGCCTGCTCGCCTTCGAGGTCCACTATCTCGCGCGCACGGCGCGGCTGCCCTATCGCGGCGGCTGGGCGCGGCGGCTGGCGGTCTTCTGCTGCGCCGGCCTGCCCTTCCTGCCGCTCGCCGGCTTCCTGCTGACCTCCTCGACCTGGGGCCACGCCAAGGAGTGGGACTGGGAGTCGACCGGCAAGCTCGACGGCCTGCTCTACGTCATCGAGACCTACTCCGACATCGTCGCCTTCGCCCTCACCTTCGCCGTGGTCGCCGCCGGCGCCTGGGCGCTGAAGCTGCGCATGCTGCGCGTCCATCCCCTGCTGCCGGTGCTGCTCGTCACCGGCGGGCTGGTGTACGTCGCGCTGCCGCGGATGCTGTTCGCCTCCTACCTCGCCGACCAGCGGCTGCCGATCGCCATCGCCTTCATGGTGGTGGCCTGCTTCCGCGTCGACTTCGCCCAGGAGACCATCCGCCGGCTGTTCCTGATCGGCACGCTGGGCCTGCTCGCCGCCCGCGTCGCCGAGGTCGACATCGCCTGGGCCAACGCCGAGCCGGCGACGACCGAGCTGCGCGAGTCGCTGCGCAAGGTCGCCAAGGGCTCGAAGATCCTGGTCGCCTATGCCGACGCCAACATGCCGAACGAGGTCGAGCACCTCGGCCT
>CALMGA010000229.1:2831-10127 GCA_937863205.1 uncultured Beijerinckiaceae bacterium | reverse complement strand
TGCCGGCGCCGACCATGGCGAGACCGCGGCCGAACTCGCTGAAGGCCATCGTTTCGCGGGCGGTCAGCCGATCAACCGCGCGCGCCACGCCGAGCACGGCGCCGGCGAGGTCGGGCGCGGCGAGGTGCACCGTCGCGCCGCCGCCGCTCTCCGGGGAGAAGGACGCGCGCGACAGCATGCGCTGCACGTCGTGGGTCGAGATCGCGCCCGACAGGCCGGGGGTGAAGAGTTCGGGGCCGCGTTCACCGACGAGGTAGGTCTTGCCACCCGTCACGGGGCCACCGGCGGCACGGGCGCCGGCGATCGGCATGCCTGGGCGTCTGTGCGGACCGGCTTTGCCTTCGTCCTTATTGCCGAAAAGCCAATCTGCCAGGGCCTGCCCGACGGAGGCCTGTGAGGTGATGTCCTCGCCGGTGTGGGCGTCCTTCGTCTGGCTGAGTTCGGTGAGGCCGACCGTGGCCGCAACGATCGGGATAGATTTGACGACGGCTCCCGCCAAGCTCGGCAAGGCTGCTGCAGCAGCGGGCGCCGCCTTGCCGGCAAGGTCGGCAACTCCTTTTCCGTTCATCACAACTGCGGCTTCGGTCAGGGCGGCCGCCGCGGTATCGAGCGCCGCAGCGGAGCCGGTCAGCGCCGTAGCCGACGTTCCCAGCCCGAAACCGTTCATGACTTTGTAGGCGAGGTACCCCGAGGCGGCGAGGCCGCCGACCGAGGCCGCCCCCGCCGCGGTCACCGCGAGGGTGGGATGGTCCTTCGCCTTGATCGCGAGATAGTTGATGCCGTCGGCGAGCGTGAACAGAGCCTTGCCCGCGGCGCCCATCGCCGGCGACGTCGCATTGGCTTCGAGGTTGCCGAGCGCCTTCGTGAATGCGTCCAAGCCGACGGCGGCAAGTTCGCGGTTCTGGTTGGCGGCGGCAAGGCCCGACGCCTGACCAAATCCCGTGGCGTGGTTCTCGAACGATGCGCGCTGGGTGATCAGCTTGGCGATGATGTCGCTCTCGCCGCCCGTGAACACCTTCGTGATCCAGGCGAGCTGCTTCTCCTCGGTCTTGAGGCCCTTCTTCTCCAAGGCTGGCAGTAGGACCTGATAAACCCAGAGGTCGAGGTCGGTTGATGCCAGTTCGGCGCCGTGAACGCCCTTGTGCCCGGCCTTGATGCCCTTTGCCTCCCCGGTGCGCGTGTATTCGACGTCGCGCCGGTCGATCAGGCCCATGCGGACCATCTCTTTGAGGGGGATATGCTTGTTCTGGAAGCCGGCGACGATATCCTTCTGCGTGCGGAAGTAATCGTTGGCAGCGGTCGAGCCGCCCATTTCCTGCGACAGGCTCAGGCCGGTGGTCATCAGGAAGCGATCGGAAACCTTGACGCCAGCCGACTTCAGGTACTTGTCGAACTCGTAGATCTGCTCCGGGTTGATCGTCTTTCCCATCACCTGGATGGCCTTGACGTAGGCGTCGATCAGCTTGGCGAAGCGCTTGGGATCCTGCGCGGCGCCGATCGACTCGGCACCCTTGACCAGCATGCCGAGGCCCTCGCTCAAGCCGCCGGTGCGGTCGGCGGCGTCGAGCACGGACTTGGCCTGCGCCAGCACGGTAGTGATCGGGCCGACCTCTTCGGGATCCTTGAGGACGGAGCGCGCCTCTTTGGCGAGGTCCATGATCGCCGTCTGGGCGACGTTGCCGAAGCGCGCCGATAGGGCGAGCGCCTGATCCTCGATCGCCTTACGCATCTCGGGGCCGACGCCGGCCTGCGCCAGCGTCATGCGGGTGTGCTGGAGTTCGGCGCCCTTCTCGATCGAGCTCTCGGTGGCGCGCACCACCCCGTGCGCGCTGACCGCGCCCGCTGCGGCGCCGGCCACCATATGCCCGATCCCACCGCGCTTGATCGCCTCGGTGCGCTGGTGCGCCGCCTTCTCGGCCTGCGCGACCTGCGCGTCGAGCAGGCGGCGCTGGTCGCGCGCTTCCTTCTCCGCGAGCGCGAGCTTCTTGGCCCTTTCCCGTTCGGCGATGCGCACGACCTCGTCGGCGGTCGCCTTTTCCAGGGCCTGCCGCTGCTTGACCTGCGCGACCTCGGCCGCCATCACCACGCGCTCGACGGCGAGCGCCTCCTTCTCCCACCGCTTGAGATCGTCGATCTGGACCTTGGTCAGGTCGTGGTCGGCCGTGCCGACCAGCCCGCGCTGGACCTTGTAGCGTTGCCAGGACGCACTCAGCTCGTCGACGTGCTGGGCGCCGGCGCCGATCTTTGTCAGGTCGGCCTGCATCTTGTCGCTGAGGCCGGACCTGGCGAGCGAGGTCCGCAGCGCATCGGCGTGCTTCTGCACCTTGTCGAGTGCTTCGGCGACGCGCGGCCCGTTCTTGGTCGCGTCCTCGATCAAGCTGATCTTGAGCGCCGACGAGATCACGGTCATGTCACGGCTCCAGATCGCGGCGCAGTCGCATCGACGTCACGACCTCGTCGAGGAAGGCATCCCAGGGCAGCGCATCGAGCTCGGCCATCGTCCAGCCGGCGACGCGGCCGACGAATTGCCGCCAGTATCGCCAGTCGTCCGGCCCGATCAGGCCGCCGCCGCCGTCCGCCGACGGAACCTCGCGGGCAAAAAACCGGTCGAGATCTCCTCGAGGGCGAAGCGGTCGTCGTCGTCGAGCGCCTCCCAGGCCGCGTCGGACAGCTCGTGGTCGCCGTGGAAGAACAGCGGGAAGCGCCATTCCTTTGCAGGATCGCTGCGCATGCGATCGACGAAGGCGGCGACCTCGCCCGCGATCAGGCGCTTCAGCGTGATCACCTTGTACTCGACGTCGTCGATCGCGAACGGGTACTCGAGGTCGTAGTGCGTGACCCGCGGCTTGTCGGTGAGCCAGCGCGCGGCCGGCGCGGGCTCGGTTGCCGATACGGCCGGCGGCGGCGGCTGCAGGCCGGCGAGGGCGACGGCCATCGCGTCCGGTGACAGGCCAGGCGGGACGCTGTTGATATCCATGGGTGTCGGACCTGCGTGGGGTTGAGAACGGGAAGGAGTTCAGGACGACCGAACCGCCGCGACCGGCGGCCCAGGAAGTCGGTTGGTCTTACGTGCCGGTCGAGCCAGGGCTGGCCGAAGCGCTCGCCGCCGGGATCGACAGGTTGGTGATCTCGTCCTGGTTCTGCACCTTGCCCTGGACGCGCCAAAGGCTGGTCTGCCAGTCCCAGTAGAACATCTCCTGGCTGCCGAAGTATTCCTCGTAGTGCGTGATCTCCTTGATCTCGTGGTCGACCTCGAGCAGGTCGCCGCGCTTCATCTCGGGACGCGCCATCTTGGTGATGCGGCCCCACATCTTCGCCATCACCATGGTGGCGGCGCCGGTGGCCTTGGAGCGCACGTTGGCATAGGCGGTGTAGGGGTACTTGACCCGGCCGTTGATGCCGAACTGCTCGATCGTCTGCGGATCCCAGCCGGTCAGCTTGAAGGAGCACATCAGCTCTTTCATCCCGAGGCCGCCGATGTCGAGCGCGCCCCACGAACCGCCGGCATGGTGCTGCGCGGTCAGCTCCTCCATTTCCGGCAGCTTCAGGTTCTTGATGATGAGGTGCTTGGTGTTGTCCGGGCCGGCGTCGCCGACGAACAGGTTGAAGGCTTCGGAAACATAAAGGTCCGACATGGCGGGGGATCCTCGGTGATCTCAGGGGGAGCGGCAGGGGCGCCGCTGCGGAGCGGGGCAGCGGCGGCGCGGCGTCAGGCGTTGACGGTGCTGGTCGCCGAGGCGAGCGAGACCAGCTCGGCGGTAAGCGCGCCGGCGTCGAGGGCGCGGTTGATCGTGATCTGGCAGATCGGCGCTGCTTCCTCGGAGTTGTCGTAGACGGTGAACTTGCCGGCCCGCAGCGCGGCCACGCTGTTGTCGCTCGCCTTGAAGCCGATCTGGTACCCGACCTCGCCATCGTTGGGCATGTCCACCATCACCTGGGTCATCGTGGTGAGCACGGCCTGCACGCTCTGAACGGAGATGTTGTTCTTGCCGAGCAGGGTGCGGATCGTCTTGATCAGGGTGAGGTCGATGAAGTCCCGGCCGCGCGTCTTGTTGTAGAAGTTCAGGTTGGTGTCGGGATTGCAGTTGTTCACCGACACGGCGACGAAGCCGGACGAGTCGAGCGAGGTGTCGCTGGCGTCGCCGCGCACGGTGACGCCGACGCCGGCGGCCAGCAGCTCCTGGCCGTCGGTGGCGCCGTCGGTGAGGCTGAAGCTGTCGAAGCGCTTCAGGCCGAGCGCGCCCTGCACGGGGGTGTTGGCCCAGGCGTAGAAAGGGTAGCCGCTGTGCTGGAAGTCGGTGCGCACGGCGAGGCCGAGCGAGCGGGCGGCGCCGTCGATGTAGGCCGTGCCCTGGCCGGAGGCGACGATCTCCCAGTCATCCTGGGCGATGCAGCGCTTGTCGTTGAGCAGGGTGCGCCAGTTCAGGGCGTCCTGCTTGGACCCGCCGGGTCCGCCGACGATGTAGTGCGCGAGCAGACTGGCCGCGACCGCCGGCAGTGCGGCGCAGACCGGGTTGGCGAGCTGCTGCAGGGTGAGCGTCGCCGTGGCGCCGGCGCCGGCGCCGCCGTTGGAGTCGGCGATCGCCACAGTCACGGTGGTGCCCGGCGGGAAGGCGCCCGGGCTCGTCAGGTTGAGCCCGGTGATCTCGCCGCCGGGCGGCGCCGACAGGGTCACGGTGGGCGCCGAGGTGTAGCCGGTGCCCTCGTTGTCCATCACGATCGCGGTGACGATGCCGTTGGCCACCACGGCGTGCGCCGCGGCGCCGGTGCCGCCGCCGCCGGCGAAGGTCACGCTCGGCGCGGTGGGATAGTCCTGGCCGCCGTTGTCGATGGCGACGCCGGTGATCTCGCCGTCGGCCTCGACGGCATGCGCCACCGCCTGCACGCCGACGTTGGAGGCGGTGGCGGTGGCCACGGCGCCAAAGCCGGCCGGGCTGAAGGTGACCACCGGGCTCTTGTAGCCGCTGCCCTGCGCGCCGATGGCCAGCGCCTGGGCGGCAGAGGCCGTCCAGCCGGTGTAGCCCGGCGCGCCGAGCAGGCGCGGGGTGACGTTGCAGGTTTGCGGCGCCTTGGGCAGGGCGTAGAGGCCGGTGCCGGCGTTCGGGTCGCCGACGATGTTGGCGATGGTGCCGGCGACGTTCTCGGTGACGCCGTCGGGTTCGAACGCCATCGCCACGCGCACGATCACGATCTGCGCGGACACTTCCAGGTCGGCGAGCTGGGCGTTGATGCGCCCCACCGCCCGATAGAGCGGCCCGGTGCCCATTGCGGCGAGCACGGTGGGATCGCCGGAGTTGACCGACACGGCGGTGTTGAGCGGGAACACCGCGGCGTTGGCGTCCTGCGAGGGCAGAACGAGGCCGATGATCGAGAAGTCGCTGATCACCGGGGTCGGGGCGTCGGTGTCCTGCTCGTTGATGACGAAACCGAAGAAGGGCGAGGTCACGGGGCGTTCTCCTGGCCGGCGCGCGGCGGTTGCGGGAAAAGGAAAGGCCGCCCGGAGGCGGCCCTGGATGGCGGGCGGATCGAAGCGGTGGACCGGCGGATCAGCTCGTCGGCAGGGCCGGCCAGGTGATTGCGGCGAAGGCGGCCTTCGCCGACGCGAGGTCGGATGCAGCGGCGATCGCCGCCTTGCCCGTCACACGCGCCTTCCGGATTGCGGCGCCCAACGCCGTCCAGGCGGCGGACTGCACCATCACGGCGCGGGCGACGCCGAGAACGTCGGTTGCGACCGCGTTGGTGCTGGGGTCGATGTCGATGCCGACGCTCGCCGCCAGCATCGGGTACAGCGCCGGCGTCGCCGCAGCGGTCGCGGCAAGAGCCGCCTGCGCCTCGGCTTTCAGCTCCCCGTACTCCATCGCCTGGCCGGCGCCGGGCGTGAGCACCACGATGCGGAGCTTCTCGGCCTGCGCGTCGACGGCGACGCAGAGCGCCCCCTGCGCGGCGGCGAGGACCACGGCGTCGGGGATCTTCATCGCGGACAGGAAATCGGGAGCGACGTCATGGAACGTCGAACCCTGGTAGGTCAGGCTGAGGAGCATGGCTCAAGGATCTCCGAAGGAGCGCGAAGCGGGGGATCGCGACCGGGGGGCGCGACCGGACGCGCTCAGGCCGACAGCAGGTTGGACTGGAAGGTGTAGCCGTAGGCGTTGGGGTTCTGGCCCGCGGGGACGCCCGACACGATTCGGCCCGACGCGTTCGGGCCGAGCGAGCCGGAGAACCACAGGGACGAGCGGGCGCCGTCCACGCCCGCGCAGAAGCTGGCCAGGCTGGTGTCGTCCGGCGCGTCGAGGCTGCAGGAGGAAAGCTGTGCCGTCGCGCCCTGCAGGATGTTGTGGGCCTTCTGGCCGATCGCCGAGACGGGGTCCCCCATGACGATCGAGACGTACTGGTAGCGAATGTAGGCCGCCGCCACCGTGAACCCCGCGACCGTCCTGCCCAGCCCGGGGACCGGACTGTTGGCCGCCTCGGAGAGAAAGGTGAGCTTCCTCGTGTACGCGCTGAAGGTGCCGCCCGTCGCGCTGTTGCCTTTTTGGATGCCGTAGATCGTGATCGGGGCATACAGGTTGCTATAGTTGCTGACGACGACATCCCCCAGGAGGTAGATCGTCGTGAAGCCGTCGCGCGGCAGCTTCAACAGCACCGCATCGAGGGTCCTCATCGGGTTGTTGAGGTCGGGGCCGGCGTTGCTGTCGTTGCCGTTCACCGGATCGACGAAGAACGCGGTCGACGGCGGCGCGTTGACGAAGTTGTTGATCACGGTGGTGGCGGCGGTCTGGGCCGCCGTCGCCTTGGTGGCGATATCGGCCTCGAGCGCGTTTACCGCGAGCGTGGCCGCGTTCAGGGCCGCGGTGGCGTCATTCAGGGAGTCGACGACGGTTCCGGTCACGGGGCTGTTCCCTCAGTTTCCCGCGATGAAGCGGCGATGGATTGCGTTCACCCGCCCGGCGAAGCCGTTGGCCTGGACGGCGAGCAGTTCGGCGAGCACGCCGAACGTCGAGGGGATGCTCGGGCCCGACACGGTGACGGCGATCGAGCCCGGCGGCACCTGCTGCAGGAACAGGTCGAAGGCGAGCTGGATGTCGCTGAGACCGGTCTTCGCCGCGAGCGGGAACTGCGGCGAGCTCCAGATGGCGAAGAGCACGCCCGTGCTGGTGTAGAAGCCGATCTCCCAGACGACGTAGTTCGCCGGGGCGGAGGAGGACGGGATGACGCCCTCGACGGAAAAGGCGTTCTGGCCCAGCGGCGCGCCCGACAGGATCGGGACCCGGATCACCTCGCTCTGCAACGCGGTCT
>CALMGA010000229.1:0-2821 GCA_937863205.1 uncultured Beijerinckiaceae bacterium | reverse complement strand
GCTTCGGCGGCAAGCTGTTCCTGCGCGCCGACGCGGTCTGCGCGGCGCTCGGCGTGTAGCCGCCGCCGACCCCGTTGGTGAGCACGCCCTGGCCGACGCCGATCTGCGTCAGTTCCACCGCGAGGCCGTTGCCGACGGCGCAGGCCGCCGCCAGGCCGGCGTTGGTGATGACCGGCAGAAGGGCGTCGCTCATGGGGCAGCCTTGAAGTTGAAGCCGACGGCGACGCGCACCCGGGCCACCGCGGCGGCGGCGAGCCCGATCGTGGCGGCAAGGTCGCGGCCGTGGCGCGGTGCGAGGGCGACGGCGGTGCGCGAGCGGGCGACGGCGACGGGGGCGACCCCGAGCGTCGCCTGGAGATCACGGGCATTGCGCGGCACCATCGCCACCGCCGTGCGCGACCGGGCCACGGCGACGGGTGCCAGGCCGAGCGTCGCCGGCAGCTTCGCCGCGACCGTGAGGTCGAAGGCCCGCGATTCCGGCTTCGTCCCCATGACCGTGGCGAAGATGATCCTTTGCAGCCGGGCGTTGAGCAGCGGCCCGTCGTAGAGCCGCCCTCGGGCGTAGGCGGTGACATGGAACGTGTAGGGTACGCCCTGCGGGGCGAGCTGCCACCATTCGGTGAGCGTGGCGTCGACGTTGAGCGCGGCCAGCGCCGTCTTCACCGCGTAGGGCGTGCCGCAGTGCCGGTGCACCTCCGGCGCTGCCTCCAGCACGGCCCGCTTGACCGCGTCGGACCACAGCGCATCCCAGGCGACGACCCGGCGTTCGTAGGCGAGCGCGGGCAGGTAGGCTGCCGGCGCGTCGGCGATCGAGCGCGCGGTGATGATCTGGGTGACGTCGACGTCGGCGATCGCCGCGTCCGCGCCCTCGATCGCCCGCTCGGGCGGCGTCGGCTCGGGGACGAGGTCCTGCCGGGCTTTGGGGTCAGTCATCCGACACCACCACGGATAGCGTGATGCCGCCGGCGACGAGCTGCGTCGTGTCGTTGCCCACGGCCGTGATCACCGGGTCGCCCGGGGCGCAATACGGGGCGACGAAGGCCGGTCCGTTGGCGCCCGGTACCGGAGCGACGCCGTTCTGATCGCTCCAGCCGGTCAGGGCGACTTCGCCCACCACCGGCCGGCCGTTGATGCCGGGCACCTTGCAGGCGGCGGTGACATCCTGCGCGAGGACTTGGCCGCCCGGGCGGTGGGCGAAGTCGGCTGCGGCTCGGACACGGGCGTAGGCGGCGTTGAGGACCGAGATCTGGTCGGTGCCGCGCCGGACCGGCAGGATGGCGTTGATCGCGTAGGGCTGCACGGTGGCGGCCGACACCACCACGAAGTCGGCGATCGGGCGGCGGTCGTCGGCCGACAGCGCGGCGCCCACCGCCGCCAGCAGCGCCGCCGGCGCGGTGCCGTCGCCGTTGGTCGCGGCCGATGCAGCCACCGTCGCCAGGATCGCGACCTGCACCTCGCCGAGCGGCACGAACGGGTTGCCCGGCGTGCCGCCGTAGCTCATTGGCCCGTACACCGCGACCGCGGCGGTGCCGTCGACGGCGAGGGTGAAGAACAGGTAGGCGCCGCGCGGGCCGCAGGTCGACAGGGCGTCCGGCGCCAGCGCGATGCGGGCGCGGTAGCTGTTGTCGCTTTCCATCACCGCCGGCGTCGCGCCGCTCGCCGGCGCAACCACCTTGCGCGCCACCGGCGGGTCCTGGGTGGCGCCGAGGTTGTCGAGGTAGGCACCGTAGGACGTCGGCAGCAGCACCGCGGCGATCGCGTCGTCGATCGACTGCGCGACGGCGAGCGTGCGGTACGAGAAGGCCTGTCCGGTGATGGCGTAGGTGTCGGTCTGCAGGCTGCCGACGTTGTAGGGGATGCCGACGGCGTTGAGCCGGGCGGTGAGGTCCGCCATGTAGGCGGCGTAGTATTGCTCGAAGGTCAGCGCAGTCTTCGGCAACGCCGGCAGTGTGGCGAGGTCGATGGGCGTGAAGCGTCCCATGGAGCCTCCCGGTCGCCTGGCGACGCTGCGGTCAGAGACGGCGAGGTGCCGTCAGAGATAGATGCGCCGCACGCCCGTGGTGGTGTCGCCGCTAAGGGCGTAGGGGCGGTAGTCGGCCAGGATCGCCATCGCGATCCGGCCGGCGCGCAGGAACGGCGTCGAATTGGGCGGGGCGGGGTACAGCACCTGCACGATCGCCAGGCGCGGCTCCCACAGGTAGACGGCCAGGCTGATCGCCTGGGTGAACACGGCCAGCGTCGCCGGCACCAGCTGTCGGCCGAGCAGGCCTGGAACGGCAGCGCCAAAGGTGCGCCGCATCACCCGAGAGCCGAGCCGCGTGGTGAGAATGGTGCGGAACGCCTGTCGGACGTGGTCGAGGTCGGACAGCGGCAGGCCGGTCGCGCGGTCGATGCCGGTCGAGGTGGGCATGTCAGTTCGCCGGCGGGTCGGTGTTGGCGCCGCCGCGCTGGATGCCGCCGTGGATGTGATCGGCGCCGATGTCCTTGCCGTTGTGGGTGATCTTGCCGCCGGTGACCGCCACGCCGCTGCTGGTCACCGCCACGGTCACGCCGCCGCACACGATCTGGTGGCCGTTGCCGTCCTGGGTCACCGTCGCTCCAGCGGTCTTGCGCACGTGGCTGTCCTTGTTCAGCGTGGTGCTGACGTTGCCGAGCTTGTCGACGTGGTCCGTCTTGCTGGTCGAGGGCGCCTGGTAGTTCTGCGAAGGGCCGTAGGGCATCGCCACCGCGTTCTCGAAGTTGCCGTCGGGCGCGATCGACAGCATCGTCTGGCCGATCGTCCGCGGCGTGTGGATGGCGCGGTCGCCGGCGTGCTGGGTGT